>JAGVMG010000053.1 GCA_020053915.1 Parachlamydiales bacterium | reverse complement strand
CTCGCCGATGGTACTACGCACAAGAGTGTGGGAGAGTAGGTCGCCGCCAAGTTTTTCATTCGCCTCAAGTGGGTAACCACTTGAGGCTTTTTTTTTGCTGATTTGCGGCATGAGCGCTAGTGAATGCGTTTAGTCTTTCAATTACCCACTCATTACTTTCATATTTCTGTGTGCGAGACTCTTTTATGTTTCTAATATACTAATAATCAGTGCTTTGTGTAATTGTGTTTATTTTGCAATTATGTAGTTGCGATTAATTGATAATATGCTGTAAAATATATTTCGAAACTAATTAATTTATTGTTTGTATTGGAAATTCTGAATGTAATAGAGGTTATTTTATGAGTTTTATCCCTGGTTCTGGTCTTTACCCAGTTGGCTATAACCCATCTGCTGGCGCAGCCTATAGCTACGCAACATCTTCTAGCGCTCCACAATCTCCTGGTCCATCTTCAGGCTCATATGGTCCTGCATCCACATCAATTGTGTCTCAACCATCTCCACCAACAATAGCGGCTATTTCGTATACACCTATTACATACGATCCTGTTAAAGTATGTTCAGCGCTCTTTGCACGTGCTGTTGCAGTTCCTTTTTCAAGCGCGGCGCATAACGCTTGGTTACAGTATAATTTTTCGCCCGAATACAAATTCGCGCTTAAAAATGAGTTTCTTGTGGATGATTCAATTTATCTCCAAAAACAATTGGATTTGTTATACAGTGCGGCTTCTGTTTTGACATCTATAAAAATGGATGATGTCAGAAAGAATCCAGAGGTATATGAAAAATTATCTTACCAATTACAATCCTTTATTTCTGAGATCGAATCCTTTCAAGGTAAAGTACATTTATGTAATGAGGATTTCAGTGCAGTGTTACGATTGGGTGGTGGTATTCGTCCTCAAGATTATGAGAGTTTTCAGAGAGTTTGGAATTTGGCTAGTGATCTTCGCATAGAGACCAATGTTATGGGTGCTCGCTTTACCCTATTAGTTCGTGTGAGTCGGCGTATTTCAGATTTGACGCAACGTTTTGCTAAAGAAGTGAAAGAAAAGAAAGAAAGTGAACGTCGTTCAGAACTTGATGCTTTGAGACTTAAATATGTCGGTTCTAGAATATCTGCAGATTTTGTTTCATCAAGTTCTAGTTTATTACCTAGCGGTTTTTCATTTCCTTCATCAGGCAGTTCCTCCTCCTCTTCAAGTTCTTCATCATCCAGTTCTTCGTCGCGCGAAACGACTTCAGTCAGCTCAAGTGCGTTCTCGACGTCTGATTTACCGCCACCTCTAGATTTGAGCTTATTTTTATCTGAGCCTAAGCTTCTTTCTCCGTCGATGAAATTAATGCAGCTTCGCGACGCTGTTAAAGTAATGAAGTCATTGTCTAAGAAAGAGTATAAAGAATCGTTTAGATCTGAACTCAATGGATTTCATTCGAGTATTCGTGGGGCGGTGTATTTGAAATTTGTCGAATTAATGAAATATGATGGTTTAGAAAAGATTACCTGGGGCAAAACCAACTGCGCTAGACGTAAAAATGCAAAAACGTTGAGGAAGGCACTTAAATTGGTATCGAAGGGTCTTTGAACTTCAACTTATCGAATGCGTTTCATGATAAATAGCCCTTGCAGCAGCATCTCTATAGCTAAAAAGTACGTGTCCGCCAACATTTGAACGCTCGGCATACCCTCATTTAGAAGGTGCTCTCATGGGCAGTTGGCTAATAGCTTTTGTGCTATGCCTAGACACTTTTCACTGGTGTGATTTTCACTAATAAATTAATGATTTTTTTAATTTAACAAATTTGTTTGCAGCAAGTTAGGAATGTGCTTAAAAACATGTTAAATTTGAATTATATAGCCTAAGATCGTTCCAGCTAGAACTTATCTTTGGCTGGTAGGTTCTGCAGAGGCAGGTGCTGCCGCCTTAGAGGAGACGATATAACCTTGTTTGAGTTCGGCTTGGTAGACAATCCAGAGGCCGAGGGAGACGACTCCGGTCGACATGAGGATGACGGGGGAGAGCGGCTCGTTTAAAAAGATCCAGCCGTTTAGGGAGGCGAAAATGGGGCTTAAGAGGCCGACGAAGGAAAGGAAGGTGGCGGTAAAGCGTTTGAGCAGGACACCGTAGAGGTTATAGCAGATGAGGTTGTAGAGAACTGTCATGATGAGGGTCCACTTCATGAAAGGGGCGATGCTGGCAGCTGCGACGGGAATTGGGTTCCAGGATTCGACAAAGAAAGAGTGAACAAAGGCGAGAACTCCGCCGATGAGCATGCTGCCTCCATTGGCCATGAGGGGAGAGAGGGCTTGATCTTTGACCATGAGCCGTAAGAGCACCCAGCCGTAAACGGAAAAGAGCGCGGCTCCGATGATGGCGAGGGTGGGCCAAGAGAAAAAGCTAAAGGCATTGAGAAGATCTTCGGTGCCAGTTTGCGTGAGGAGGACGGGGATAAAACCGACAAAGCCGATGCCAAGGCCGATCCATTTGCGGCCGTTCATTTTTTCGCCGAAGTGAAGGTAGGAAAAGAGGGCAGCAAAGAAGGGGGAGAGGCTGTAGATGAAGCAGGTCTTTGCGGCAGTTAAGTATTGTAAGCCCCAGAATTCCAAGGTGTTTGTCAGATAGATACAGAAGAAGGCGAGAAGGCCGATCGAAGCGATCTGTTTCAAGGAGAGTTTAAAGCTCGAACGCTTCGTGCAGGCAATGAAGGCGAGTAATATGAGTCCTGCAATGGTCATCCTGGCTCCTGTCAGAAAGAGAGGGGGCGCATAGCTTAGTGCGATTTTTCCTAAAGAAAAGACGCTGGACCAAGTGGCATACATCAGGATGACAAGGAGGATGGACATAGTAGTAAATCTTTTTTTGTTGTTAATCTCTGTAGATCATATCAAGTTTTCCGTCATTAGGTCAATAAATGCTTCAAGGATCTTTCGTTTTTATTAATTAAACTATTCTTAAGATGTTTATCTTCTTAATCTGAATATTGTTTTATTCAGTAATTAAAATCGTTATGTTGAAACTTATTTTAATTAGAGTGTATAATAAAAATTAATAAAGAGAATCTTTTGAGGAGGCGTCATGTCCAAGCCGTTAAAGCGGGTGGCTATCACAGGAGGTGCGGGGCAAATTGCCTATAGTATCCTGTTTCGGATCGCCTCTGGGGAGATGTTAGGACCGGATCAGCCGGTTGCCCTCCATATATTAGAGCTGCCGATGGCAATGGATGCTTTAAAAGGGGTGGTCATGGAGCTCCAGGACTGCGCTTTTCCTCTCCTAAAAGAGGTAAAGATCGGCTCTGATCCGCGTGAGGTTTTTGCAGGGGTGAACTATGCGCTTCTCATCGGTGCTAAGCCGAGGGGGCCTGGGATGGAGCGGAAAGATCTGTTGAGCGAGAATGGGAAAATTTTCATTGAACAAGGGCGGGCGCTGAGTGATGTCGCTGCGAAGGATATCTTGGTATTGGTCGTGGGTAACCCGTGCAATACGAATGGCTTAATTGCGATGCATCACGCTCCTAAGATTCCTAAGAATCGCTTTTTTGCCATGATGCGATTAGATCAAAACCGCGCATCTGCCATGCTGGCTGAAAAGGCGCATGTGGATGTGACCGATGTATCGAATGTGGTGATCTGGGGAAATCATTCTGCGACGCAAGTTCCAGACTTTGTCAATGCGAAGATTCGAGGAAAGCCGGCTTTAGAGTTGATCGGGGATCGGAGCTGGTGTGAAGAGACATTTATCCCTGCGGTTCAAAAGCGGGGGGCGGCGGTGATTGCTGCGCGAGGTAAATCTTCTGCGGCCTCAGCTGCCAATGCAGCGATCGATTCGATCCGTTCTTTAGTACTGCCGACGAAAGAGGGGCAGTGGTTTTCGGTGGGCCTTCTTTCCGATGGTAATCCCTATGGGATTGCAGAAGGGGTATTGTTTTCTTTTCCGTGCCGATCGAAGGGCAACGGGGCAGTCGAAATTGTGCCGAATGTGCCTTGGGATCCTGCGATTGAAAAGCGGATTCGACTGTCGGAGAAAGAGCTGTTAGAAGAAAGGGGTTTGATTTCTGATTTGTTGTCACCTTAAGGATTAGACTTATGACGGATGATGTGCTGTTTCAAATTACGAAGGATAAACTGGAAACGGGCTTAAGGGGCTTTCCTGTCGGCTATTGCACGACCTCTTATGTGGATGCGGAAAAGGGGTTGTTCTATGTGGGCAAACCTGTGGCGGAACTTGCGGGGTGGGAGCCGATTAATGTGATCCATCTTCTCTATTCGGGAAAGGAGGGATCGGCTACAGAAGTAAAGGCGTTTTCCGATGTAATCGAAAGCAGATCTGTGTGTCATCCGGGTGTTGTCAAAGCGATCTCAGCGCTTCCGCGTCAGGGGCATCCGATGAAACTGTTTTGCACGGCATTGTTGCTTTTGGGGATGTTTGAATCGACGGGGGATTATCGGGAGGACTGTTTAAATCTCATCGCGAAAATTCCACATCTTGTCGCTTGTGTCATTAATCACCATGCAGGCTGGGGCAAAACTCCGGATCCGCGCCCAGAGCTGGGTTATATGGAGAACTTTTGCCATATGCTATTGGTGCCTCAGGTGCAAAAGGATGAGCTGATCCGTGTGATGAAGTTATTCAATATCTTGCATTACGACCATGGCGGGGGGAATTTATCGACGTTTGTCGGTAAGGCCGTGGCGTCAGGACTAGAAGATATGTATGGATCCATTGCCTCTGCGATGTGTGCTTTGGCAGGTCCGCGTCATGGGAAGGCGAATCAAGATTGCTTGCAGTTTGTATTATCTGTTCTCGAAGAGGTGGGCGAAGATGCAAGCGCTGCCCAAGTGGAGGCGTTGATCCGTCACCGGTTAGCCAATAATGAGCTTGTCTTTGGCTTTGGCCATGCGGTTCTTCGTGTGGAAGATCCGCGCGCGACCGTGCAGTATGCATTTTGTCAGCAACATTATCCCGACCATCCCTTGGTCAAGATTGCCCTTCACCTTCGCACTCAAGGGTCTAAGGTTCTCTCTGAGAATCCTAAAATCTCTGATCCCCATCCTAACGTAGATGCCATTTCAGGAACGCTGCTCACAGCAGCGGGCTTCAGTTATCCTGAGTATTTTACCATTCTCTTTGGTCTTTCTCGGACGGTGGGCATTGCGATGCAGATCGTCTATGAGCGCTTGGATGCGCGCGGCGGGAAAGGTACTCCTATTGTCCGTCCTAAATACCTGTACAAGGCCCGCGAGTCTTAATTCTCATCTCTGTGGTGAATATTATCCCTCACTTCAAGTGCCTATTCTATTGTTTTGTTATTAATTTAATTGTTGACAAACAAATTAATTCTAATTAAGTTTAAATTAAATGTGGTTAAGTTGTTTTAATGTAATTAGTTTTGCTTAATTGTTTTTGATTTAAATTGTTTAGGGGGTTTTATGAGAAAAGAGACGGCTCGGATTGCTTTATCGTTGTTGTTATGTTCTGCAGGATCTTTGTATGCGGACACAACACCTCAGCCCCCTTCCAAGATGTTTAACCCAAATGAGGTCCAGGGCGACAATCATTTGTGGGTCGATGCGGAAGTGCTGTTTTGGCAGGCTTCTGAAGACAATCTCAGCTTTGGGGTGACAAGTGATAGTACCTCGCGGATCGATGATGGGCATGTGCAACATCCCCATTTTCAGTGGGATTGGGGTTTTCGATTAGGGGTGGGAGTGAAGATGCCTCGCCATGATCAATGGGATCTGTATGTGGGCTATACCTATGTGCAAGCGGAAGCTCATGGACATACGGATAAGACGTTGTTTCCTTCGTGGATGGCTCCATCCGCATCGCCGGGCACTTATGTTTCTTCTGCAAGAGCGCATCTGGATGCGAATATAAATATCGGGGATTTGGAGTTGGGGCGTACATGTACGGTAGGCTCCTGGTTGACGTTGCGGCCGTTTGTCGGCGTGCGGGGGCTTGTGATCGATCAAGACTATTCGATTGAGTACAAGGGGGGAACGGCAGCTCCTGGCGATACATACCGAAATCATATGTCTGCCGATCTTTGGGCGGTGGGCCTCAGGATGGGAGTGGATACGCTTTGGGGGTTGGGCAGGGGATTTAGCTTTTATGGGAATGGAGCAGCTTCTTTGCTCTCTTCTCATTTGAGCAACCATCAGCATGAAAAATTCAAGAAGGCGGATACGACGTTTGTTGACTTGAGAAATGTGAATTCGAGTGTGATTCCAGTGGCAGAGGTGGCCTTGGGGATCCAGTGGGATTATCTGTTCCATCGAGACCACTATCACTTCGGGCTTAAATTTGGGTGGGAATTCAATGTATTTTTTGACCAAAACCGGCTGGTGCGTTTTGTCAACAATGCCAATCCGGGGCCACTGACTCAGAATGACGGGGATCTAGCTTTTCAAGGGCTGACCTTTGGAATGAGATTTGATTTCTAAAGGGAATGGGGTATACTTCTCTGGAATGTTAGAGGAGGTCCCCCTATGTCTTGGAACGAGCTGGAACATCTGTTTAATCGATCTTTGCAGTTTACATTTTCGCGCAAGAAGTTGCTATTCACGGCGCCTGTTCTGATTTTATGCGGGCTTGTGGTTGTGTTTTGTAAATCGCTTGCAAGGGGATCGGGTAACTGGATTGCGTTAAGTCTCACTTTTTTGCCGATTTTTTTCTGCTCTGCACTCTTGATTACAGCGGGTATTGTCTTAACCCGTGTTTATCATCATGAGGTCAAAAGCCTTCCCTTTAGTTTCCGCCGGACGTTTCGAGAGTCTTGGGACTTGATGGTTCAGGTGGCGTATCTGACTTTACCGCTCATTTTGGGATATTTTCTGTTATGGACATTGCTGGGGGTTTTCTATTTGCTGAAAGAGATTCCTGGCATTGGGGATTTTTTAGGGGTGGTTCTCTCCTTTGGGCCTTTTTTGCTGCTCTTAGGTTCGTTTGCGTTGAGTTTATTGAGTGTGACTCTATTATTCTTTCTCACGCCTGCGGTCGCTTTGAAATCGTCGGCGCAGTTTCAGGTGTTTGAAACTCTTTTGAAGCGTTTCCGCTCAAGCCCTTTTTCCAACGGGGTCTTTTTCTTTTTGGGGATCCTTCCTGCGATTGTGGTGGTGGGGGTCATGATGTTGGCCGCACTCATTACAGGAAAGAGTTATTTCATGGCAGAACATACTTTTGCCAGCGGCGTACAGCTCTTTTTTATTATGCTTCCCTTTAGCGTTTTGCTCTCTCCTGCTGTGATTTTCTTCTTTAATTTTTCCGCAGAAAGTCATGTCTGGATGCAGCGGAAGCTCAAGCAAGAGTCTTCATGAAGATCGCGATTATTGGGGCGGGGTTAAGCGGGCTCAGTTTGGCGTGGAAGTTGCTTGAATCTGAGCCGTGTCAAGTGACTCTCTTTGATCCTAAAGGGGTGGGGGGAGGTGCTTCTGGTGTGGCTTCGGGGCTGATGCATCCTTATGTCGGTGAGCAAGGACGGCGCAGTCACCTGGCGACAGAGGGGTTGGCTGCAACGCGCCATTTGCTCTCTCAGGTGGAACAAAAGCTGGGATTTGCTGTCGCGCGTTATGAGGGGATTGTGCGGATCGCTCAGGATGAAGAGCAGAGAAGCGCGTTTGAAAAGCATGTTGTTGAACACGGGGACATCGAGGATGTCGGTGAGGGCGCGTTTTGGATCCGATCCGGGGTGACGGTGCATTGTGGCATGTACTTGGAGGGATTGTGGCAGCTCATTGCGTCACGCGGAGGGGCGTTGGAGAGAGCGAGGGTTGATACGCTTGCTGCTTTGTCGGATTTTGATCGGATTGTGATCGCAGCGGGCTTCGGGGTGAAGAATTTTGCCGAATGCGAGGATGTACGTTTAAAATTCACAAAGGGGCATGTCTTGCGTGCTGCAGCTCCGGATGGTGAGCTCTATTTAGCTAAGAGCTTGATTGGAAAGGGGTATGTGGCTTTAGGGGAAAAAGCTGGGGTTTACCACTTGGGCTCGACGTATGAAAAGCAGTTTACATCGGATGAGCCAGTGGAGAAGCAAGCTTTGGAACAGATTCTGCCTAAAATAGCGGGTTTTTTTCCTGAAGTGAAGCATCTCAACGTCATTGAGGTCAGAGCTGGGGTGCGGGTCGCGCGTCCCGAGCATTATTTTCCGATTACCGCTCGGCTCAATGAGAAATGTTTTCTTTTTACCGCGCTGGGATCGCGCGGTCTTCTCTACCACGCTCTTTTAGCTGAGCAGCTTAAAACTGACCTTCTTTGTTAGCCGGCTCATCTTGAGCCACTTCTTCTGGGATCAATTCAAACTCTAAATCTAGTAGATTCACTTGATCGGTCCAATTCGAGGATAAAATTGGAGCGTGTTTCACGTCGCAATAAAAGAGTTTTTTCTTCCACACAGAGCAGGCATTGAGGAACTGGATGTTAAACTCCCGTGTGGGAATGACAGGGAGTAGATCGGCTAAAGAGCCCATGTTAGCGATCACAAGTTCTGCTGGAATCCCAAAGAAATCATCTTTGTAATAGAACTTAAAGGGCGTGGCGCCGTAGCTGCCGCCCGGAAACCAGATGCCCCATTCTTCTGTGGCGCTATTTTTATAAAGAGGCCCAGGAAAGAAGGGAGCTCCATTAATCAAGGTGCCCGGAGCGATGTGGTTAAAGGCTTGGGTGGAGGTATAAATTTTGAGTTTTCCTGTGGCAGTAAGAGTTGAGCCAAAGGTGAAACTTCCTGTCCCTGCATGGGGTTGTGTATTGAAGAGGTTGTCGACGACCAGGGTGAGATTTCCGCTATTTGGAACAGAGCTTCTGTTAACGATGTTAGCTTGTCCTGTCGATGATAAAATGGTGCAGTTAATACCGGCCTTGATTGTCATCTGACAAGCACCGATGGTGGTGGTCAAACTTTGGCCTCCATGGCCGATCTGCGCACTTGCAGTAGCTAGGGAGCCGCCGAGGACGTTAATTGATCCTTGAGAGCTGATGTTGAAGTTGCCGCTGAGCGTTGAGCTCTGGCCTGTTTGATCGACATGTCCAATCTGAGCAAAGCCGAACGTTCCAGCTCCAGCTGTTGCACCTCTTAACGTGATGTCTCCTCCAGTGAGAAGAATGATTTGTCCACTTAAATTAGATACGGCATTGCCGGGGCTGCCGTGTCCGATGGCGGCAAAGCTCGTGGTGTTGAAACCATCTAGGAGGGTGGCTCCAATGACAGAGCCAACGGTGATATTTCCTTGAGCGGTTGTTAGGATAGATCCGATCTGGGCTTGTGCGTCTGCAGCCGTTCCTGCGGTGAGGGTGAGATTTCTTCCGACGGGAGATACGCAAATAGATGCGGAAGTTCCAATCGGTCGGATAGCGGCAGCAGCTCCGGATGCTGAGCCTCCCGTGAGGATAAGATCTCGCGCTGCACTAATGAGTGCGGTGCCTGAATTATTGCTGATGAGAGCACTTGCGTTAGGATTGCTGCCACCTAAGATTAGGAGGTCTCGGCTGCTTGCCACGGCAAGAGCCCCTGTGCCCTGTGTCGAGATGAAACTCGCTTCTTGGATGTTAAAATCACTTTGGCTAAGTGTCTCTGCAGCGATGGAGCCAGATCCTGTAGTGAAAATTTGTGTGGAATTGATAAGGGAGATTCCCAGGGATCCTGAGCCTGCGAGCGCAATATTGCCATTGATCGCATGGACCATGACAGGAAAAGCAACGGCGCCTTGAGACATTAAGCCTGTATTTCCAGGACTGGTGCCAACAATTGCGATCGAGCCTGTGCCTGTAGAGTTGATATTCGTCCCTGCTGTAAGGAATGTCCCAAGGGCAGTAGGAATAGTGGCAGGCGCTAGAGTGGTTCCTGAAATAGAGATGTTGCCCGTGCCAGTGGATGTGATTGTCGGGCTATTGGCAAGGACTCCGTTATCGCCGATTTGTGTGTTTCCTCGGATCGACAGATTTCCATTCGTTACACTGATGGTGGTTTGGAAAAGGTCAACACCAGCGTGAGAAGACACTCCTGTTCCAGAGGTTCCGATGAGACTGATGTTTCCTGTTCCGCTGGAGCTTAATGTGCTGACATTCGGCTGAACGCCATTAAACCCTGCTGCAGAGGCAATATTTTCTCCGAGGAGTGTGATATTACCTTGATTGCTTGTCACGATCGTTCCATTTCCAAATGCAATGCCCCCTTGCCCAATCCCTTGGAGCGAGATGTTTCCTGTTCCTGACGCTGTTACGGTTGGTCCAAAGCAAGTGATTCCTGTGCCGCCTGTCGGGGTATTTCTGCCAAAAAATGAGATGTTGCCATTGACAAAGGAGAAGGTGCTCGTTCCGATCACCGTTCCATTGCTATTGCCGTAAATATTAATGCTGCCAGCAGCGGTGTTGGTAATTGTTGCTGTGCCGGTAAATAGGGTGAAATTTGCGCCGGCAATGAGAGACAGCGTATTGTCAGTGCTCCATGAGATTGCCACGTTGTTGTTTACCGAGAGATTTTGTGTGCCGCCGTTGGTGGAATTCGCGGTGTCGATGGTAAGCGAGCTCAAGGCGAGTTGTCCATTAATCCAGCCATCATTAAATAGATCCATCGAGACAGGAGGCGCTGTATTCGGCCCCGATTGTACCGTCACAGAACCTGGGTCGATGAGAAGATGTCCGTCGATGCCGTGAGCGGCTCTTAAATCGGGGTGATCATTGACTCTGATGCCGGCTAGTGCAGAGATTTCTGCAAAGCCTCCGTTTCCAGTGGTGCCGAGAGCTCTGGCATTGATGTGTCCATTGAAGTCGGTCACTTCGTTGCCCCAGATGATGACAGAGCCTGCATCACTACTCAGTCCATCTGCGTTTATGGCTGCTCCTTGAGCGACATATACGTTGTCGGCGTTAAAGAGCGAGGGATCTTGACCTCGCGAGCCGCCGCCGATAGAGATCTTGCCGCCGCTCGGGCCTGAGGTGTCGATCAGGGAAGTTGCCTCTAGCACAATTTCTTTTCCGAGCACTTGGATCTCACCAGAGGGAGCAGCAAGTGTTCCGTCGATACTTACCCCGCCATATGTGGCGGAAAGCAAGATCTTGCCCCCTTGTTGGTGAAGTGAGAGCGTTTCTGTTTTTCCACCCATGCGGATCGCTTTGTCATAAGGGCTTGTGCTTTGCAGTTCGACAGCGAGTGCTTGCAGTGTTCCTGTGTTAGAGATCTCTCCCGAATCTAGAGATTCTAAGCGGATGTAGACCCGTTGATCGCCCTCTGGTTGGATCAACACCTCGGTTCCCGATCCCATGCCGATGAACTTTCCCTCGCAGATCCCTTCATTGCTAATCTCTTTTGCAATGAGAAAAATGTTTCCTTCAGCACATTGGATCATCCCTTGGTTGACGATTTTACCGCTGCCGGGAAGCTTGAATAGAAGATCTTTTCCATTGATAAAATCTGCGTTAGATATGTCGGCGGTTGATGCGATGAATCCAGCTGTCTGGATGAAGGCGTTCGGGCCAACGAGGATGCCCTGTGGGTTGATGAGATACACTTGTCCATTGGAGGTCAGTGTGCCCAAGAGCGCGCTAAATTGATTTCCCGTCACGCGGTTTAAGACTTTGGAAGCGGCATTCATTTGAGCAAAGTGAAGATGATCGCCTTGTGGGATGGAAAAATGATCCCAATGCAGAATCGCTTGGGGGGAATTTTCAATGATTGTTTGGTTTCCTTGCGATGTTGCAGTTGCAGAGCCTGAAACAACTTGAAAATCACCCGCTGTGAGATGTACAGAAAGATACAGTGGCGTCGCTATTAAAAAATGGATTAGTGGATTTCTCATCTTGTACCTTACATTAGAAACTTCCGATGACACTAAAGTGGATCATCGCAAGGCCTCCGTTAAAATGTTTTTTATGTAGCTTTACCCCGACATCGAAGCGCATCGTTAAATAAGTGTCATACACATAGCGGATCCCAGGACCTGCACCGAGAAGATAATTGGTTTTAAACCCAGGAATTTCTGCAATATGATCCGTTCCCCAGCCGTAATCGAGAAAGGCTAAGAATTGCAATCCATCTACGCAGCTTTTGCAAAAGTGGTTTGCAACGGAAATTTGGGGCGTGCGCACCTCAAAAGTACTTAAAATGGCAGTGTCTTTATTGAGGGTGCGCTGCTCATAGCCGCGCACGGTGTCATAGCCGCCGATCCCATACTGCTCGCTCGGAAGTAAATTATTCGAAGCGATCTGTCCTCTGGTTAAGAGATAGAGTGCCCAATTTGCAGGGAGCCTTTGCAAGTAGGAGAGAGCTCCACGAAAATAGACCCAAGTAGGACTGCCTCCTCGACGCAAGCTCTGATAGGCGTGTTTGCTTTGATCGGGGAGCCAAGAGCCAGGTGACCAGAAAAATTCCCCATCAAAGTCAAACTGGAAACTGTTTTGACTGTAGGAGCCTTTGTATTCTAATAAGAGCTGAGTCAAGTTGACGTTGTGACTAGCTCTTGGAGAGACATCGGAAAATTCAAAGGTGTTGTTTGTCCGTTTAAAATCACCACCCATAATGATGTTGTGCTCAAAATGGGAATACATCGGGAGAGGAATTTCATAACGCAGACTTCCCTGACAGCTCCATCCGTGATTTCTCGTTGTGGGAAAACTGAAGTGGGGGTTAACAACACTATATCCGCCATAGACGTTGAGAACATGGTGCCAGGTTAGGGGCGCAATGTATTGCACAGTGACCGCTTGAAACTGGTTGCGATTATAGGAGGCTGTGTACTGGTAGGCGAGCTGATGGCCTAACCCAAAGGCATTTCCCCAATTGAATCCCATGAACCAACGGTTTCTTCCGACCGATTCGATGCCTGTGTTGTCCACACCTGCATAAAGCTGAATTTGATCCCGTTCTTTCACAGCGAGAGTGACATCGGTGGTGTAGTCTTGTTTTCCTTGGGAATAAATCAGATCGGCTTGTAAGAAAGGATCTCGATTGATGAAGTAGAGATTTTCTCTCATCTCGTCTGTATCGATCTCATCTCCAGTTTTTAGCCCAAGAAACTGCTTTAATACTTTCCCAGAGTGCCAAGTGTTGCCTTCGACATTCACATTGCCCACATGGGTTTCGGTAATCCGAAATTGTAGAACGCCATCGGTAACATCTTGAGGAGGAACTTGGATCAACACAAACGGGTGGGAGGCGTTTGCGTAAAAGGCTTTAATCCGCGCTTGGATCTGTTTAACTGAGTCGACTGTGACCTCATGATTCTGCAAGAGTTTTTCTAACTCAGCTTGCAGACTCTTTTTGGAGCCAGGAACGTCGATGCCAATCCATTGTACCCCGTGCATCTGTTGAAGCTCTTCGGGTGTAGGCTCTGGCGCAGAGGGCCCTAAAAGAACAATGGCTTTGATCGGAATATCAGGGTGGGATTGTTCTACTGCAGGTGGGGGCGTGGCGCAAGCGAGTGCGCCCTTAAGGAGAAGAAAAGCCATTAGGTATTTCGTAGACATGGAGATCACTCGTAGTTGCCTGATTAGAATCGTGTATATATAAAACTTTGTTTTGATGCTATTTTTTTTGAATTCCCAACAACGGATATTTGGTTTAACATGGACAATTTGTACAGGAGCGCATGTTCATTTATGCAAGGCCGTTTTCTTTTTCTAGGGACAGGAGGATCGATGGGAGTACCGGTAATCGGTTGTCCCTGTCCTATATGTAATTCCACCTCTTTGCCAAATAAACGCAAGCGATCTTCTGCGCTCATTACGTTGCAGGACAAAGTCTTTCTGATTGATGCTGGTCCCGATTTTAGAGAGCAAGCATTGCATTTTTCGATCAAGCATCTCGATGGCGTTTTGCTCACCCATCACCACTATGACCATGTTGGCGGGTTGGATGATTTACGGATTTTTTATATTCTTCAACACCAGCCGTTGCCCTGTCTTCTTTCGAATGAGACGATGGATGAGCTGAAATTGCGCTATCATTACATGCTCAAACCCAAGCAAGAGGGTAAAAGCTTAACGGCACAACTCAAATTCACCCTGTTGCCAAGCGAGTTTGGCGATATCTTTTTTGAAGGCGTAAAGATCCATTACATGACCTTTTCCCAAGCGGGTACTAAAGTGACAGGTTACCGTATCGGAAGTTTAGCTTACATTTCCGATATCCGCGAATATACTGAAGAGCTTTTTGTGGCGCTCAAAGGTGTTAAAACGCTCATCTTAAGCGCTCTTGCTCAAACGCCCACCAAAATGCACTTTAGTGTGGAAGAGGCAGTTGCTTTTTCGCAGCTCGTTGGTGCAGAAAAGACCTATTTAACCCATATCGCCCACGATCTCGACCATGAGGCTGTCAATGCAGCGCTTCCTTCCCAGGTGCGCTTGAGCTATGATGGTTTAGAGATCCCTTTTGAGGCAATCGAATGACAGAAGAAAGACTTGATCCTACAGCTCCTTTTGATCTTAAGGCGTTTCATAAAGCCTTTCTCGTCGGCATCTACCGCTCGAGCGATGACAAAATCGTCTGCGAAGAGAATTTAGCTGAGTTAGAGCGCCTGTGTGAGACCTATGGTCTTTCCGTCACTCTGCAAATACCGTGTTCGATAAAAAAACTCGATGCAGGAACGTATATCGGCTCAGGAAAGCTCGATGAGATTTTGCAAAAAGCGGAAGAAATGCAGGCTGAGCTCATCATCTTCGACGATGAGATTTCTCCTCATCAGCAGCGCAACTTGGAAAAAATCTTTCGCCGTCCCGTGATCGACCGCACTGAGTTGATCATCGAGGTGTTTGCTCAGCGCGCTCGTACGCGAGAGGCGCGGTTGCAAGTCGAACTTGCGAAAGTCAAATACCAGTTTCCCCGTTTGCGGAGAATGTGGACCCACCTTTCTCGTCAGTCGTCTGCGGGCGGCGGCGCTTACCTAAAAGGGGAAGGGGAGAAACAAATTGAGATCGACAGGCGTCTTTTGCGCCGCAGAGTCGACCGGCTAAAAGTCGAGATCGAAGAGGTCGCGGAGCAGCGCTTGACCCAACGCGTATTGCGGCAAAGAACAGGAATTCCCACCTTTGCCATCGTGGGCTACACCAATACTGGCAAATCGACATTGCTCAATGCCCTGACAAAAGCGAATGTGCTTTCCGAAGATAAACTCTTTGCGACACTCGACACGACGACACGCAAATTCCAACTGCCCAACCGACAAGAGATCTTGCTGATTGACACGGTCGGATTCATCCGCAAGATTCCCCACACTCTCGTTGCGGCTTTCAAAAGTACGCTCGAGGAGGCGATCCATACGGACATTCTTTTGCATCTCATCGATGTGAGCCATCCTCAAGCAGAAAAGCAAGCTGAAGAGACAGCTAACGTATTAAAGGAGCTTGGCGCTGCAGATCGTCCCACGATCACTGTGTTTAACAAGATTGATCTTTGTGAGAATCCCGCGCTTCTTGTCAAACTCCGTCTAAAATATCCAAAAACAGTCGCGATTTCTGCAACTAACGGCACAGGCTTTGATGAGCTTTTAGAGATGATGATCCAAGAGATCTCGCTCTTGCGCAAATTAATTAAAGCGCGCATCCCTCAAAGCCACTACGCGCTTGTCAGCGAGCTGATGCGCGAGGGGAAGGTGATCACCTGTGAATACGAGGAGAACGATATCCTCCTTGAAGCAGAGATCCCCGCGCGTCTCGAATATAAGGTTCTTCCATTTTTAGAAAGGTGAATTCATGCCTTCATTTGCACTGCGCGAGCTGCCCCTCGAATTAAGACCCCGCGAACGCCTCGAGCGCCATGGGGTCGATGCCTTAAACCTGGCAGAGCTTATCGCGATTGTCCTCGGCAGCGGCACTCAGGGTAAATCAGTCTTAAGTTTAAGCGAAGAACTTGTCGTGCGCTTTAGCAGTTTAGAGCGTTTAATCGATGCTTCCATCGTTGAACTCATGGAAATTAAAGGGATCGGTAGAGCGAAAGCGATCCAGCTTCAAGCCGTTTTTTGTATCGCACGCAAGTATAAGCAAATCGCGATCCACGATAAACATACGATTGCTGCCCCCGAGCATGCCTATGCCATTGCAAAAAATGAGATCGCACAAGAAAAGCAAGAAGTGTTGATGGTGATTTTACGCGATGTGCGCGGGTGTTTGATTCACCAAGAGGCGGTCTCAAAAGGCACTCTTTCAGAGATCCTTGTGCATCCGCGAGAAGTGTTCTATCCCGCCGTGCGCTACAAAGCCCACAGTTTGATCCTCGCGCACAACCACCCCAGCGGTGATCCCTCCCCGTCGGAGGCGGACCTCGCGCTTACTCGTTGCCTTCTGCACGCTGGTCGCACGATGGGCATTGCACTCGATGACCACCTGATCGTTTGCCCTCACTCCTATATCTCATTATGCGAGAGAGGTTACATCCCTGCACGCGCTAGATACTAATGGCCTGATTAGGGGTCAAATTTTTTAGAAATTCTGCAACTGGAAGGCAGAGAATATCTCCCATTTTTAATCGTTCATTGCCGCGATAAAGAAGCAAAGCTTTAGCCTCTGGATAATCTCCTAAAAAGGCTTGTAATCCTTTCAGATCTTGCGAAGAGACTTTTTTGGCATTCTTCACTTCGATTGCATAAAAGCTCTTTTCTCCATAAATAACAAAATCTACCTCGAGATCGGAACGCGTACGCCAAAAATAGACAGATGCTTGTTCTCTGCTATAGTCGCACCAGGCGATTAAATGTTGAGCGATTAAACCTTCGAGAGCAGCTCCGTCGATTTCTTGAGGGCGGTCAAGAGGACCCTTCGGACGTAATACTTGAAATACTCCAGAATCAAACAGATAAAATTTTGGGTGTGATGTTAAATGTCTTGCCGCTCTTTTTTCAAATACGGGGATTTGATAGGCAAGCAAAAGTTCTTCAAGAATTTCAATGTAATTGCCGACTGTTGATCGTTTAATTTCACTTTCTCGAGCAATATTTGTCGTGTTAAGAATCGAACCATGAGAAAAAGAAATCACATCCAGAAATCGAGAGAATTGTTCTAAATTACGCACGAGTCCTTCTGCTTGTATTTCCTCTTTAAGATATAAGGAAATGTATCCTTCTAAAACACTTCTTGGATTTTTAGATTGAATTAAGAGGGGTAGGAGTCCTTGAGCAAGAGCTGACTCAAAATCAAAATCTTCTCCGAGCTCTGATGCCATAAAAGGATGAAGTGTTCTTTTATACGCCCTTCCCCCCAGCAGGTTAGCTCCCGTGCGTTTTAGTTTGCGCGAACTCGATCCCGTTAGAACAAATTGGATCCCCTCTTTTTTTTCGATCATTAAATGAACGACATTTAAAAGAGCGGGAACATTTGAACTTTATCGATTACAACCGTTTTTTTGTCCGGTTGGCCTTCGATCATTTCTTTAAGCATTTCAGGGCGGCTGAGGAGCGCTCGTTCTAGATCGGGTTGTAAAAGATCGATCCAAAGTGCCTCAGGATGAAGCCTATGAATAAGCGTTGTTTTCCCAGTTCCTCTTGGGCCAAAAAGAAAATAGCTCACACCGGGCTCTTGAAAGTAGCGGGGATAGAAATTCATTTTTTGACATTCTGTTGCAAAACGTCATCGATGTTGGCGTTTTGCAACAACAATTCTTAAGTTTCAGATTATAAGCTATTTATGAATAGTTGGTAAAGAAACGGCTTCTTTATTAACAATCGGTGCAAATGTTTCCTTGAGAAGGGCCATCGCCCCTGAGGTTAACATTTGAATGGCGAGCAAGCAGATGATCATCCCGCCGAGTTTTTGACAGGCGAGAAGTCCCTTTTGTCCGAGAAATTTTTTGATGTTTGAGGAGAGAAGCAGGATGATTAAAGTTGGGATCCAAGCTGTTAAGATGATTCCTGCCATCAGCCAGACATGGTGAAACTGCTCGGAATAGACCATGACGGCAGCGATCCCGCCAGGACCTGCTACAAGCGGAATTGCTAAGGGGACAATAAAGGGCTCTTGATGGCGCGCATCTTCTGGTTTATCTCCAGTATGCGGGAAGATCATCCCCATCGCGATGATGAACAGAAGAATGCCTCCCGCAATGCCGATGATCGGCTGCGAAATTCCCAACAGTTCCATGATCACATTTCCGAAGTAGTTGAAACTCAAGAGGATTCCAAGAGCGATCAGCAGTTCTCTTAAAATGATTTGTCTCTGCCTGTCGCTATTATATTTTGACAACAACGCGACAAAGAGGGGAATGTTTCCAATCGAGTTGAGAACGAGAAAAAGGGAGAGGGCGGAGGCAAAAAAAGGCATGAAATTCTCTAGGTGATTGAAAACTTGATCCTATCCGGCTTTCCTTTTTTTTCCAAGAGCATTGAATCTCATCCTCTCTTCGGGCATAATCCTCTTCTTAATTATGTTCAGGTTCACGCGTGGAAAGACAAAAAACATTTAAAGTTGTCACTTTAGGGTGCCGGACCAATCAGTACGAATCCCAGGCTTATACCGACCAGCTGAAAAAAATGGGGTATCGGGAGGTCGGGGAAAAGGAATCGGCAGAGCTGTGCATTGTCAATACCTGTACGGTTACAGAATCAGCAGACAGCTCCTCACGCTATCAGATCCGCTCCCTTAAACGGCAAAATCCAGATGCGAAACTCATTGTCACAGGCTGCCTTGCAGAAAGGCTTCCCCAGGAGATTGCAGAGATGGGCGAGGTTGACCTTGTCGTTCCGAACAAGGAGAAAGAAAACCTCCTTTCTATTGTCTTTCCTGAAGAGACTGTCCCCGAATTTGCAATTGAGAATTTTTCAGCTCATACACGGGCCTTTGTCAAAGTGCAAGATGGCTGTAACTCGTTTTGTACGTATTGCATCATTCCTTATGTGCGCGGCAGGTCCCGCTCGCGCAGATTAGATGACATTTTAAATGAAGTGCGCTCTCTTGTAGCGCATGGATACAAGGAAGTGGTGATTACTGGGATCAACGTGGGCGATTATGATGGAGCTCCCCAAGAAGGAGAGCCGCCGGTACGTTTAAGCGAGCTTGTGCGCGCGGTCGACGCTATAGAAGGACTGTGCCGATTGCGCGTCTCTTCGATTGATCCCGACGAGATCGACGAGGAGCTAACTCAAGCCATTTTACAAGGCAAAACCACATGTCCTTCGATGCATATCGTACTCCAATCGGGCTCGAATGTGATTTTAAAGCGGATGAACCGAAAATACACCCGAGAAATTTTTCTCGATACAGTCGAGCGCCTGCGCTCTGCCTGTCCCGATTTTACGGTCACGACCGACATCATCGTCGGATTCCCCGGAGAGAGTGAAGCTGATTTTCAAGATACGCTGGACGTGATGAATGAGGTGCGGTTTGCCAAGGTGCACATGTTTCCCTATAGTGAGCGCGAACGCACAAGAGCTGCGCTTTATCCCAACAAAGTTCCTCCCTCTCTCATTTCAGAACGCAAACAACGCGTGCTTAGGCTCGCAGAGCAAAACGCCTTTGAGCTCTCTTCTGCCTATGTCGGAAGAACAGTATCCGTATTGGTCGAAAGCGACACAGAAACGATGCCCGGTTACATCAGCGGACACACTGAAAATTTTATCTCCGTTTTTGTGCCGGTTGAAATGGCAGAGAAAAACGATCTTATTCAAGTAGAACTCGTAAAAAACACTCCTAAAGGACTCATCGGAAAAAAAGTTTTATGAAAATTACCATTGCAGAACGGCTTCATCCCTTTTCCCATCTTCCCGGAGTGTTTTGTTTGCTCCCTAAATCTGAGTGGCAGGTCGAAGTGTTTCCTGCTCTTTTACGCTTTTCCTCTCTTGCAGATGCTTCCAAACAGATGGATGTCAAGCTAAGTATCCCAGGACCGATGCAAGGATTTACCGCTGAAGTGGATCTGGAAAGAGGAGTGGTCCTTGTCTTCGGAATGACGGCGCAAGGGTATCTCCGCTATCAGATCCATCGTCAACCCGATGGGATTTCCATTGCCTTCGAAAAATTGCCAAAAGGGGGGATTGTTTGCGCTTGTGTACAAAAGAGCATCCATTATGAAATTAAAGAAAAACAAACCCTCTTGTTGCCCATTCCTGAAGAACATCTCTTGCCACGCGTTCCTGAAGAGCGCCTCTCTTTAGGCATGCACAAAGCACAAGACTGGGATCTCATCTGCCGCCGCCAGGATTTAAAAGAGATTTTCCCTCTCTGGCTCCGCTTAGGCCAAATGACCCCTCACATCTCCCAAGAGATCCCTTCGATCGGAACCTTCCGCTTACTCGCTGCCTGTCAAGAAGCCGTCGCAAACAAAGAGACCCTGCGCATCTGTCCTTTATTTGAGCAGCTTTTTCAAACAGCGTTTGCGGGCATCTGTGTGCCTCATCTCACCGATGAAAAACACCAAGGGATCCTGCCGGACGACAACATCCCATCCACACTTTCTGCGCTGCCCATTCTCACTTTAGGTGGTAAGCTCATCCGCTCTCTGTTTTTCCAAGAAATGGAAGGCGGCTGGAAGATTCTTCCGTTTCTACCCTCTGAATTTGCCGCAGGCAGATTTGTCGACATCGTCACAGAAAAAGGAGAAAAGATCTCTTTCGAGTGGGCTAAACACCGTCTAAACAAAGTGGTGCTTCACGCGGCAGCCGAGCGTTCGGTTGTCCTTGAGCTCCCCAAGCAGACCCGCTCGTTGCGTCTTAGAACCGCGCGCACGCAGAAAGGCAAAGTCGTTACTGTCAATGACGGGTATGTAGGGCTCGCCCTCAAAGCGAACCAGATTCTTTTCCTCGATCGCTTTGAGAGATGAACTTAGGTTCTTACGAATAACTGACCGCAGCTCCAGAACCTCCAAAAAACCGAGAAGGGGGAAGGACAACAGGCTTTGTGGGGATGGAATTTTTTCCAACATCAGCAGCATTCACCTCAACACCATCTTTTCTACGCTTAAAGTTGAGATAAAAGAGATATTTTGGTCCCCAGTTGACCATGATCCACTGCATTTTTTTAGCTGTATCCAATCCGTCCAACTCTTTCTCATCTGAGAATTCAAGGACTCCACGGCTACCCTCTTTTTCAAGCAGATGAGCCATCATCATTTTATAAATGTCATAAACTTGCTGTTGGTCAACTTCTTGAGGTTTCTGGATGGCTCTTTGGAGGTTCATGTCGATGATTGTTTTTCGATGGGAATCCATGAGAGCTTCATGTTCTCCATTAATAATCTGAAATCCATTTTCATACTTTAAAACTCCAGCTTTTTTGGCCATCACAAACCCCCATCGATTCAGAAGCTGAACTGTTTTCTGATCGAATAGTTCTTGCAAAGAAAGAGCTTTCATGTCGAGATCGCCGTAGACGAAAAATTGGGTTTCTTTAATTCTTAAGATTGAGTCGGCAATGATGGCTCGCAGCAAATCGACGCGAAAATAGACAGGCATTTTCTCACTAAATACTTCTGGATGGGAGCGAACAGTGTCCAGGGTCCGTATATCTCTAAACTTCACGGGGCCATGTGTTTTTCCTATTAATTTTTTTGACAGATCGGACTTTGTTTTTCTAATTGCGGTTTTCGTGGCCATTTCCCCATCTACCCAAACATTTACAGTGGTATCAGGGCTAGCTTTTGCCCATTTTGAAACAGGCTTGATAAAATGATCGCGGAAATATTGCTTTCGTTCTGCTTGAGAAGATCCTTTCCCAAATAAGAAATTTTGAGAAGAAGGGATTCTGCCCTGATTTATAAACATGAGATTCACAGAGTATTGCTGAGGTTGTATAGCGATATCCGATGGTTCATGAATATGAGGATTATTGTAATCGAATGCTGTCTTATAGATGACTCTCCGCTGATCAGGAGTGAATGAAGTAAGTGCCTGGTTAAATGAGGCATCAGGAACTGCTCCTTGAGCCGTTTGCAACCATATCTGATGGTAAAGATCGAACTGTCCTCCTACTTCTGTAAATTGTTTGGCCAACAAAAGTATATTTTCCCACTCCATTTCTTTTCTTAGAGCAGTTTCGATAATTTCTACTCCGATTAATTGGAATGCTTCGGGAAAACTTTTTGCGAGTTTGATGATCAGAGGGGGATCTTCATTATAAGCAATCGTGCGATTAGCGATATGTTGGAAAAGATTTTGGCCTGTAGTGGGATCTGTCATTGTTAAAGGGTTAATCGATCGAATATTCAAAATATCGAGCACATTGGAGATGACCACATTTGAAAAGTTAAATAGCCGGGGAGTTCCAGAAGGTTCTGTACCAAGCATATGTTGAATAAATGCAGCTTTGTGCTTTTTAAAGGCTTTATGTTCTAAGACAGGCTTAATGCTTTTTTCACCTGAACCTAGTTTAATCAAAGCTTCTATCAAAGAGGTCTCTGAAATCATATGTTTTGAGTGTGGTTGTTCTAAAACAACAAGCTTTCCTTCGACTTCAACAATGTGCAAAGGGGGAGCAGTGTGATAGGAAGAAATGAGACTAAGAGGATGAACAAATGTAATCTGACCATCCGTCTCTACGCGGTATCCATTACTCAAGTTTCCATCGTACGTATTGAATCGCCCCGATTCTTTTCTGCTATCAGGAAAGTAGCGGGTGCCACAATAGTATCCACTTTCTGAAACAAAGAGTTCATGAGTTCCATTTGCATAAATGCGTTTGATTTCCCCTTTTTTTGTTTCTTCTGTTTTTAAAATTTTGGGGCTAATCGTGAAGGTCTGTGAGTACGTTCCTGATTGATACTTGGAATGATCGAAATCCAAAGTTTTAGACGTTGTAAATTTTTGAATGTCGTTTGCTATTTTAACGGCTTGAGTAAGAGATAAGAACCGCTGCGGAAAATTTAATCGTACCGATTCGTTACTGGATTGAATATGCTCCTCCACTGTTTTTGCGAAAGCCCGGATATCGCTAGTGTTGGAGATAGTCAAAGCTTGGCTGCGATTACCGGAGAAACGAAGCTCTAAAGTGTAAGGGGGGAATTCAACAACAGGCTTTTTTTCAAAAGAAAGCGCGTGTTGATGTAGGGAGCGAGCATTTTGCTTGATCTTATCGACAACTGTGCAACGCGAATCGGAAGAGGGGAGGCTATGGCGTAGTGTCGCAAGATGCATTTTTAGAGAGTAGTATCCTTTCATATAAGAAGAAAGATCTTGAGAAAGGGATTTCGTTGTTTCGAGCTGGTAGAACGTTGTTTTGAAGATCTCATGGGCATCTTTGGAATTGTGAATCTGAGTGGATAAAGAGCTCTTTGAATTGAGGGTGGATAGGTGAGCAATCGATTGTTTGACCTGGTGATGCGATTGCTTGAGCCCGCTTAACCAATCGTGACCGGTTGAGAGAATGGGATCTTGGTTGGATTGACTTTGGCGATTTGCTAGCTCCACCTTCAAATCAATTTTTAAATCTTGATAAGCTGTACGGTACTGTTGAAAGGTTTTGGACACGCGGTGTTGGCTTGCACTGCCTTTTAATGACTGTAATGTTTTGGCTTGTGCTGCAAAGGTTTGATATTTCTCATTCCAGCGGGCAAGCACTTCTTGAGAGTCCTGATTTTTGTGGGAACTTGTAAGTCTTGTTGTCATGATAACCTTCCTTTAAGGTTGTTTATTTTATTATAGTTAATTGTTTTTTTGCAATATCAAACTATAATGTTATTTTATTTTTTAATTTAATCAAGTTATTTGTTTGAAATTATTGCATTAAGTAATGAGGCTTATCTAGAATACCAGACCATCCTCGAGTTCCCCAAACAGGTCCGCTCGTTGCGTCTTAGAACTGCACGTACGCAGAAAGGCAAAGTCATCCCCGTGAACGATGGGTATGCAGAGCTTACCCTCAAGGGAACCCAAGTTCTTTTCCTCGATCGCTTTGAGAAGTAGAGCTGTTTGCTTCAGTTTTTCAGCTGAAGTTCAAGTTGGATCTAGAGAAAAAGTTGATAGTATTAATTTAAAATATTACAATTCTTCCTAAGAATGACTTGAAATTTGCTTTCGCAGATTCTTTCGCAAAGCTTAACGTGCTCTCTCTTAATGTAATGCGATATAAGTATTGACAAACTGTCCGATATAAACTACACTTAAAGATGAAATGCAATAGATACACAGTCTTAAATACGGCCGAATATGATGAATGGTTGGCAGAGCAACCGGAAAAATGCAAAGTTCAGATATTAGGCCGCTTAGCACATATTAAAGAAGATGGACACTTCGGTGATCACAAAGATGTCGATGGCGACGTATGGGAACTAAAGTGGCGAAGTGGAAGGCGTGTCTACTATGCTTATATTGAAGAATCACAAGTCTTGTTATTGCTAGGAGGAAATAAAAATGGTCAAAGCAAAGATATCAAAAAAGCGAAAAAGATCCTCTGCAAGTACACTGAAACCTAAATGTAAACGCATGTTAAAACTGAAAAAAAGCGCAGCTGTAAGAGAGAGTAATCCAACAGAAGAGCTGCTCGATGAGGATTTGATCAGCCGCGCTATTTGGGAATGCCTCAAAGAGGGAGATCCCGAAGGTGTGATTGAGATTCTAGAAACTTACCTTTATGCAGTAAACAAAAGTCGTGTTGCAAAAGAAGCATCCGTTGCACGATCCACAGTCTATTCTCTTAAAGGCGGGAACCCAACAATCAAAACCCTTGCCAAGCTTGTACATGCCTGCGCGTAAGTATACATAAACAGCCAAAAGCCAATTCTTCAGGCTGTTTATGTATAATCCATTTGCCAATCATTCTAAAAAAAAATATAGTGCGATGAGTCCCTTGATCTGATTTCTTTACTTGGAAGTTAAGGCCATGCACTCTATTCAAACTGATTTCGTGTTAGCAAATCCTCATGCTTATTTAGGCCTTCATCCTCTCAATGATAAGGAGAAGGTAATCCGCATCTATCGACCGGGCGCTCTATCTGTGTATTTGGAAGTGAAGGGGCATATTGTCGAGGCGATCCGCGTTGATCCTAAAGGTGTGTTTGAATACCGCGTCCCTATAGAGACAACTTTATACGACTACCGTGTGTATCATCATAGCGGAATGCTTGGGCTGGATCCTTATGCATTTCTTCCCACCTTTGGCGAGATGGATGCTTATCTCTTTGGGCAGGGGGTGCATTATAAGCTGTATGAGGTGCTCGGCGCTCGTGTTGTAGAACATCAGGGTGTGCGCGGAACAAAATTCGCTGTGTGGGCACCGCGCGCACGAGCTGTTGCCCTTGTTGGAGATTTTAATCAGTGGGATGGGCGAGTGAATCCGATGCGCCTTATCGAAACCTCTGGTGTGTGGGAGCTATTTGTTCCTGGGATTGGAAATCATGAGAAGTACAAATTTGAAATCCATACAGAGAAAGGGTTTTTGCGGCTCAAATCAGATCCCTGCGCGCTGTCGAGTGAAATGCGCCCTTCCAATGCTTCTGTTGTCTATGATATCGATGCGTATCAGTGGAAGGATCAAGACTATCGAAAAGCGCGCCCCTGGCGTCATTTTGCCTCTCCCATCAATATCTATGAGGTGCATTTAGGATCCTGGAAAAAACAGGGGGATCGTTTCAAAAATTATCGGGAGATCGCGCTCGAGCTTGCGCAGTATTGTCGCGAGATGGGATTTACCCATGTGGAGCTGCTGCCGCTTTCTGAGCATCCTTTGGACGAGTCGTGGGGATATCAGGTGACCGGTTTTTTTGCGGCGACAAGTCGCTTTGGCACGCCAGAAGATTTTCAGTTCTTTGTCGATCATCTGCACAGCGAGGGGATTGGGGTTTTTCTGGACTGGGTGCCGGCTCATTTCCCCGTGGATGATCACTCGCTCTCTCAGTTTGATGGCTCTTATTTGTTTGAGCATGAAGATCCCCGTTTAGGATTTCATCCGCATTGGAACACGCTGATTTTTAATTATGGCTTGCATGAAGTGCGCAATTTTTTGATCGCAAGTGCTTTATTTTGGCTCGATAAAATGCATATCGATGGTTTGCGCGTCGATGCGGTTGCCTCCATGCTCTATCTTGATTATGGAAGAGTGCAAGGGGAGTGGATTCCCAATCGCTATGGAGGACGGGAAAATCTCGATGCGATTGAATTCATGAAGCACTTGAATTCTGTTGTGCATGAGCGATTTCCCCATGCGTGGATGATTGCAGAGGAGTCGAGCTCATATACGGGAGTTTCCCATCCTTTGGAATCGGGAGGTCTGGGATTTGATCTCAAGTGGAACATGGGCTGGATGAATGACACGCTTCATTATTTTCACAAAGATCCGATCTATCGGTTCCATCATCAGAATGAATTAACGTTTGGTCTGATCTACGCATTTTCAGAGCGGTTCTTACTTCCCCTATCGCATGATGAAGTGGTGCATGGGAAAGCGAGCCTTTTGTCGAAGATGCCTGGCGATGATTGGCAGAAGTTTGCGAATTTAAAACTCTTGCGAAGTTATCAGATGTGCCAGCCGGGAAAAAAGCTGCTTTTTATGGGATCTGAGATCGGGCAGTGGGAAGAGTGGAATTGTAAAAAGGAAATTGCGTGGGAGCTTTTGCAGTATGAGCGCCATCACCAGCTTCAGCGCTTCTTTAAAGAGCTCAATCATCTTTATCGGGAGAATCCCGCTCTTTGGGAGTATGATTTTGATGGGAGGGGATTTGAATGGGTGGATTTCTCTGATCGAAAAAACTCTGTAATTTCTTACTTGCGCAAAGGAACAGGTCGCTATCTTCTCGTTACTCATAACTTCACCCCCGATTACCATTCCCACTATTTCATTCGTCTTCAGAATGTGGGGCAATGCCGCGAGGTGTTTAATACGGATAGAGAAGAATATGGAGGGTCTGGCAAAATCAATTCTCACATAGAAATTGTCCATAATCCCGAAGGCACAGCGATTGGTCTCACCATTCAATTAGCCCCGCTTGCCACACAACTGTTTGAAATTCAATGGTAACAAAAGAAGAATACCGCAAATTAATCCAGGAAGTGCGTAAGCACGATAAACATTATTATGTCGAAGCGAAACCTCTCATTTCCGACTATGCTTATGATCAGCTTTTAAAAAAACTCGAAGAGATTGAAAAAGACCATCCGGAGTGGGTCACTCCAAGCTCTCCTACGCAACGTGTTTTGGAAAGTGTGACAAGAGGGTTTTCCCAAGTTACCCACGCGATTCCGATGCTCTCTTTGGCCAACACGTATTCGCGCGATGAGCTTTGTGATTTTGTCAAACGGGTGCATAAATTGCTGGGAAGAGAGCATGCGGTCTTTTGCGCAGAGCTTAAAATGGATGGCATTGCGGTCACCGTGCGCTACAAAGACGGGATGCTAATCCAAGCACTGACGCGCGGCGATGGAAAAAAAGGGGATGATATCACGGCAAATCTGCGCACAATCCGTGCTGTTCCCTTGGAGCTGACCGGATCCGATGTCCCAGAAGAATTAGAAGTGCGCGGCGAGGTGTTCATGCCCCACCTTGTCTTTCAAAAACTGAATAAAGAAAAAGCCGATGCTGGAGAAGAGTTGTGGGCAAATCCTCGCAATGCCGCAGCAGGCTCGTTAAAACTTCTCGATCCCAAGGAGACAGCTCAGCGCCATTTATGCGCTGTATTCTATGGAATTGCCGATGACACCAACCCTCCGACAGAGACTCAATTTGAAAGTCACCACTATCTCGAAAAATTAGGACTTCCAACATTTGCAAAACACCACCGCTACCGCTGCTCTGATGTCGATGAAATTTTAGAATTTGCCGACAAGATAGAAAAGGAGCGGCATAAGCTACCCTTTGATATTGATGGGATTGTCGTTAAGGTGGATGAACTCAAATACCACGATCAACTCGGGAGCACAGGAAAAAGTCCCCGTTGGGCAGTGGCCTATAAATTTGCCCCAGAGCAGGCCATCACTCGAATCCACGCCATCACCGTCCAGGTGGGAAGAACAGGTGTTCTCACGCCCGTCGCAGAACTTGAGCCCGTGCTTGTTGCCGGCAGCACGATTGCGCGAGCGACCTTGCATAACCAAGAAGAGGTTGAGCGTAAGGACATTCGCGTTGGAGATTGGGTGGTTATCGAAAAGGGAGGGGATGTGATCCCCAAAGTGGTCGAGGTCGATTTAAAGCGGCGCCCCAAAGAAAGTCATCCTTGGCACATGCCTAAAACATGTCCCTCTTGCGGCACTCATGTGGTTCACAGCAAGGAAGAGGTCGCAGTCCGTTGTCCTAATCGAGAATGTCCCGAGCAGTGCATGAGGCAGATCGCCTTTTTTGCCAGCAAAGATGCGATGGACATTGATCATCTCGGAGAAAAAGTGGTGGAGCAACTTTTCACTAAGGGCTTTGTCAAAACGATTTCTGATCTCTATCAGCTTACAGAAGAAGAGCTCTCTCAACTCGAAGGATTTAAAGAAAAATCGATCCGCAACCTCCTTACTAGCATCGACAAATCCCGCCACGTCACGCTGGCCCGTTTTATTTTAGCGCTCGGCATCAAGTATGTTGGCGAGGGGACAGCTGAGATTCTCGCTGCAGAAGCGGGAGATATTGATAAGCTTGCACAACTGACGGTAGATGAGCTGAAGCAAATTGAGGGTGTGGGCGGGAAAATCGCTCAATCGATTGTCGATCATTTTTCCGATGCCGCTCATATGAAACAGATCCATCAGCTATTAAAAGCAGGAATTACTCCGGTAGCGCCTAAGCTCAAGCGACGCACCGACCATCTTTTTTCGGGAAAATCCTTCGTGCTCACTGGCGCGCTGAAAAAATACACCCGTACAGAAGCCACAAACCTGATTAAAGAGAGGGGAGGCAAAGTCGTCGGATCGGTAAGTCAGAAGACGGATTATGTTCTTGCAGGGGAAGATCCCGGATCGAAGTTTGATAAAGCGCGCGAGCTCAATATCAAGATCCTCTCCGAAGAAGAATTCGAAATGCATCTTTAGGTAGATAGGCTCATGGCAGCTACCCCCATCTCTCCAGATTTGTATCAGCTGTGTTCAACGGAACGCTGGGGGCGTAATGACACGCATAAAATTTTAGGGCAATTTTTGAGTGAGTATCCCTTTTTTGTCGATGCATTGAAGGGATCGTTAAAGAATGAGAAAGCCCAGTTTTGGACTCGAACGCCTTCGATTTCTGAAGTGGCACAGCCCACCGTTGCTGGAATGAAAAAAATAGCTGCTCATTATGCGGTTAAATATGCAATCACTATCAAAGTCCTTTCCATAGAAGAGTTTGTAGAATGCGCTAAAGTCGAGCCTGGTGACTCTGTATTTGGTCTGATTATTTACAATGAAGATCCTGCCATTCGATTAAATAAGCATGTCATTTCCGTCCTGGTCCAGAGTCTCCAGGGGAAAAAAGATGCGATCATTCTCAACTCACTGGGAAATTTAGATTTAGAGCCAGTCCAAAGTGTTCTGTTAGAGAATCGCTTTACGACTTACTTTTCACCTTTTATCAGCCAAGCAGATGACCACTCCTGTCGAACAGATGCATTATGCACTTTAAGAAATGGACTTCTAGCTCATAAATACGCCGCTAAAGAAAGCCCCTTGTATTATTTAAGTGAACAATTTTCTTCTGATCCAACTTCTGATAAGGATCTGTGGCAGATGCAATCTATCCCGCATGAGTGGGTGTATACAGCGCAGGTCTCAAATAAAGCGCCAGGAGATGAGAGATCAATTGCGATTCGAGATTGTTTTAGCAAAAAACGCACCTCCTTGCGCACGGTGACCCAATTTCGCGTAGAATATCAAGAAGAGTTGACGGTGGTCCATCTTTTGGCTCCCGAAATAGATAGGGGTTTTCCCATTGCTGAAAATGAGGTGTGCAGTTCACCTCCCGGCATACAATTAATTTCGGTAAAACCTGACGAATATCAAATTGCAAAGACAGTTCTCAAAAGTGTAAATACTTATCTTGCTCGGAAAAGCTTCAAAAATTTAAGAAAGCATTTCACTGGATGAGCTTTAGCGACGCTGAACCTCGATTTCCTTGGTTGTCCAGGGATGAAAGGCTCTAAAACGGTCCCGTAGGTAATTGCGTTTGATGGCATCTGCATCTTGTGTCCAAGTTGCCTCTCTGACCGAAGCTCTAAAAGAGAGCCACTCTGTATCTACAATATAAAACAGACCATCTTCTGTTTTAAGGATGTTATCAGGTGTATAGACATCGGTGTAATCGACATTCTTCAAAGGGAGTAGATGCGTGCTGTCACTTGCAGGGGTCCCTTTGATTTCTTCAGCTAAAATTTCTCCGTATTTGACATCAAAATGGGTAATTGCCAGATGATATCCCACGTCAGATATCACGACAGGTAAATTCTTCACATGATCTTCAATGATCAGAAAAAAACGGGGGACTCGGTAGGGTTCATCAGGGCTCAAATGTTTCCGTAAATACTCAGCACCCCATAAACGATCGAGTTGTCCAGACCGCTGTTCTTGTGTGTAGATTTTCCCTAATGTGCGCAAGGCTACAGGCGGTTTACATTGTTCAAATTCTGAACGTGTTAATAGGATTCCATCGTTTCTGAGCTGGTCGAATTTTGCTTGAACGAACGCACTGATTTCATCGTCGTTCATGGTACGTGACAAACCTCCCACAGTTTCGTGAGCATCCAGCGTTGTAAAATAAGTTATCTCGTTACGTAAATTGCGCTCTAAGTCGATTAGCCGTGCTCTTTCCTCTTCTTCATTTGTCCAAGGACACGGGGTCACATATCCACAGGGTAAAAAATAATCTCGCGCCTCTTCGTATTTCCCCTTTTTGAACTCAAAGATGGAAGACCCTACTTCCTCAGAGGTCATCAGATTGGGATCGATTTGAATTCGATCTGGATAGATGTTTGATGTGATTAATGATGCCATTTATTTGTTCTTTTTTTTGTTATAAATTATTATATATTTAGTCTTATTTAATTTCAATTTATTTTATGTGTCTGGGAGGCAAGATCTTGTGGAGAAGATTTTTCCCATGCGCGGGAAAAGAAATCTTGAATTTTTGAATAATGCAAAAAAATATATACACTTTTTTTTTGAGAAAAAGTAACGTTGCGTTACTACCCTTATTTTCGGAGCTCAACATGCATCGCTACCAGAATTGGATATTAACAGGAATCTGTGTCACCGCAGTTCAGTTTTTACATGCTGACAGTCCTTCCCAAACTAAATCCCAGCCAATCTCCAGTGAAATAACACCTCTTGCAAGTTCTCGTGTTCATAACTGGGCAGAATTTTTTGTAACTGCTGACTTTATCTACTGGCAAGCGCGCGAAGATGGATTGAGTTATGCGCAAGAAGGGAATTATCGATTTAATAATAATGTGCCTCAATCTGCTCATAAGGGACATTTTAAGAATGTTGATTTCGGTTTTGAGCCTGGATTTAAGGCAGGAATCGGTGTGGACTTTAGACATGACGGATGGTCTCTACTTGCAAATTACACATGGCTTGACCAATTCGATGCGAGAGGTTCGGCTCATAATAACCCCGACAAGAGAGGACAGCTCGGCAGTGGTTTTTTTACGACCCTATTGCCAGGCACTCTCGTTTCTCCGGTTGCGCTTGACTCCGCAAGAGCGCGGTGGAAGCTGCGCTTTAATGCGATCGATCTAGAGCTAGCTCGCAGTTTTTATATCAGTTCTTACCTAGTATTAAAACCATTCATCGGTGCAAAGTATGCTTGGATTGATCAAAAATATAGGGTAAGAAATGTAGGTACTGGTATTGCTCCCTTTGATTTTACGATGATTATGCGCCAAAAACAAGATTTCTGGGGTGTGGGTTTACGCGGAGGCTTGAATAGTGAATGGCACTTTACAAGGAACTGGAGTCTTTACGGAACTCTTGCCGTTTCAGAGCTCTTCTGTCAATTTGAGACGGTGCGCAAAGATGTGGAAACTTCGGGGCCAATGCCTGGCGTTGTCTATTATGTGGAGAACAATTTCCATACGATTAAACCCGTGTTAGAAATGGCTTTCGGTGTACGTTACGAGACATTTTTTTCTAACGATCGCTACCAGTTGTTTTTCCAGGCGGGATGGGAAGAACAATTTTGGTTTGATCACAATCAGTTGATCGATGATGGGTTTCGTTATGGTAGAGGAGACCTAACCTTACAAGGGTTAGATATCAAAGCAGGATTTTCATTTTAACCAGCTAAGCAGGAAAAACTGAGACGGAATATCTCGGTATCCTGCTTCGCCTTTTTTTATTGTTACAAAGGAATGAGGTATGAAAAAAACGATTTGGAAGTGTGCTCTCGCAGGAGGGTTGATCTTATTTGTTTGGGGATTTATTTCTTGGATGGTGCTTCCCTGGCATCAGATGAGCTATAACAGCTTTAAAGATGAAAAACAAGTGCAGCAAGTCATTAAAAATAACGCTAATGGCGAAGGGATCTACATTCTTCCTCATTGCTGTAACAAAGACGCAAAAGAGCTCTCGGCCTTAAGAAAAGAGGGCCCAACTATGTTTGCCTGTGTGCGCATGACAGGGTACCATATGGGAGCAAAACCTGTTGTGATTTCCTTGATTACGCAGATTTTAGGCGCTGCCTTGATCGCGTGGATGCTGATGCAGCTCAAAACGAAAGAATACAAAAGCAAAGTCTTATTTGTAACCGCAGCTGGTTTTTTCGTTGGATTAATGGGTGTTGTTCCTAGCTGGAACTGGTGGGGATTTCCTCTCGGATATACTGTTGTGATGTGGCTCGATTTGATTATCGGCTGGTTCTTAGCAGGTCTTGCTATGGCTAGTCTTGTGCGTAAAAAATGAGGATCATGAGAAAGCAAACGATCGAAGATTTAAGGCTAGAGGAAGGTAAAACTGGGCCAGTTCCAGCCTTTAAGAAATGGGGGCCCTACGTCTCTGAGAGAGCATGGGGAACCGTCCGTGAAGATTATAGCTGGAATGGGGATGCCTGGCGTTATTTCCCTTTTGAAGAGGCGCATAAAAAAGTCTATCGATGGGGAGAAGATGGGATCGCCGGTTGGTGCGATCGCTACCAAGTCTTGACGTTTGCTCCTGCATTTTGGAATGGAAAAGATCCGATTTTGAAAGAGCGGCTCTTTGGCCTCTCTTCTCCAGAGGGTAACCATGGAGAAGATGTCAAAGAGTGCTATTATTACCTCGATGGGATCCCATCCCATTCCTACATGAAGTATCTTTACAAATACCCTCAAAGTGAATTTCCTTATCACCGATTAAAAGAGGAAAATCAGCGCAGGGGCTCGCACGATCCAGAATTTGAGCTCGTGGATACAGGGGCCTTTGCCGAGAACCGCTATTTTGATATTTTCATCGAATACGCCAAAAACACTTCTGAAGACATCTGTATTCGGATCGAAGCGTGTAATCGCTCAAAAGAGAGCGCTCCGCTGCATATTCTTCCTCAGTTGTGGTTCCGCAATCAATGGGCTTGGGGAGATGTGCGCAAAAAAGAACCGATCATCGCCCAAGAATTGGCACCTGATCAAACGCTCTGTTTCATTGCGGACGATTCCGAACTAGCCTCTCCATCATCGCTTGACTTCGATTACCATCTCGGAAAGAGATATTGTTATGCATCCTCAGGCGGCAAAGCCATATTTACTAATAATGAAGACTCCACAACCTCTCAAGGGTTTCAGAAGGACGCTTTTCACCGCCACATCATTCATAACGAGCCTGCGATCAATCCAGAAAAAAAGGGCACTAAAGCAGGCATCCACTACGTATTCGAGTCGATTCCGGGTGGCAGTTCTGTCGTGATTTATTTAAGACTAACAGATGAGCCGCTGAGCTCTCCGCTTAAAGAGATTGAGAAAATCTTCGAGGCCCGTAAAAAAGAAGCGGATGAATTTTTTGATGCGATCCATCCTAACCTCGCAACGCAAGATGAGCGCTTGATTCAAAGGCAAGCGATTGCGGGAATGTTATGGTCTAAACAATTCTACTACTACGATGTGAATCTATGGTTAGACGGGGATAAAGCTTATGTTCCGCCCCCTGAAAATAGAAGATACATCCGGAATCAACATTGGCGCCATGTCAACTCGATGCGCATCCTCTCAATGCCCGATAAATGGGAATATCCTTGGTTTGCCGCTTGGGATTTAGGCTTTCATTGCTTGACGTTGGGATTGGTGGACATTGAATTTGCCAAAGAACAGCTTTGGCTTCTTCTTTTTGAGCAGTTCCAACATCCCAATGGGGCGATTCCCGCTTACGAATGGGAATTTTCAGACTTAAATCCTCCTGTCCAAGCATGGGCTGCATTGCGCCTTTATGAAATGCAGAAAGAACGAACAGGCCTCAAAGATCTGACATTCTTAAAAAAATGCTATTTTAAACTCCTTATCAACTTTGCGTACTGGGTTAACAAAGTCGACAGCTCTGGTTGCAATGTGTTCGAAGGAGGCTTCCTGGGACTGGATAACATCACACTCATTGATCGCTCGAAAGAAAATAGCATGGATGCCATGTTAAAGCAATCGGATGGCACGGGGTGGATGGCCAAGTTTTCTCTGAATATGATGCGGATCGCACTCGAGCTGAGCAGTGCGGACTCCTCTTATGAGTTTTTAGCGACAAAGTTTTTTCAGCATTATGTCTACATCGCCGATGCGATGAAAAAAATGGGGAATAAGAAGTACTCCATGTGGAATGAAGAAGATCAATTTTTCTATGATGTTCTTGTCTATCCCGATGGAAATTTCTCCCAATTTCGTATCCGCTCGCTTGTGGGCTTGATCCCTCTTTTTGCAGTAGATGTCATCAGTGAAGCGGAGCTTGATTCCTTTCCAGAGTTTAAAAAGAATTTTTTGTGGTTTTTAAACAATCGACAGGTCTTAACAGAAGATTGTGTGATGCCCGTTCTAAAAAAAGGCAAGAAACACTATCTGTTGACGCTCGTCAGTGAAAACCACTTGAAAAGCGTGCTGAAATATCTTTGGGACCCCAATGAGTTCCGCTCAGAGTATGGGTTTCGCAGCCTTTCCAAAATTCACGAGAAACAAGTGTTTCACTATAAGGATATGCATGTGGGCTATGAGCCTGGAGAGTCGATGACGCGTCTAAAGGGGGGCAATTCGAATTGGCGCGGGCCGATTTGGTTTCCGACGAGCTATCTAATTTTAGAGTCTCTCAAGATGTATGCGGATGTTTTTAATTTTCAGACACAGGTGGGAGAAGAGCCCGGTGTCAACTTGCACCAAATGACCCAGTCTTTTGCAGATCGTATGATCTCACTATTCACTAAAGACTCAACCGGCCAGCGTCCGTTTTTTGGCGCCTCCTTTCCCTTTTCCAAAGACCCACATTTTCAAGATCACATCTTGTTTAATGAGTTTTTTCATGGAGATACAGGACTCGGATTGGGAGCTTCCCATCAAACTGGCTGGACAGGTCTCATAGCCAATATCATCGATGAGTTCAGGAAACAATGCTAAGTTGCTGTGGAATTGCCGCATGACCTATGCAATCGCCAATCAATGTCTGATTGCTGTAGCTGGTGATACGGATCGTCTGTAATGTCCCAATGCACGCATCATTTCCTGTAAAAATCACATTCTTCCAGCAGCGGGTGCGCCCTTTTAATTGCTTTTCATCGCGATTGCGTTTTTCAACGAGGACTTCGATCTCTGTGCCTAACAGAGCTTGTCGCTCTTCTGCTCCAATTTCCGCATGCAGCTGGAGCAGGCGTTGCAGGCGCTCCTGCTTCACTTCTTCAGGGATATCATCCCGCCAGCGGAAAGCCGGTGTTCCTTTGCGAGCGCTATAGGCGAAAATAAAGGCCACGCTGTAACGGATTTCTTTAAAAATGTCGAAGGTTTGCTGAAATTCCTCTTCGGTCTCTGTCGGAAAGCCCACAATAATATCTGTTCCTAAAGAGACATTGGGAACCGTCTCGCGCAAAAGCTGCACTTTTTCTAAATAAGTTTCGACCGAATAGATCCGATGCATTTTTTTAAGAATGCGATTTGAGCCAGCTTGGATCGGGAAGTGGACAAATTCGCAAACGGAGGGAAGGTCGCGGATCGCCTGCATCAAATCCAAAGTGATGTCGACAGGGTGGCTCGTCATGAAGCGCACGCGGGCAATACCTGGAATTTTATCTAATCGGTAGAGAAGGTCGTGGAAGAGGCAGTTCCATTCGGGTTTGTCTTTGCCATAGCTATTGACATTTTGCCCTAGCAAAGTAATTTCTTTGTATCCTTGATCGACCAAACGGGTACATTCTTCAACAATGGAGTCCGGATCGCGGGACACTTCTTGGCCGCGGGTATAGGGGACAACACAGTAAGTGCAATATTTATCGCATCCGCGGATGATCGAGACGAAAGCTTTGACCGGGTCGTCCCGTTTTGCAATGAGATAGTTAAGGTTTTCTTCGAACTGATCATCTGTGCGGATCATCGGCTTTCCCGTGGCTAGCACCTCGTCAAGCACATCGTTCATATCGCTGATGTTGTTTGTTCCGATCACAAAATCCACATGGGGAAGTTTTCGGAAAATCGACTCCTTTTTGGCCATCGCCATACAGCCGGTCACCCCGATTATTGGTTTATTTTTTCGGCTATGGGCAATCTTTCCAATTTTACCCATTACTTTTCTTTCTGCTAAGTCCCGGATCGAACAGGTATTAAATAGGAGAAGGTCTGCAGCCTCCTCATCCTGAATCCTTTGCAAGCCCCGTTTTTCCAATTGACCCACCATGATCTCTGAATCGAGCTCGTTCATTTGGCAGCCATAAGTGCGGATAAAAAAAGTTTTTAGTTGTCGCATAGAGTAAAGTAATGGTTTTAGCGTTTTGAAGGAGTTACCTAGTCTATCCATCAGGTGATCTTTTGGCAAGTTGGATAAACTCAAGCTAAGCGGCACCTTCCTGAGAATCTCTGACAAATTAGTTATTTCTTCGCTCATTTATTGCGTCGTTAGCTATGAATTTTGCGAAGAAATAACTAATTTGTTAGCGATTTCTCTGGATCCGCTCGCTAAAAAAAGCCTTAAGTCGAGTAAAACCCTTGGCAAAAAAAGAATGAACTTGTACACTAGCGCTCATCTTAAAACTTACAAATGTATTGAACACAACATACTCCCAAGGTTCATCTCATGATCCAGAAGAAAAAAGACACTTCGACTCTTCGTACGAAAGAAGAAGTTCGAATCAACCGCAAATGGTTCATCCTCGATGCAACCGGAAAAACACTCGGTCGATTTGCGGCTGAAGTTGCAAAAGTCTTGCGTGGAAAGCACAAAACAGATTTTACTCCTTATGTAGATACAGGGGATGGCGTGATCATCATCAACGCGGAAAAGATCAAGGTTACCGGCGCGAAAGAAGCTCAAAAAATCTACCGCTACCATACTGGTGCGATGAGCGGGATGCGCGAAGTGCCTTACCGTGTTATGAAAGAGCGCAAGCCTGACTATATCATTTGGCATGCTGTAAAAGGCATGATGCCAAAAACCCGTTTAACTGAAGCTCAAATGAAGAAGTTGCGCATTTACGCTGGCGAAGCCCACGATATGCAAGCACAACAACCGATCTCCGTAAACATTTAACTCGAAAGCAGGACATATGAAAGGTAAAGAACAACTAGGTACAGGAAGAAGAAAGACTGCGGTGGCTTCTGTACGCCTTCGCCCTGGTTCCGGTAAAGTCGATGTAAACGGGCGCAAATTTGAAGATTATTTTCCTTTAGAACTCCAAAGACAGACAATTCTAGCTCCTCTTGTCAAAGTCTCTTCACCAGAGAAATATGACATTTTGATCCGCGTTAAAGGTGGTGGAATTGAAGGACAAGCGATTGCTAGCCGTCTTGGTATTGCACGCGCTCTCGTTGGTGAAGACGAAAGCTGCCGCCATGACCTCAAAGTCGTTGGCTTCTTGACACGCGATCCTCGTAAGAGAGAGCGTCAGAAGTACGGTTTGTGTGGTGCGCGTAAACGCTACCAGTTCTCAAAACGTTAAAAGTATTTCGTGTTTTTTTGTAAGTGTTGCGAGGTCTTGCAGAGCTTCTGTTCTGCAAGACCTTTTTGTTTTATTCGTAGGTGCCGGAAAAGCTTTGAATGGCAGGGCTCTCTTTGTTTACTGCAATCCAGCGCTTTGCCTTAACAAAGGCAACAGCTTCATCGACTGCCATGCGATGGTAGCGGATCAGATAACAGATGACGATCGTTGCACTGCGGGCAACACCTGCATTGCAATGCACATAGACCTTTTTGCCGCGTGAAATTTGCTTATGAAGAAAGGCGATCCCTTTCTCGATATGTTCTTTGGCAACAGGGGAGAGGTCAGGGGTAGGAAGCCATGAGAAGGAAAACCCTTCTTTTTCCCAGTAGTCAGGTGTAATCGGGCACCCAAAAAGATGGGGCTCGATTTCGAAGTCTTCTACTAAAGAAAGAAACGCTGTATATCCTTCCCGTTTCAACTGTTGGTGGTGGTTGCGGTTCTTTAGCGGAATAGCACCCAGTGTTAAAAGTTCGGTAATCTCTGTATACCAAGTGCGTGTCGCACAGGCAGGAAGAATAAAGGAAGTAATGCGGCCTGCCAGCGCATAGCAAAGGGCGCTGCCCATCAAAGACACCTCGCACAGGAGCCATTTGCGCATCGGCTTGCTCAATGTAACGAGAACGAGCGCAATTGTCGTCAGGATGCAGATTGGGATCCCTGTCGCTGAAATAGGAGGAAGGGCTAACACGGCCGTCATCATCACGACGAGCGCTGTGACAAACAGAGAGAGTGCCCAAAAAAATGGGTTTTTTATACACATCTCTGAAAACAGAGCGACTGTCGGCGACGCGAGGCAAACGCGTTTAAAGGCTGTAGCGCCCCTTTTCAAGGTCATTATTAATTTCGACCAGAAAGAGGTTTTAAGACTTTTCTTCTTCATATCTCTTCTTTAAAATATTTTATATTATTATACCACGATTATTATAATGAAAGCAATTCTAAAGTGGTTTTTTAAGAGAAATAACCGATCTTAAGTCATTGTAAACCAGTGATTTTGTTTTTTAGCAAATGTTTCTCGTTTTTTATTTGCCATTCTGTATAAATGACTTAAGAGCATAACAGAATAAGGAGGGGTGTGATGGCAGAAGAGCTTAAGGGAAAGCGGGTTGTCGAATCAGCGATCCATGATCAGGTCGCGGTTGTCTACCCCAATGACCTCAATGCCTACGGGACACTCTTTGGAGGCCGTGTCCTAGAAATCTCCGATCGTTTGGCGGGTGTCGTCGCTAAACGCCATTCGGGCAGGGTCTGCGTGACCTTATCGGTTGATTCGGTGCGTTTCCACTCTCCGGCTAAGCACGGCGATGTCCTTGTTTTCCAAGCCTCTGTGAACCGCGTCTGGAACACCTCGATGGAAATTGGCTTGAGAGTCTTTGTCGAAGAATTTCGCACTTTAGCGCGCAAGCACATCGTCTCCGCCTATTTCACCTTCGTGGCTGTCGGCGACGATATGAAGCCCGTAAAAATCGCTCCCATCCTCCCAGAAACCGAAGACGAAAAGCGGCGTTTTGCCCAAGCAGACGAACGCCGCCGGCTGCGCCTCATGGCGCCTCAGAGGAAGTCTTAAAACGTCCTAGAAATAGATGCTTCATCTAATAGTCGTTATCCGAATGTGAATCCTATCCAGGCATTGTGTATTTATTGACTAATGCAGGATATTTATATTGTGAAAGAGCCCGGTTAACGTCTTCTGCAGATTCATGCTTGCCATTAAGGGCCTGGTTTAAGACCTTAAGTTCCTTTTCAATGGTTACGCGTGTGTCTTTTTCTAATCTACTTAAGCGGCACAGTTTTTTTTCGGTTTTCGCCTCAAACTTTTCCACAGCTTTTTTTTGCTTAATCTTAAGTATTTTCAAATTATGTGCACTCATCGGGATTTTTTGAGCTGTTACTAACAAAGTGTCATTTTTTTTCACTAGATTAGCCCGTTTGTCGCTTCTTTTTTTGCTGTAAATAGATTGATTGTGTGGAATTTGTTTTAAGCATTTATTAAGCTCCAGGGATTTAGTCATTTTTAATGCTCGGATTCTTTCTTTCATTTCTGTGTTGATAGGCCCTGTCGTGTTTGAGTCAAATTTAGACGGGAGTTGTTTCTCAACTGCATTTTTCAGGTCTTTATGAATTTCTTTAATATTTTTGGAGAATGTGAGAAGAATTTTACGCAGAGAATCGAATTCGAGTAAATATTTAGAAGTTTGCTTTAACAGCATTTTAGTTTCATATTTGAGATTCAAAAAGCTGTCTTCACACCGTTCGAAAATAGAGATAAGATCGGATTTTTTGCAGGTGTTGAGCTGGATAGAGCAGTGTTTGAAATCTTCGTAAAGTGCTTTAAGGTGCTGGGATTTTTGAGGATCCAATGTGCCGGATGCTGCGCGTAAAGCCATAAATTATCTCCCGTTGTTGTCGGATGAGATATGTTATAGCAGTTTTGCCAAAAATATTAAAACTTTCTGCTTGTGAATTATTGGTTTTAATTTTTTTCAGAAAGGGGCGCGCTATAGACAGTAAGCTCAAGAGATGGTAAATCTGGCAAATTGGCGAGAGCTCCTCATCACTTACATGATGAGGAGCTCTTTTTTAGATGTGGTAAATCGTTTTATATTTCCCTTCGAGGTAGTTGATGAAGGGCTCGGCGGATAGCGGTTTGCCCGTCACCTTTTGGCAGAGCTCTGACGAGGTGTACTGGCGGCCGTGTTGGTGGATGTTCTCTTTGAGCCATTCACGGATGAAGTCGACCTGCCCTTGGGAAATTTTTGCTTTCCAGTCGGGATGGGCTTTTTCGAAGGCGGCGAAGAACTGCGCGGCAAAGAGGTTGCCGAGGGTATAGGTAGGGAAGTAGCCGAGGCCTCCCATGGCCCAGTGGATATCTTGCAGACACCCTTCTCCATCGAAGGAGGGGGAGATGCCGAGGTACTCGCGCATTTTTTCGTTCCATGCACCGGGGACATCGCGCACTTTCAAAGAGCCTTCGATCAGGGCTTTTTCAATTTCAAAACGGACGATGATGTGGAGGTTATAGGTCACTTCATCCGATTGGATCCGGATGAGGCCGGGCTTTACGGTATGGATGGCTTGGTAAAAATCGGGCAGAGCAATTGCATTAAACTGCTCGGGGAATTCTTCTTGTAGCCTAGGGAAGAAATGTTCCCAGAAGGGGAGGCTATGCCCGATGAGGGTTTCCCAGAAGCGGGATTGGCTTTCGTGGATTCCGAGGGAAATGGCGGAGCAGAGCGGAGTGCCATAGAAGTCTTTGTTGAGATTCATCTCGTAGAGGCCGTGTCCCCCTTCGTGCAGGATGCAGAAGATGTTGAACATCGGATTGTCGGGATGGATGCGGGTTGTCATTCTAACGTCGGTCGGATGTAAGCTGGTGCAGAACGGGTGGTGAGTGAGATCGAGGCGAGAGGTGTCTCCGTGGAATCCCATGGCGCGCAAAAGTTGGTGAGAGAAGTTCATTTGTTTGTATTTCGGGAACTCGCCATTGAGAAAATCGGTGGCAGGTTGGGGACATGCGGCGATTTGCTGGACCAAATAGGTCAGCTTCAATTTGAGCTGTGTAAAGAGGGGGATGAGATAGGATGTCTTCATCTCGGGTTCATAAAGATCGAGGAGAGCGTCGTATGGGTGATCCTTAAAGCCGAGGAGATCTGCTTTTTTCCGGCTTAAAGAAACGATCTTTTCTAAGTGGGGAGCAAACTCGCGGAAGTCGTTATGGTCTTTCGCGCTTTTCCAAGCGTGGATGGCTGTCGATGTGGTTTTCGAGAAGTTCTTAATGAAGGCGCTGGTGAGCTTGCTGTCATGGAGATAGTCGCGTCTAAATTCGCGCAAAGCTGCGATCTGAAGAGGAGTGAGGCGGTCATCTTGAATTTCTCCTGTTTCTACGTCGATCAACGCATTTAAGGCTTTGGTGAACTGCGGGTTAGTCTTCGCTTTGTGCAGCAATCCGGAGAGGAGTTCGATTTGAAGAGAGCGGGCGTGGATCGCATCTTTGGGCATGTAGGTTTCTTGATCCCAATCCAAAAGCGCTTGGATAGAGGTGAGAAGAGCCGTGTTTTTTGAGAGTTCGAGTAGTTTTGCGTATGCGTCCTTCTTCATTCTTAAACCTCTGTTTTGGTGCGTTTAAAAGAAAGCAAGCGTTGCCAGCTGTTGACAAATGTTTGAAAGAGGGGGGAGCAGAAAGCCCAACTTAAGAAAACGAGGGCAATCGCGCCACTACCGACAAAAATGTCGGAAAACCAATGGGCGCCTGTGATTAAGCGCGGCAGGCAGAGGAAGGCTCCATAAAGGCAGGCGAGGATGCCGAGACGTCCTCTTGCAAGAATGAAATAGCTCGCGGCAAAGAGGATCGCCGTGGTGCCATGGTCTCCTGGAAAGCTTTTTGATGCGGAATCTTTAATTTTCATCCAATGGATGTGCTCTGAAAGGCGCACGCTTGAATCGACCACCAAGGTAGGGCTCATACGCGGAATCTCGAGGTTTTCTCTAAAGAGGACGCGGTTGACAAAGAAGAGGATCGCGGCAATATAGAGGATGCAAAAGACGAGTTCTCCGATTCTTTTTAAGCGCAGCGATTTGTGCGCTGCACGAACGTAGGCAATAAAAAAACTTAAGATAAATAGATCTTCCACCCAATCGGCGAGCTTATGATTGGCAAGCGCCCAGAAAATTTGCCACCAGGGATGAGCTCTTAAAGAACCATTGATCCATTTAAAAAAGGCGATATCGATCACTTCCCAAAACCCTTTTGTCATAGGAGAGAAGAGGGTGACCAAAAGCAGGGCTGCCAGAATGTGATAAAAGAGGAGGAGTTTCGGTTTCCATTGTGTCATTTCTAGGTTCGGTACATTCACCTTCATGGAGATCCTTAATTTGTTTTCGTGTATTTCCAGCCAAAGGCCAAAGTGCATAGAGCAAAAGGGGAGAGAATGGCAATCCAAGGGACCACCACATTATTTTCTCCTAAAATCACTGCGGCATCCATGAGGGCGTAGAAGGAGATAAACCCAAAGAGAGCAATCGTGTAGATGAAAAAAGTGGGGGTCATGCGCGTATGGCGCACGCAGAAGGGAAGCGGTGCGATCACTGCTAGGAGTGCCATCCAGGGGATCATGCATTTAAAGAGCAGGTGTGTCATCACTTGAGGGTGTTCCATAGCGGTGGCTTTTCTCTTTTCGCCGAGCATCCGGATAAGATCGGTAATTTTGCGGTTTTCGAGAGGGATGTAGCCTTTGCCGGCGAGGTCGGGCAGCACTCGAAATGGGGCGAAAGTATAAGTGTCAAAGGATTCAGTTTTTTCTAGGTTGCCTAATGCATTGCGCTGGATGTGGTCGACGAAGGTTCCGACCGGATGTTCCAGATCGAGAGAGAGCGTTTTAATTCTCCAAAGATCGTCCGATGAGCGGACCCAGAAAACGTCGAAATAGACGTCTTTGTTGAGATCTTGCGTTTGATAGATGATTTTGGTGCGATCCTTAAGATAAAGGGTATGGATCGGTTCTTTCCGGTTGCCGCGGAAGGAATGTTTAAAGTGCTCTTCGCGGAATTTGTCGAGATAGTTGAGGCAGTTGGGAAGGATCCACTCGGCGCTGACAAGATTAAAGAGGGTGCAGAGGGAGGCGACAAGAAGGAGTGGTCGGACGATTTTTTTCAAAGGGATGCCAGATGCTTGCAGAGCGACGAGTTCTCCTTGAGCATTCAAGGTTAAGATGACCTTGATGGTTGCAATGAGCATCGCAAGAGGAATAAGCATGTCGGCACGCTTGATAAACTGGAACGAGTAGTAGATGAAAATATGGCTAATCTGGATCCGTTTATCGACAAAGAAATCTTGCATGTGGGTCGAGTAATCGATCAATGCATAAAGGGAATAAAAACATCCTAAAAATAGGAAGAACACTTTCAGTGTTTCTCGGAAAAGATAGCGTTCCCACAGAGTGCTTAAGATCATTCAATGCCCTCCTGAATCGATTTAAGAGAGCGCAGGGACAGGATGATAATGATCGGATGGGGCAGCAGATAGATCATCGAGGCGAGGATCGGGCTATGGCGCATCGATTTCGCAGCGACGAAAGAGACCATGTAGAAGGCGGCGAGTGTAATGGCCCAGAGGACCCCTTTTCTTGAGCGATTGCGGCTGATTTGCATTCCGAAGGCTGTGCCAATGAGGGTGAATGTGAATGCGGCAAGTGCAATCGAGAAGCGTCTTGAAAGCTCGAGCTGAGCGCTTCTACTTAAAGAGAACATTCCAGAATGTTTCTTGCTTAAATTTTCCCGCGCTAAAATCATGCGCATTGGCTGGTATTCATAGCTTGAATTCCAATCGGTGCTTTGCGTGAATTGGCTTAAATTGGCAGCTTCTGTGTCCATAATCGCTTGGTTTTCAATCACCAGATGGTCAAACCCTTGAGCTTTTTTGGGATCGACGCTCGAGATTAAAGCGACCTGTTCTCCTTTGAGAAGCTCTCCTTTAAGAGAAAGCTCTTTAGCGATGAGTAGAGCGAGGCGTTGATTGGTGCTATTTTTAACGGCAATGAGAACATCTTCCGCATACTTCCCCGATTCTAACACCTTCATGTCGTAATAGGCGTTTTTTAATTTAACGAGGCTCTCTTTTTGAAGGAGAAAGAGGGGGTTTTGGCTCGCTGTTTCATAAATGAGCCATTTGCTGAGCGATCTGCTGCGGGGGGCAATTTCGCAGGAGATGGTTAGAGCGATCAGACTCATCAGGCATCCCGCATAGAGCATCGGAAAAATGATCGGCTTTAGTCCCAGCCCGCAGGTGCGAAGAGCTGTGAGTTCATGTGTGTGGCTCAAGCGCTGAAACAAAAGAATTGAGGCGATCAAGCAGGAAACGGGAATAGCGATTGGGAGAATGTAGGGGATTTGCAAGAGCGTGAATGAAAAAACTTTTAACATGGGGGCGCCCGAGGAGGCAAACCGTGCGATTTCCTGGAAGCGCAAGACAACGAGAACAGCGATAAAGCTGCTCACGCACAGGAGGAGCACTTGAAAGTAGCTGCGCAATAAATAGCGCCAAAGGATCGGCATCTTGAGGTCCTTATATTGCCTCACAGTTTAAGGGAAAGCTGCGATATAGCAAAAGAGGAAAAAATGTTCGTCAGGAATTCAAGATGATCTATAATGCTCCTATGGCAGATACATTGCTTCTTTCTTTAAGGAAATTTCTAGATAGGCATTGGACTCAAGGGAAACCCCTGCTTTTGGGCTATTCGGGCGGTCCCGATTCTAAAGCGTTGCTCCATTTGCTTGTGGCTTGTAAGCGGTTTTTTCCTCTAGACCTGCATCTTATCCATATCGATCACAACTGGCGGGAAGAAAGCGGGGATGAGGCTCAATGCCTGCAAGAGGAGGCGCGCTCTCTAAACCTGGAGATTCATGTACACCATCTTTCATCGGATAAGGTTCCTGAAAAAAACCTCGAGGCGCATGCTCGAGAATATCGTCTGCAGTGCTTCAAAAAAACTTATTGTGAGATTGGCGCCCAAGCGTTAATCTTGGCCCATCAATTTGAGGATCAGGCAGAAACGGTCCTCAAGAGGCTCTTTGAAGGGGCTCATTTGAGAAACGCTGTGGGGATGCGAACTGTCGGGACGTTTAATGAAATGGTCACCTGGCGCCCACTTTTGGAGCATGAGAAGGGCGAGCTTATCAATTGGTTAGCCGGGAGAGGGCTTAAGGGATTAGAGGACCGCACTAACGGCGATGCCCGATTTTTGCGCGCGCGGATGAGGTTGGAGCTTCTTCCTCAACTCTCTCAAGCCTTTGGAAAAGGGGTCCATGCGAACTTGTGCCGGTTGGGTAACATTGCCGATGAGCTAGCGCGCTATTTTTCAGCTAAGTTGGCCCATTGTTTTGCGACGCTGGATGCGGATGGCGAGGAAGTAAGGTGGGATCTTTCTAGATATGATCTAGAAAAGATTGAATGGGAATACCTTTTACGGGAGTGGGCGTCTCAGGAAAATATACAGTTTTCTGCGCAGGTGTTTGACCAGTGCGTGAGTCATTTGCAAAAAAAGAGCCTGGCAAAGAGTTTTCCTTTAAAAAGAGGGGTGTTATCTGTGGATCGAGGGTGCCTTTTCTTTAAAAGAAGTTTTAAAAGTTAATTGTAAATCATTAGTTTTCATTCTACTTAAAATAAAAATTAAAGAATATTAAGACAAATTATTCAGAATTTGTTATGATGAAAAAACAGTCGACTGGCGAAAGGTAAGATCCGTGTGTGCGGCCTTATATGAAGGGGAACTTCTTGCGGGATGTTCTTTACTTTAATCGCTTGCGGGTGGTTTAATTTATTCTCTATAACCATGTGTATATAGCTTATGAACAACGACAATTTTAAATCGGAGCCTAAAAAAGGGTTCCCCGGCGGATTTTTCATTTTTTTGCTGGCTGCAATCCTCGTCATTCTGACGGTTCAAAACCTCAGCAGTGAGCGAAGCGCTAAAGTCTCTTCGAGCTATCAGGTAGAACATCTTGTTAACCTGGACTTGATTCAAAGAGAGGATAGCCGCAAGATTGCCTTGAATGACAATCTCGTCTCCTTCAGCGGTAAATTTAAAGACCGGCTGTCTGATGAAGGCAAGCTCCGCTTCCGCTATTTAGAATTGCTCAATCGCAACCATGACCTCGTCTCTCAAAAGAAAGAATTAGAGAGCGATTTGACAGCTTCCAAACAAAGCGTCATGGATGCCTCCACTCTCTTTTTAGAACTGACTGGCCTTCCTCTCCCAAAAGGGGGATACCGCGTGGTCGATTTCTCCTTTAATAGCGCGGATCGCGATAACGCGGTCGTCATTAAATCGGTTCCTGCTCAAGAATACACCTCTCTTGCTGACTTAAATCGACTCTATCCTTCTTTGACCGAATCTAATGCTTCTGCTTTTGGTAAGGATTTAGTGACTTTAATCGAAGGGTTTAAATCCCATGCTTTAGGCATTGGCGATGAGCAGATGAAATTACAGCTCAAGAACTTAGAAATTCAAGTTTCCGATGCTTCTCAAAATCCGCAAACGCAGATTCAGACCTATCGCAGCGCGTTAGATGAACTCGGGACTTTGGTTGCGGCTTTAAACCAAGAGCAGCAAAACGTTCGCTTGCTTCCTTTAAGAAGTGTGCGCACCTATAAAGCACAGCTCGAACAGTACAACAACGTTAATAGCGAGCTCGAGACAAATACAGCATCCCTTGATAAAGCGCGTCAGAATGTCACAAACGTCATTTGGTACTTTAATAACCAAGAGCTCTCCACAAGAGCTTTAGAAAAACAAGACCCTGAAGCGTTCACTCGTTGGTTTTCTCAGGCAAAACAAGAGTTTGAGCATTTTGCTACGAACAAGGGCGCAGTCTTTAGAGCTCCCGATCAGCAGCGCAATTTAGTGCTGGAAAGAACATTTACAAGTGAAGAGCCTTCTCCTAACTACTTTAGCTATCTATTCACAATCCTTCCTGTCGTCCTCGTCGTTCTTTTCATCTACTTCATCTTTTCAAGACAGATGAAAGGGGTAGGCGGCAATGCGATGAATTTCGGAAAGTCTCCTGCGAAACTTCTTACAAAAGAGCGCAATAAGGTGACTTTCAAAGACGTCGCAGGATGCGAAGAGGCTAAGGAAGAATTGCAAGAGATTGTCGATTTTCTGAAAGATCCTTCTAAATTTACAGCTCTTGGTGCGCGGATTCCTAAAGGGGTTTTGTGTGTGGGAGCTCCTGGAACGGGGAAAACACTCATTGCTAAAGCGGTTGCTGGTGAAGCGGACCGTCCTTTCTTCTCGATTTCAGGCTCAGATTTCGTCGAAATGTTTGTCGGTGTCGGTGCGAGCCGTATCCGAGACATGTTTGATCAAGCGAAAAAGAATGCGCCTTGCATCATTTTCATGGATGAGATCGATGCTGTCGGCCGTCATCGCGGAGCGGGTATCGGTGGGGGACATGATGAGCGGGAACAGACATTGAATCAGCTTCTTGTCGAGATGGATGGATTTGATACCAACGAAGGGGTGATCCTGATTGCAGCGACCAACCGCCCTGATGTTCTGGATAAAGCGCTCTTGCGTCCAGGCCGGTTCGATCGTCGAGTCGTGATCGATCTTCCTGACCTTAAAGGACGTTTAGAAATTTTAAAAGTACATGCTCGAAGAATTAAACTCGATCCTACTGTCGAGCTGATGCACATTGCTCGGAACACTCCAGGTTCCTCGGGTGCTGATCTTGCAAACATCTTAAATGAAGCCGCTCTTCTTGCAGCCCGAAAGGGACGCAGCGCGGTGACAGAATCCGATGCAGCAGAAGCGTGTGATAAGGTTCGTTATGGCAAAGAACGCAGATCGTTAGAAATTGACCAAAATGAAAAAAAGACGACAGCTTACCATGAATCTGGACATGCCATCGTCGCTCTTTGTGTAAAACATGCAGACCCAGTTGATAAAGTCACGATCATTCCTCGTGGGCTCTCTTTAGGAGCAACCCACTTCATGCCTAAGAAAAACCGCTTGAGCTATTGGAAGCGCGAACTCTTAGACCAACTTGCCGTTCTCATGGGCGGAAGAATTGCCGAAGAGGTTTTTGTCGGAGATATCTCGTCTGGTGCCCAAATGGATATCACGCAAGCGACACGTTTGGTGCGCAGCATGGTGTGTGAATGGGGGATGACAGATTCTTTGGGAACGGTCGCTTATGACGAGCGTGCAGAAGGGGGCCAATACCTCGGGATGTCCAACTACCGCGAGAAGAGCTACTCGGAAGCTACAGCTAAGTCGATCGACGAAGAAGTGCGCAAGCTTTTAGATGAAGCGCTCCGCTACGCGAAAGAGATTATCCTTAGTAAACGCGCTGAAGTGCAGCTCATGACCGAAATGCTCATGGAGTTTGAAACGTTGGATCGCGATGATGTCTTGGAAATTTTGAATGGAACATGGGATATCGAAAAGAAACGCCAGCGTCTCAAAACAGCGCAAGATCTGAACCGTAAAACACCTCCACCTCCTCCAGAAAAGGTGAGTGACAGAGATCTACCTGTGATCACCGATCGCCCAACGCCGCAGCAATCCTAAATGTTCTCAAGATCCCCGCTTCCTGCGGGGATCTTTATTTTTCTCTAAACCATCCTGCTTTACTCGCTAACTTTTCAGTGTATTGCAAATAAATATCTTTGAGAGTATTATGAAGTTTAAGCTCTCGATTCGAGAGTTTAAAGCTCTTGAATCTGCTTGAAAATGAGGCTTACATGGATCTGAATTCTGCTATATTAGAGCATGCTTTGGACCTTCTTGGACAAATGCTTAGTGATCAAGGTCTTTATTATGAGGTGGTTGCAATTGGAGGCGGGAGTCTTTTGCTGCTTAATCAGCTTGAAAGAACTACAAAAGACCTCGATCTCGTCGCTAGAATGGTTTCTGGAGAGCTTGTTTCTGCGGCTCCGCTTCCAGATGATTTGCTGCAGGCAGTCCACAAGGTAGGAAATGCGCTTGAAATTGGAAAAGACTGGTTAAATCCAGGCCCTACTTCTTTGCTGGAATTAGGCCTGCCAGAAGGATTTAAATCCCGTTTGCATACCCGTAAATTTGGAGGCCTAACGATCCATTACGCGGGGCGTCTTGATCAAATCTGTTTCAAACTGTATGCATCCGTAGACCAGGGGCCCCAAAGTAAGCATTTTACGGATCTAAAATTTTTACGGCCGACAGAAGCCGAACTTCAAACTGCTAAGCATTGGTGCGTCACTCAAGACGTTTCTGATGAATTTGACCTAACATTGCATGAGGCTCTAAACTCTCTGGGGGGATCTAGTGCAGACTCTTAGTCAAAAATTAGATCGGCTGCTTCTCAATATTGCTTGGAGCTTATGGACGGAATTGGGAGTTTCTGGAGTGAAACGGCAGCATCAACATTGTTTGATTGTATTAGAAGAGCTTGTGATTCTTACAGCTATACTCGCGGACGTCGATGCGCGGCTTCGCGATGAAGCGCTTGATTGGTGTGCGCGGTATCATCATTTTATCTCGATCAGTCGTCTTAAAACGCTTCTTAAAACATTTGGACCATCGGTTGATCTTCCATTTTCAATATTTGCAGCGACATTAAATTCTATCTCTCAAGCCAATTGGCCATTGCTTTCAAAGGTAATGCCTTTAAAATTCAGTCCCAGTGGCAAGTCCAAAGCTCCTCGATGTGAATTACCTGCACTCCTTTCTTTACGTTTTCGCGCTTTATTTGGGGCAGGCGCGCGTGCTGATCTGATGACATATTTTTTAACGGAAGAAAAAAATGATTTCACAGCAGCTGATGTTACAGAAATCGGATATAGCAAGCGGAGCCTTTCCCTTTTACTGGACAGTTTTGTTCAGTCAGGTTTTTTTGAGGCGTTTAACGTTCGCAATCAACGTCATTATCGATTTATCAAAAGAGACCAGATGAAAAAGGAATTAGGCCCGATCCCCGATTGCATTCCTTCCTGGAGGTATATTCTAGAGGTAGTTTTGCCATTGCGTCAATGGATCGCTAAGGTCGAAAATAAGGCGTTGGGTGTTAAAGTAATCGAAATTCGCAACGTGTTAATAGAACTTAAAATTCCTCTTCAGAAACTAAATTGGAAGCCTCCTCAACTGCCCTCAGATATTAACTTATATTGGGAACTGTTTTCTGTATGGATTGAATCTTTCCTTAGCCAAATGGAGCATCCAGAAAGTTAAGGCAATCCGTGAAAAAAATCAGCCGATAAGGCACACTTGCCCGTTTAATCTTTAGCGGCAAAGTAACTCGTGATCCCCTTTCATCTCTGGCAAGGCCTTGAAAAACGCTTCAAGCGGTTTCCTGAATTCTATTCGACTGATCTGTCTAAGGTCTTTGTTCAGACATTAGCGCAGATGAGCGATCGATTTCTGGAAACGCGCTCTGATGCCTTTATCCAGCGTTTTGTTCTGCTGAGCTATTTTGTACGAGCCAAGTTGATGCAGAAGATGCAGAATTCCTCGCAGCGTTGCGTGGTGGTCAAACCTTTTAAGTTGAAGGTTGAAGGGAAGAGTGTGTTAAGTATCGCATTGGGAATCAGTACGTTGCATGTGCATGAGTTATTAGAGGAAAAGCATGTTTTTAAAGCGCTTTCTAACTTAATGCCGGGCATTAAGATCGCCTTTGGGTCGTTCTATTCTTGCAAAGAGAAGGAATCCGGGCATTTGTTCTGCTATTTGGAGATTGAGAAATTGCGGGGAAATCACTTCACGATGCTAGAAGTGAATTTACTGAAAAAAAATCTTCCCAATGAGCTTAAGCAAGGGATTCAGTTCTTAACCCCTTCGATCTCGATCCCTTACAATCAGGAGGAGATCTATAAGAGCTTGATTCAGCTCTCTCAAGAGCAACGGGTGATCGCGGATTTGCCTCAGGTGATGATTTCTTTTCATTCGCAGATTCAGGAGGTCCTGCAGTTTAACGTGGTGGCAACGCGGGTTCAGAAAAAGGATTCGATTCCTTTTAAAAAGTTAGCCGCCCATCTTCCCTCCTCTGTGCGTCTTGTCAGCCAAAGAATGGTGGCTTTAGGTGTTTTAGGAAAACGGGTGCGTGAAGGGTTGATTTTTTTGCTAGAAGTGGATTACGACTTTTTTTTGAAAAAAAATTGGTCGATTGACTTGAGGCAGGCGAGGAACTACATCGCAAAAGCAGTCGAGCAGATTTTAGGCCCTTTCCGAGACTACAATGGAGGACTCTTATCTCAACAGGACAAGCAGTTCGAGGAGATTCTGTTTAAATTTAGAGAGAAATTTGCGACCTTCCATCCTTTTATGGAAGAGGTCTTTTATTCTTTGACGCCTCCCTCCTTTCAAACTTTGATTTCGGCGCGCACATGTCTTCAGGTGTTTGCTCTTTTTAGCAGGCTATATAAAAAAGAACTCGGGAAAACGCATTTTTTGATCGAGAGCCGTTATGCCTCTAAAGATGCTGTCCTCATCATTAAAACAGCAGACTCGCAGCTGCAGGGGAGTTTGCTCCCAGAAATGCTGGAGATCCAGTCTTCAAACCATTCATGTTTCGGGTATAGCACGATTGAATTTGAAGGGGCGCACTATCTCTTTCTCATCGATGTGAATCCTTCCTTAGGACTGCTTCATGCCTGTGAGCGAAAACTGCGAGGGCAAAGGAATCGGCCTGAGGTCAAAAATGAAGCGAAAGTGTTGAGGATCAACTTCCAAGAAGGAGACCCTATCTCCTTGAATCCTCAGATTGGGATCGATCAGAGGTGTCGTAGTTTAGGCCGCGCGCTTTATGAGGGGCTGACACGATTGGATGCGCAAGGGGTGCCTCAGCTTGCAGCGGCAAGAGAAATCCACATCTCAGCGTCTCAAACGGAATATACCTTTTTTCTCCGTGAACACCAGTGGTCGAATGGAGATATGGTCACTGCTTACGATTTCGAGCAGACATGGAAAAAGGCATTGAATTCTAATTCTCCTTATCTCAGAGCAGATTTTTTCTATCCGATCAAAAATGCAAGAAAGGCCAAACAGGGGCTTATTTCTTTAAACAAGGTGAAAGTGAAGGCGGCAGGACCTCAAAAACTCTTGGTAGAGCTGCAACATCCAGCTTCCTATTTTTTACACCTCACCGCTCATCCTGCACTTTCTCCTTTGTACAAAGGTGAAGAAGAGCCGACTCAATTCAACGGCCCCTTTCTCGTGAGGCAATGGCAGAAAGATCAGTTGCTTCACTTGACAGCCAATCCCTACTACTGGGATAAAAAAAATGTCGCATTGGATGATGTCTACATCACGATGCACAAAGATTTTAAAACGATCTACGAAGATTTTCAAAAGGAAAAACTCGATTGGATTGGAGATCCTTACTGTGTACTTCCCCAAGAATACCATACTGATGTTCCTTTGTGGAGATCAAGAGAGGTCGATCAGGTATCCTGGGTGTATCTCAATACCCGCGTTTTCCCTTTGCAATCTGCATCCATTCGCAAAGCGTTTGCTTGTGCCATTGATCGAAAAATAATTACAAAGACTTTAGGACAATATCCACACATGAGCCCCATCCCTCAGTCGCAATGCGACGGTTTTGAGAGTTGGGATGGCAATGCAGCCCAAGCGCAAGCGTTTTTTGCAGCCGGATTAAAGGAGCTTGGAATTAAAAAAAATGAGTTCCCTGAACTGACATTTTATCATAGTGATATCCCAGGGCAGGAATATCTAGTTAAGAGGATTCAAGAGCAGCTGCGCCAAGTTTTAGATGTTTCGATCCGTTTAGTGAGAATGGAATGGAATAGTTTATCGCTTCATTTGGATCGAAGAGAGTTTCAGTTAGCTGCTTGCTTGAGAAGTTCCCCGTATTTTTATCCCCGTTCTCATTTGGAGTTATTCCGCGATCGGACAAACTTATATAACTCTTCTCAATGGGAGCATCCGGAGTATACGGCTTTACTGAAATCAGCCCATGCAGCCAAAGAGTCTCAAGCAAGGGATCGGCTTTTAAAGCAAGCTGAGGAGATCCTCATTCAAGAAATGCCCGTCATTGGGATCTTCCGCCATGTGTACAAATACCGTGTAAATACAAAAATTAAGAACGTTTGCATCGCGCAAAATGGAGATGTTGATTTAAAATTAATATCTTTCTAAGGAGGTATTAATGAAACGTCGAAGACTTTTTTTTGGGCTATTAGGTGCTGTGATTATCGGCACCGCTTTCTACTCTCTCGCAGGTCGCGAGCAGGTTGTGTTAACAAGTTCCAGGTTACAATTGAATTTTCAAGAGGGAGATCCTCTCTCTTTAAATCCCCACTTCGGGATCGATTTGCGGTGTCGGGCCATTGAAAGATTGCTTTTCGAGGGGCTTACCCGAGTGGATTCTGAAGGTGTTTGTCAATTAGCTGCTGCAGAGCAGGTGGTGCTCTCTCCCGATCAGACGACCTATACATTTACATTGCGTCCCCACCTCTGGTCAAACGGAGACAAGGTCACAGCGCACCAGTTTGTGGCATCTTGGAAGGAGGCTCTTAAACCAGATAGCCTTTGTGCCAGATCGGATCTATTCTACATCATTAAGAACGCAAGAGGGGCGAAGCTCGGGACGATGGCTCTCGATGATGTCGGAGTGATGGCATTAGATGAGCAGACGCTCATTGTCACACTTGAGCATCCCGCTCCCTATTTCCTCGATCTCTTGACCCACCCGATTTTTTCTCCTCTTTATTCTTTTGAAAATGAGCCCACCGTCTTCAATGGTCCTTTTAATATCGAAGTATGGAAACGGGATGTGGATCTAAAATTGATTGCCAATTCGAAGTATTGGGATAGGGAGCATGTTGGAACGCAATCCATTCAATTTTCATTTGTCAAAGATCCGATGACGGTGTTGTCACTCTTTGAAAAAGGGGAGATCGACTTTATTGGAGATCCGATGACGACATTGCCGTTAGATGCTCTTTCTTCTTCTTCTTTTCAGGAGAGGCTCTCATATCAAGATGTCGCGCGCACCTACTGGATCTATGTCAATACAGAGAAGTTTCCCTATAATTCCTCTAAGATCCGCAGGGCTTTTGCTTATGCGCTCGATCGCAAGATGCTCACCGATCATATTTTTCAAGGATGCCTTCCCCATAAAAGCCCCGTTCCTAGAAACCTTTCTTTATTAAATGATGAAGAGACGTATGCCGATGCAGATACGTTAAGTGCCTGCCAACTATTTGAAGAAGGGCTTTTGGAGCTTGGGCTCACTCGGCAAACTTTGCCACAAGTGACATTGAGCTATAGCACGATTTCCGGGCAAAAAACTCTTGCTGAAGCGATCCAGCAGCGATGGAAAGAGGTGTTTGGCATTGATGTTGCCATTGAAGGCTCCGAGTGGAGTGTGCTCGCGAGCTACTTTAACAATGGGCAGTTTCAAATGGGAGGGGTGTTGCGTAGCGCGGTCTATAACGATCCTCTCTATCATCTAGAAATCTTTAAAAATAAGGAATTTCCCTATAACGCTTCGTTTTGGGAAAATGAAAAGTATCAAGAATGGCTTAATCTAGCGTCTTCGGCTTCCGATTCTCTGACACGTTTGGATTACTTAAGAAACGCAGAAAGGATTCTTGTCGAAGAAATGCCAGTGATTCCGATCTTCGTCGATACCTATAAGTTTATGGTCAATCGCAACTTGAAAGGATTTATCATCGATAAGTCGGGCTGCATCGACTTTAAAGAGGCGCGTATCTAAAAAAAAGAGAGGTGGGTATAACCCACCTCTCATTCATTTACGACTTAGAAGCGGGTTGAGGCGCAGGTAGCACAGCTTTATGGCTGAGGCGGATCTGTCCTCGATCGTTCACATCGATCACTTTCACTTCGAGCATCTGACCTTCTTTCACGACGTCAGAGACTTTCTCGACTCTGCTATGCGAGAGTTCTGAGATGTGGCAGAGGCCTTCTTTGCCGATGATCTCGACAAAGCAACCAAACTGCACAATCGAAACCACACGACCCATATACACTTTGCCGATTTCTGCTTCAGCAGTGAGGTTGTGGATGATTTCTTTTGCGCGCTCCATAGCTTCATTGCTCGTTGCAGAGATGCTGATCAAGCCGCTATCATCGATATCGATCTGAGCACCTGTCTCTTCGACAATCGCTCGGATTTGCTTGCCACCCGGGCCAATAACGATTCCAATTTTGCTCGGTTTGATCTGGACTATTTCAATCCGTGGAGCATAAGTAGAAAGTTGTTCCTTAGGTTTTGGGCAGGCTTCGATCATCTTTTGAAGAATGTGCGTGCGTCCCTGTTTTGCTTGCAGAAGAGCCGCTTTCATGATCTCTTTGTTGATCCCTTCCACTTTGATGTCCAATTGGAATGCAGTGATTCCTGTGGCATCGCCCGTGAGTTTGAAGTCCATGTCACCTAAAGCATCTTCAACGCCCAGGATGTCAGAAAGGATCGCATATTTATCATCTTCGAGAATGAGGCCCATTGCAATACCCGATATCGGGCGCTTAATCGGTACCCCTGCATCCATCAGCGCTAAGCAGCCGCCACAAACGGTTGCCATAGAAGAGGAACCATTTGATTCGGTGATGTTAGACTCTAAGCGGATGGTATAAGGGAAGCTCTCTTGATGTGGAAGCACCATTGCAAGTGATCGTTCTGCGAGCTTGCCGTGGCCGATTTCTCTGCGGCCTGGAGTTCCCATGCGTCCCACTTCGCCTACAGAAAAAGGAGGGAAGAAGTATTGTAGATAGAATCGGCTGCTCTGTTCTCCATCGAGATTCTCAGAACGCATCGCCATCTGCTCGCCGCCGAGTGTTGTTACAGCGATCGCCTGTGTTTCACCGCGGGTGAAAAGAGCGCTGCCATGTGTGCGGGGTAGAAGAGCGAGTTCGATGTCGATCGGACGGATCTGCTCACATGTTCTTCCATCGCTGCGAACGCCCTCTGTCAAGATCATCTTGCGCAAGATGTCGGATTGCGCATTTTTAAAGGCGCCCATGACATCAGTTTTGCTAAAGCGCGCAGGAGTTGTTCCTTCTGGGAAGAAATGGGAAACCATTTCATCAGAGATGACTTTCACTGCATCTTCGCGCTGTTTTTTGTCTTTAATGCGCAGAGCTGTTGCGAGTTTTGATCCGACCTTTGTTTCCATTTCTGATTTTAACTCAGTGGAGTGGAGGCGAAGACCTTCAAGGTTTTTCGCTTTACCGATGAGTTTTTGCCAGTCGCTTAACGCTTGGCAAATTGTTCGGATCGCGGCATGTCCTTCTTCGATTGCTTCCAAGATCTGCTCTTCTGTTAGAAAATCGCAGTAGCCTTCGATCATCAAAATCGCATCTTCTGTTCCCGCTAACATGAGATCGAGGCGTGATTTTTTCTGTTCTTCGACGGTCGGATTAACAACATAGCTGTCGCCGATGAGGCCGACGCGTACAGCGCCAATGGGCTTAACTAATGGGATATCGGAGATGACAAGAGCCGCTGAGCATGCGCAGATCGCCAGAGGATCGGGGGAGTGCAGACCATCATAAGAATAGACGTATGCCAAGAGCTGCACTTCCTTATAAAATCCCTCTACGAACATCGGGCGGATTGGGCGATCGATCAAGCGGCAGGTTAAAATTTCTTTTTCTGTAGGACGTCCTTCACGTTTGATAAAGCCGCCGAGTGTTTTTCCGGCAGAAGAGAATTTTTCCTGGTAATCGACACGTAAGGGAAGGAAGTCGATATCGGGGGAGGCTGTCGCTGCTGCACAAGCGGTCGCGAGCAGCATCGTGTCGCCTGAGCGAACCATGACAGCTCCATTGGCTTGACGAGCGATTTTTCCTGTTTCAAAGACGATCTCTCGCCCTCCGATAGAAACGGTTATTTTGTGCTGATTGAACATGTGTTCTCCTAAAAATAATAATGTAGTGGAGCTGACGGAGGATGAATTGACCAAGTGTGGAGAAAAAAATTTTCTCGACAGTTGGGCATTTCATCCCTGCCAGACAGCCGATTGGTGTCATATCAACTCTAATCCTTTAGAGCTGAAGTTAAGGGACTATATCAGGATAGGGGATATTTGAGCCAGCTTGCAAAATTTAAGCATAAAAAAACCGCTTAAGGATCCTTAAGCGGTTTTTTAACTAAGAGAAAAATCTAAAGTTACTTACGGAGGTTGAGACGGACAATTAAGCTTTGGTAGCGCTTTGTGTCCGTGGAATTGAGATAGTCGAGCAGCTTACGACGCTGTCCAACGAGCTTAAGCAACGCCAGGCGGGATGCATGATCCTTAGGCGCTAACTTGAGGTGTTCTGTCAATTCCGCGATTCTCTCAGTAAGGATAGCGATCTGGACATCCGCTGATCCTGTATCTTTTTCGTGAAGTTGGAACTTCTTGGTAATTTCTTCCTTGGTACCCTTATCTAAAGACATTTAAAACATCTCCCCGTGATTGAGAGTTTACAAAAAGGTAGACAAACTTTTAAGTTGTAAAACATTGACTTTATTGTACCTGAACGCCTTTATGAGATCAACCCTAAAATCACAATTGTGTTGCCGAAGATCATTTTTTCTATGAAATGTCGTGTTGATTCAATTTTTAATTTTGAAATCAAAACATTTCATATAATGATTACAAGATCCTCTTTTGCAATGGGTCTTTCCTATTGACAATTTGAGTGCACAGTCTTAAGTTTACATGAACTCTACGAGACATTCTACCACAGAAGGGAAAAAAATGATTCAAGAAGATCCATCTCAAGTAAAGTTTGGTAAGCTCGCTCCTTGGGCAGCAGAGATTTTTCAATTAATTAAGAAGGACCTTAAAGGGGAGTATTTACGTCAAAATCCTCAGTTTGTCCACAAACATTTTCAGAAAAAAAACGTAGAAAAGCTCACAAATGAGGATCTCGTTCAAGCGTGTACCCAAGAAATTTCAGACGGCAACGAAGCGTTTGCTGAGTGGGCAGGAGCTCGTTGGGTCATGAAAAATGCGGAGATTTACCAATTTTTTGCGACAGAGCTTACGAAAATCAATCCTCAGTTTGATCAAATCGAAGTGATTCCGGAGGGCGTTGAAACAAACATGCTCAAAACGGCTACACAGCACTTCGGCGCAAAACGCACCTATATCTTTGCTGTTCTCAATGCGGTGCGTTTTAGTCAAAAGGCTTATGAACAGCTAAGAGCTGCAGCTGAAGCAGAAGTTGAAACCTCTCCTGCAGTTAAAGTGGAAGGGGAGACCGTTGAAAGCGTGAAGGCGCGCTACGAATCGATGATCCAGAAAATGACAGATAAATATGAAAAGCGCCTCCAAGGGCTAGAAAAGAAATATGTCGTAGATATGGAAGGGATGAAAAAACAAATCTCCCAGCTGCATAAAAAATTAGGGGAACTTAGCTGTGTCCGATGAGATGTGGATGCGTCTTGCAATCCAAGAGGCAGAGAAAGCAGCAGCAGCAGGGGAGGTTCCTGTCGGTGCTGTTCTTGTTTACCAAGACAAGGTCATTGCCTCTGCGCATAACTTGGTTGAGCGGGAGCGGGATGCCTCTTTGCACGCGGAGATGATCTGCTTAAAAGAAGGATCCCGCGTTCTTGGGAATTGGCGCCTTTTAGACGCCAGTCTCTATTGCACCCTCGAGCCGTGTGCCATGTGTGCTGGCGGGATGCTCTTAGCGCGCGTCGGGGTGTTGGTTTGGGGCGCTCCAGACCTGCGTCACGGTGCTCATGGAAGCTGGGTCAATCTGCTCGATCAGCCCCATCCGATCCATCGTATGGAGGTGCGGACAGGGATTCTGAAAGAGGAATGTGCCGAGCTGATGCGCCAATTTTTTCGCAAACGCAGAGAGGAGAACTTAAGTGCAGAACTTATTTGAAACTTTGATCGTAGCTCAAAGAGAAAAAGTGAAAAGATGTGCCAGCGAGATCGTTCCAGGCCTAACCGATGACGATCTGTTACAGCCTAATGACTTCCCTGAATTGGAAAATCACCCCTATTTTCGGTATGAAGAGGGGGTTCTCGAAGGTCTCATGACAGCCCGCATGGCTTATTTGGCGAAAGAACGAGATAGTTAATTTTTTAGCAGAACTGCAAGGTGCGAAATGAGGTTGCTTTTCATTTCAAAAGTTCTTGTTTTTTATCTAACATTGCGCTTTACTTCATGCAAATCGTAATTTTTTAAGGAGTTTTGAGGTTATGAAAAAGCAAGGTCATCCTCCGTATCAGGAAGTTCTATTTGTCGATTCTTCCACGGGGTTTAAGTTCATCTGTGGGAGCACACTACAGCCAAAAGAGAAGGAAACGTATGAAGGGAAAGAATACCCTGTCTATCGCATGCCGATCTCTTCTGCATCCCACCCATTCTTCACAGGAAGCAAGCAGTTACTTGACTCCGAAGGACGCGTCGATAAGTTTGTGAAGCGTTATGCGAAAAAGCCTGAGAAGCCAGTAGAAGAAGCTGTTGAAGCTGACAAAAAGAAAGTTGTTCGCAAGAAGAAAACGACCTAAAATTTCGATCATTCTGCAGGTTTAAACTATGGAGGAGCAAATTCGCAAACTTCTCAAGCGATTTGAGAAGGTGGAGCAGCTTTTAGGTCAAAGCGATCTACTCGCTGATCAAAAGCTATACCGCGAATTAGCCCAGGAGCACGCGTATCTTACCGATGTGAAAGACCATTGGCAAAGAGTGGAAACACAAAAACGCCAGCTCGAGGAAAACCTGCAGCTTCAAAAAACAGAGAAAGATCCTGAGTTTCAGGAAGTGATCCGCGAAGAGGTTGCTTTACTGGAACAAGAGATCGCTTCCAATTCAAAGAAGTTAGAAGCATTACTCATCCCGCCAGATCCGCATGATAACCGCAATGTGATTGTCGAGTTGCGTGCAGGCACTGGAGGGGATGAAGCCGCGATCTTTGTCGGCGATTGTGTCCGAATGTATAAGCAATATGCGGACAAAAAGGGGTGGAAGTATGAACTTCTTTCCTGCGCTGAGTCAGAAATGGGCGGCTTTAAAGAGTATGTGATGGTGCTTTCAGGACTGAATGTCCATCGATATATGCAGTATGAAGCGGGCACGCATCGTGTTCAGCGTGTTCCAAAGACAGAAGCTCAAGGGCGCGTTCACACTTCTGCGATTACTGTTGCGGTTTTGATGGAGCCTGATGAAGAAGAGAAGATTGTTCTCGATGAAAGAGAATTAAAAATCGATACGTACCGCGCCTCAGGTGCGGGCGGTCAGCACGTAAATACGACCGACTCAGCTGTTCGGATTACCCACCTTCCCACAGGGACTGTCGTCTATTGTCAAGAAGAGCGCTCCCAGCACAAGAATAAAGACAAGGCGATGCGTTTACTTACTGCAAAAATTGCAGAAGAAAAACGAAAGAAAGCAGACAAAGAAATGGCCTCATTGCGCTCTTCGCAAGTCGGCTCCGGTGATCGCTCAGAGCGTATTCGAACCTATAATTTTTCGCAAAATCGAGTCACGGACCATCGGATCGATTTGACGCTCTACAAGCTCAACTTGGTCATGGACGGGGATCTCGATGATATCACCGAAGGTCTTGTCGCCTATTTTCACCAAGAAAAGCTTGCAGCTCTCAATGAGCGCGCCAAGATGGGCGTAGAATGAAGTCTCTTGGTGACATTCTCAAGTTATCCACCCAGTATCTCAAAGAAAAAAATGATCCGCGCGCACGCGCTCACGCAGAAAATTTGATGTCCTATGTGCTCAAATTGCCCCGTTTAGACCTCTATTTGCAATTCGATCGCCCTTTGGAAGAGGACGAGCTGTCGATCTATCGCGCGCTGTTAAAGCGCAAAGCGCAGGGAGAGCCGTTAGAGTATATCATGGGAGAACTGGCTTTTTACGATTGTACGTTAAGCGTCACTCCCGCTGTTTTGATCCCGCGCCCTGAGACGGAAATTTTGCTCGATAAAGTTTGTGAACGATTGAGATCCAAGAATGTGGTGGGCCTGCAAGCGTGGGATCTTTGCTGTGGGTCGGGCTGTTTGGGCTTAGGTTTGAAAAAGGCGTTTCCCGAACTGTCTGTGACTCTATCTGATCTGTCGACGGATGCGTTGCAGGTGGCTCAAAAAAATTGTATGCGCAATGATCTTCAAGTCGATTTTTTGCATGGAGATCTTTTAGCGCCTTTTCAGGGGCGTACAGCCGATCTCGTTCTCTGTAATCCTCCGTATATTTCTCAAAAAGATTTTAATGAGTTGGATCCTTCTGTTCGTTTATTTGAGCCTAAAATGGCTCTTGTCGGCGGGGAGAGCGGAAATCTCTTTTATAAGAGGTTAGCTTTTGAATTGCCTCCTTTTTTGAACCCAGGGGCTCTTGTCTGTTTAGAGATCGGTTGCAGCCAGGGAGAGGTGGTCTCTTCTCTGTTTTCTGCAAGTCATTGGAAGGCAAAATCTCTGGAGAAGGATTGGGCGGGCCACGACCGCTTCTTTTTCCTTGAATTCGAATGAGTTTCCCTCTATCCTATAAAGCAACTTTAAATCCCATGCTGTTTCGTTTTAAGACGTGTGGTAAATTTAGTATATTTAAAATTTTGGTTTTATGTTTGGCGCGCTAACAGAAAAGTTCCAGCATCTTTTTTCCGGTTTAAGCGGTAAGAAAGCACTGACCGACGACAATGTCGCAGATGCTGTTCGTCAAGTGCGCTTGGCTCTACTCGATGCAGATGTGAATTACACTGTTGCGAGCAGCTTTGTGAAACGCGTCAAAGAAAAAGCGATGGGCGATGCTGTAACGAAGTCTGTGACACCGGGACAGCAGTTTATCAAAGTGGTTCATGAGGAACTTGTCGCTTTAATGGGTGCAGAAGAAGCTCCTCTTAACTTCGCATCTCAGCCGACAGTCATACTGCTTTGCGGATTGCAAGGATCGGGGAAGACAACGCACTGCGCTAAATTGGCAGCTTATCTTCAGAAAAAACATGCGGGCAAAAAAGTGCTCCTCGCGGCTTGTGACCTGCAGCGTCCTGCTGCTGTCGAACAATTGAAGCGATTAGCTCTACAAATCGATGTTCCTGTCTTTTCGATCGACGGGGAATCGAATCCTGTACGTGTTGCTGAAAAAGCATTGCAAAAAGCCAAAATGGAAGGTTTTGATGTCCTGATCGTCGATACAGCGGGTCGCTTACACATCGATGATGATTTGATGGAGCAGCTGGAAAAGATCAAGGCGAGTGTCGAGCCGCACGAAATCCTTTTTGTTGCGAGCGCTGCAACAGGTCAAGATGCTGTCAAGACCGCTGCAGAATTCGACAAAAGAATTCAGATTACCGGAACGATTTTAACCATGCTCGATGGCAGTGCTAGAGCTGGTGCTGCGATTTCGATCCGCGAGGTCACGCTTAAGCCTTTGAAATTCGAGGGGATCGGCGAGAAAATTGGAGATATCCAAGTCTTCAATCCTCAGTCGATGGCCGATCGTATTTTGGGAATGGGCGATGTGATCAACCTTGTCCGTAAAGCGGAAGAGGTGATGGATAAAGAAGAAGGGGAAGCTCTCGAGAAAAAATTGCTTAAAGCTTCCTTTACCTACGATGATTACTTACGTCAAATGGGCATGGTCAAAAAGATGGGCTCGTTAAAGAGCTTGCTCAAGATGCTTCCTGGAATGTCCGGTCTTGGCGAAATGGACATTGACGAGAAGGAATTTAATAAAATTGAAGCGATGATCTCTTCCATGACTCTTAAAGAGAGGCAGGAAAGAGTGGATCTCTTGCCGAGTCGGCGCCGTCGTATTGCGATGGGAAGTGGAACGACGATCGACGATGTGAACCGCATGGTTAAAGGATTCAAGCGGCTCAAGCAGTTCTGTAAAGAGATGCCGGGCTTAAAAAATCAAATGATGAAGAAGGGGGGCAAGCTCCCCACCCCAGGTAACTTTCCCTGGAACTAAACTTAAAATGTCAACTTGAGGAGAAGTGAATTATGGCAGTAAAAATTCGTTTGCGACAACACGGGCGTGCTAATCGCCAGACTTATCGCTTAGTCGTTACAGACATCCGTGTGCCGCGCGATGGGAAATATTTAGAAATGGTGGGCTGGTACAACCCGTTTGACGCTGCGAACAATGTCCAAGTCAATGCAGATCGAATCCGTTTTTGGTTGGGACAAGGCGCTGTACTGACTCCAAACGCTGAATCTTTGCTCGTCAAAGTTGCTCCAGATGTCGTGAAAGAGATCCGCGCTCAAAAACACACAAAGCGTGTTAAGGAAGCTGCTAAGAGGAGATCTCTGAAAAAAGAGAGCGCTTAAGAAAACTCATGCGCTTTGACATCCTTTCCCTATTCCCCGAGTATTTCGAAGGCCCTTTTGGAGCTAGCATCCTAAAGCGCGCCCAAGACAAGGGGTTGATTGAGATCCAATTGACCGATATTCGTGCGTTTGCAGAAGGAAAGCATCGAAAAGTAGATGACCGGCCCTTTGGGGGCGGTCCGGGAATGGTTTTAATGCCAGAGCCGATGACTCAGGCGATAAGACATGTTAAGCGAGAGAATTCCCATGTGGTCTATCTCTCGCCGCAAGGTAAGCTGTTCGATGCGGCGACATGTCAACGGTTAGCAGAGTGTCCTCATCTCATTTTGGTCTGTGGCCATTATGAAGGACTTGATGAGCGGGTGATTGAAACAGAGGTCGATGAAGAGATCAGCATTGGAGACTACGTCCTCACGAATGGATGTTTAGCTTCGATTGTTCTTGTCGATGCGGTCTCTCGGTTTGTCCCTGGCGTCCTAGGACATGAAGAGGCTGCTTATCAAGATTCCTTCCAGGACGGGATCTTTGATGGGCCTTGCTACACGCGCCCTGTGGTCTTTGAAGGGAGGTCGGTCCCCGAGGTGTTAAGACAGGGAAACCATGCAGAAATTGAAAAATGGCGCAAAAGAAAAGCTGTTGAAAAAACGCGACTCGTGCGCCCAGATTTACACATAAGTGAGGAAAAGCAATGAACCAAAATCTAAAGATTCAAGAAATCGAAGCTGAGCAGCTCAAAACGAGCCTGCCAGTATTCCGCGTAGGAGATACCGTCAATATCCACATGCGCATTATCGAGGGTGAAAAAGAGCGTATTCAGATGTTTCAAGGCACTGTGATCGCTAGACGTGGTGGTGGACTTTCTGAAACGATGTCTCTCTACCGTTTTTCTTACGGCGCAGGGATCGAGCGTGTCTTTTTGATCCACAGTCCTAAAATCTCTAAGATCGAAGTCGTTAAATACGGTAAAGTGCGCAAATCTAAACTTTACTATCTCCGTGGATCTTCGGGCAAAGCTTCTAAAGTTAAAGAACAGATCGGTCCAGGTAAAGTTAAAGCAGCGGCTGCAGCTAGCAATAACGGTCCTGAAGCTGAACCTGCAACCTAATACTTCGAAAGAGAGTTTCGGATGGCTACCTCTTCCTTAACTGATGAAATGGAACGCCTGAAGAAACTCTGCTTGATTGAAGCCCAAGTCCGCTCTCAAGGATTTCGCGCCATTGCTGGCGTCGATGAGGCGGGACGTGGACCACTAGCTGGCCCTGTTGTCGCAGCTGCGTGTATCCTTCCAGAGGATCTGCTCCTCGAAGGGATTGACGATAGCAAAAAACTCCTTCCTCGAGAGCGCTTCGCTCTCTTTGAAAAAATTAAATCGCTTTCCTCTATCCATTACGGCATTGGGATTATCGATGCCCTTATCATTGATCAAGTAAATATTTTACAAGCCACCTTCCAAGCCATGCTGCTTGCGATTTCCGCATTGCAGCTCAAACCTGATTTTCTTCTCGTCGATGGCAATAGGCTTCCTTCCACTGATCTTCCCGCTTTAGCCGTTGTCAAAGGGGACACGCGCTGCCAATCCATTGCCGCAGCCTCGGTCCTTGCTAAAGAGACCCGAGATGCTCTCATGTTGACCTATCATGAACAGTGGCCTCAATACAATTTCTTAAGCCATAAAGGCTATGGGACTAAAGAACACCTTCGAGCACTTGAAAAATATGGCCCGTGTCCCATCCACCGGATGACCTTCGAGCCTCTCAAATCGCGATTTGTCACTTTATTAAATTAAAAATAAAATTTTGTTTATTTTCCTTTAATAAATTTACAGTGTGTTGTGGTTGATTTTTTTTAAGTAATTGTGTATTATTAATTGATATAATAAATAATAAATATTCAATTTTGAGAGGATATATGAGCGCTAGTGGATCTGTCAGTAGTTCCAGATTATCTAATTGGATTAGAGTGGATGGAAGTACGTTTGTACGCACCAAAACTAAAGAGGGAATAACGACTGAAAGAACTTACACACTCGGAGAGAAACTGGGTTCTGGACTCTTTGCCGATGTATTCAGACTCAATCCTTTAGATCCGACACAACGTAGCAAAGCGGGTAAAATGTGTGTGCCTAAAAGCCCTTTTAAGGGGACTTTAGTCCCTTGCCCCTCACTTAAACCGGTGAAACATGTGTGGTTTAAAGAAGATTGTTCGATTGAAAAAGAACATGCAACCCTTCAAACTATTCATAGCTGTTTGTCTGATGAGCCCGGGCTTCCTTCTGCCCCGAAAGCCATTTTTCCTCACGATACCGAAAAGGATCTTCCCGCATTCATGATTTTGAAGCTTTATGACTTCGATTTTTCACGATCCTCTGAGAAAGTAAAGTCTCTTTCATTTAATGATCTTTTGGATGCTTCACAACAACTAACGGCAGGGCTTAAGGCGCTCCATTCCAAAAATATTGTACACGGTGATATCGGCATCGCCCATTTGTGTGGTGGGAATGTCATGTATGATGTGAATAAGAAAAAGGCTGTAGTTATTGATTTTGGTTTGGCATCTTTACCAACCGCCTACTACACCCCTTCAGAGGAACGTCGAGTTGAGGATGTTGAAGGGCTAGGAGGTACGCTGTTCTGGCCTTTTCATGTTAAAATTAGGAGTTTGCCTTATTTAGAGCTTCGTAAGTACTTAGAATTTAGGACATCCTTAGAAACGGTGTTCAAAGAAAAAACTGCTGAAAAAATGTTGGATGGAGTGGAAAGCGCTCGCGCGGTTTATGAGAGAGCGGTGGGATTGGAGCCAAAAAACCTTGACAGCCAATGAGTTTTTAAGGTATACACTCTCTGATAACTACAATTTTAGAGAGCTCCTAACAGATGACCAAAAGCATGACGGCTTATGGCCGTACCAGCCACGCAACTGCATTCGGACGGTTAGTCATCGAGGTGCAGTCGGTAAACCGAAAGATGCTCGATATCAATGTCTATTTGCCAAAGGACCTTTTGCGATTTGAAGTTGACATGCGCAAATGGCTCAGTTCTGACATTGAGAGGGGACAGGTTACGGTTCGGGTGACGCTGCAAGCGGAACAGACGGGCGGGGGACTGTGGCAGGCGCAAGCTGCCCAATTAAAAGCATTAAAAGGAAGCTGGGATACATTGGCCCGCGACTTGGGATGCGATCCTCAGAATGTCGATTTGCGCTTTCTTGTAGAACAGCTTCAGAAAACCTCTCCGTTTCAAACAGTTGAAGAGGAAGCTCCGATGCGCGATGCTTTGGAAGCTGCCTTATCAGAAACTCTTTTGACTCTGAATAAGATGAAACAGCAAGAGGGGAAGGTTTTAGGACAAGATATCTTAAAGCGACTTGACCTGATTACAGAAGCTCTCAAGGTAATCGAATCGCGTAAAGAGCTGCCTTTAGTCCGTTATCAACAAAAGATTAGAGAGCGTTTAGCAGAGATTTCGGCCCTCAGCCCTGAGCTGGAAGAAAAGATCGCACGCGAGCTTGCGCTGCTCGCTGAAAAAATGGATATCACGGAAGAGATTGTTCGGCTATACTCCCATATGGATCAGTTGCGTGCGCATCTCAGCTCCTCCTCGAAGTCGATTGGACGAACTCTTGATTTTCTCGTCCAGGAAATGAACCGCGAGATCAATACTTTAGGTGCGAAATCCGCAGATACGGAAGTATCCACCCTTGTCGTTAAGATGAAAGGGGAACTTGAGAAAATTCGGGAACAAGTACAAAACATCGAATGATATGGGTCAAAAGCTTTTAGGAAATATGCCTCAAGGGCTTGTCTTTGTGCTCAGCGCTCCTGCGGGCACGGGAAAGACGACATTGGTGCGGATGCTTATTCGCGATTTTGACTGCATCGCGGAAAGTGTCTCTTGTACAACCCGGCCGATACGTCCTGGTGAGGTTTCAGGCGTTGATTACCATTTTTTAACCGAAGTGGAGTTTCAACAAAAAATTCAGCTGGGCGATTTTTTGGAACACGCGCAAGTTTTTGGCCACGAATATGGCACATCGCGCACATTTGTGGAACAACAACAGCAAGCGGGCAAACATGTGTTTCTCATTATTGATACGCAAGGGGCCATGCAGTTAAGAAAGAAAAATTTTCCCGCAGTGTATGTGTTTTTAAGTCCTCCTTCTCTCGATGAGCTTAAAATGCGCCTCGATAAACGGCAGACAGAGAGCAAAGAGGTGATTGAAAAACGCCTTTCTTGGGCGGAAAAAGAATTGGAGATGGTGCGCTATTATGATTACCATCTCATTAATGATGAGTTAGATGATGCCTATGCGATTTTGCGGAGTATTGTGATCGCAGAAGAGCACAAAGTACGAAATTTATAAGGAGAATCCATGAAAGATCGATCAGGACCCCGCCATCAGTTGACGAATGAGCAACTGCGTTTGTTGTTTAAAAACAATTTTAAATTGGCTAATCAAGCCATTGAATTAGGCCGATATTATATCCACTCTGGACATGAAGTTTCTATTGATAAGCTTCTCGAAGAGGTCCGGCGCAATCCTCAAGAAGATTATCTCAAAGACTTGAAAGCTTTAGATCGAGACGAAGACGAGTCTAACTAAGCTTAAAGTATGAAACAGAAAGTCTTAATCACTTCCGCACTTCCTTATGCGAATGGACCTCTGCATTTTGGTCATATTGCTGGCGCTTATTTGCCCGGTGACTGTTACGCGCGGTTTCAACGTCTAATGGGCCGTGATGTCTTGTACATCTGTGGATCTGACGAGTATGGAGTTGCGATTACGCTCAGCGCTGAAAGTGCAGGACGGACTCCCAAGGAGCATGTCGATCTGTTTCATGAGATTAATCAAAAGTTTTTTTCCCAGTTAGATTTTTCGTTCGATCACTATTCTCGAACCACTTGGCCTGGACACACTAAGACAACACAGCAGTACTTTTTAGATCTCTTGAACAATGGGCATATTGAAGAGAGAGTGACCGATCAGCTCTATTCTGAAAAAGATGGCCGTTTTCTCGCAGACCGCTATGTTGTAGGTACCTGTCCCAAATGCAGCTTTCCAGAGGCTAGGGGAGATGAGTGTCAAAAATGCGGCGCTTCCTATGAAGCCACAGATCTCATTTCGCCCCGATCCAAAGTTTCTGGAGCGCCGCTTGTGCGCAAGCCGACCAAAAATTGGTTTTTGAGATTTGATCATTTTAAAGAAAAACTCACCGAGTGGATCGATCAGAAGCACTGGAAAGCCAATGTTGCGAACTTCGCCAAGGGTTACATCGATGATTTAAAGCCGCGTGCCATCACGCGCGATTCCGACTGGGGGATTCCGATTCCTCTCCCAGGAACAGAAGGAAAGGTTCTCTATGTCTGGTTTGATGCGCCGATTGGCTACATCTCAGCAACGCGTGAGTGGGCTGAGAAGATCGGAAAGCCAGAAGCTTGGAAAGAGTATTGGCTCGAGCCTCAAACGAAACTTGTACAATTTATCGGCAAAGATAACATCCCATTCCACGCGGTCTTTTTCCCTGCAATGACAATGGGGCAAAATATGCCTTATAAGCTCGTGGATGAACTGCCCGCAAACGAGTTTTACACTCTTGATGGACGACAGTTTAGCAAGTCAGATGGATGGACGATTGATCTCGATACTTTCTTTGAGCAATTCTCAGCGGACCAGATTCGATTTGCGATTGCTGCGAATGCTCCTGAAAACCAAGATTCTGAATTTTCTTGGAAAGATTTTCAACTCCGCTGTAATAGCGAACTGCTTGGCAAGTATGGCAATCTGATCAACCGCACACTTGTCTTTATGCAAGCTCAGTGTGACGGAAAAGTGCCCGCATCGTCTAATCTCCATCCGATCGATCAGGAATTCCTTGCAAAAGTCTCTCAGCTCACTCTTGCTGCTCAAGAGGCGTATTCCACGTTTCACTTGCGCAAAGCCTGCCAGATTATCATGGAGCTCGCACAAGCGGGTAATGTTTATTTCGATGCTAAAAAGCCGTGGATCGCTGCAAAAAGTGCGCTTACGCACCACGATATGCAAAATACCATCGCTTGCTGTTTAGAAGGAATCAAAGCACTCGCGCTCATTTCGGCTCCAGTGATTCCAGGAACAGCTGAAAAAGTATGGAAAATGCTTGGATTCCATGAGCCGTTAAGTCATCAAAACTGGGAAAAAATCCTGACCCACACTCTTGTAGCAGGACACCCTCTTCCAAAGCCTGAAGTGTTGTTTTCTCGCGTTGAAGATGAGGTGATTCAAAAAGAGATTGAAAAGCTGCAAAAGCTTAAGACCTCGCTTCCTGCGGAAAAGACCAAAGTCACTTTGCCCATTAAAGAACAGGTGGGAATTGAGGAGTTTCGCAAGCTCGATTTGCGTACAGGAAAAATTCTGCATGCCGAGCGTGTTCCCAAATCCAAAAAAATGCTCAAAATCACCGTTGATCTCGGTTTCGAGCAAAGAACAATTGCCTCAGGAATCGGGGATAAGTTCGATGATCTTTCTGATCTTGTCGGATGTACTGTTGTGATTGTGGCGAATCTAAAGCCTGCGGTATTAATGGGAATCGAAAGTCAAGGCATGATTCTCGCTGCTGAAACTCCCTTTGGCCTTGAACTGCCTCAGTTTAAAAATGCCCTGCCTGGGGCTCCTGTCGCTTAAAATTATGGCTGCGACGCATTCTGTCAGGGAGACAATCTGTCCTCAAAGTCCTTCATTTCAAGATTCTTCTCGAACAACTTGGACCTATTCTTCAGATACGAATGACTTTGGTATTGTGATTCAAAAACTTCTTTTCGCTCAATGGAATGGAGAGCTTCCCAATGATCATTTTCAAAGCAATATGATCGGGATTGCTAAGGAGGAAGGATTTGAGTTGCTTTTTGCCAAGGAGGGGATTATGCCGCGAGATCTATGGATTAGGATCTCAGGCGATGATTTTGCTCTTCCTTCCAAATCATCTTCTATCCCTCTTGCTGTGCGTATCAATGAGTCCTTATCTTTTCTGACAAGCAACAAAGCGGCGTTCCTCACTCACCATATTTTTTTTGATACCTGTCTCGGCATAGTCTATGACCAGTTGGAAAAAATTCAACACAATCTTGATTTGCCAAAAATAGTTACTCACTTGCCCTTTTACATGGAAGGAGGCAATTGCTTTAGTGCCACAAATGTTCATGGTATCAAAAAAATGCTAATGGGTAGGGATTCCTTTTCTATTGCATTTCTGCATCAATGCCTAGATGGATTTTTTTTTGAAGATGAGGAATTACTAAAAGATGTACCGTTTCTTTCTGAGGAGAAGTTTCAACAAATCTCTGCTAAAATGCACGCTCAGGGATTTCTTGATAGCTCTTGCGGTTATGTTTCTGGATCTGACATTTTTAAGTCGGTGGATCAGGTTCGAATGGAGAGTAAGGGGTTGACAATAGAGCCTTCTCTTTTTCCAAAAAAAGCAATTGAATTAGGAGTTCATTCTCCATTAAAGCTATTTCCTGAGGAATATGAAGATCTTAAGGAAGATGCACTATGTTATTATCAATTACGTCAGCGGATCAAAACTCAGTTAGTCAAAGTGTTGTTATCTGAGAGTGCTTCATCAAGTGACTTATTGATACTGCCGCAAGTGGGTTACCATTTAGACACGTTTTTGAGACCTGGACCAAAAGGGAGTCTATTTCTTCAGGATTATCAGACGACAGTCGATTTTCTAAAGAAAATCGAAAAGGACCATAAGCTGTTGGGATTAACGACTTCTGATCTGGATGTTGTTAAACGTTACATTGCAACAGCTGTGTGTTTATCAGAGGAACTGGGATCTCTTGTTCTTAAGACGCGAAAGAAGCTAGAACAACAGGGTTTTCTTGTGATTCCCACGCCAGGTGTTTTTTTTGATGTCTCTCCAAATGACATCCTCACGATTGATGAAGAATTTCAAGCGTGTCCTAAGTTCAATGTCAATTTTCTCAATTCCATTACAGGCTGGTCAGAAAAAAAGGGGCATTACTATTGGATCTCCTCAGGTGCTAAAGTTCAAGATCGACTAGGATGGGTGCTCATGGATGCGTTTGAGAAATTTTTGCTCGATCATATTCCTAATCTCAAGGTTCATTTTATTGGTTATGATCCAGAAAACCCCGAAGATTTTTCTCAGGCGATGGATTTGTGGAATAATCCAGAGGCGATGGCAGGTCCTCATTGTTTTTCACTGGAGCTGCAAACTGCTTCCCATGACGAAGTGCCTCACAGTTCGGGCTAGACCTGTATAGCGTTTTGACACGTCTTCGTTTCTAACAGCAATCGAGAGCGCTTTTTTACTGCCAACGAGAACCACCAGTTTCTTCCCTCGTGTAATACCTGTGTAGAGGAGATTGCGGTAGAGCATTTTAAAATGGCTCGTGTGCACTGGAATGATGACACAAGGGCATTCACTTCCCTGGTATTTATGGATCGAGACAGCATAGGCCAACGCCAGTTCATCTATCTCTAGAAATTCGTACACGACCCACTTGCCGTCAAAGACCACTTTCAGTTGTTGTTCGGTGAGGTCAATTTCAACGATCTTTCCAATATCGCCGTTATAGACTTCCTTTTCGTAGTTATTGCGCAATTGCATCACTTTATCGCCCACGTGAAAGCAACGTCCCATCCGAATAAGCGGGGTGGGGCAAGGATTGAGATTTTGCTGTAGAAGGACATTGAGATTCTCGATTCCCATGAGCCCTTTTTTCATGGGAGCGAGCACCTGGATCTCATCAAAGCGATGAAAGTGGCACGAGCGGGGGATTTCCGATTTGACAAGATCGAGGATCACTTTTACGACCTCTTCCGGCTCTTCGACAGAGATGAACCGAAAATCGCTGCGCGGTTGGAAGGAAATATCGGGGAATTGTCCCGCGTTGATCGCATGGGCATTGGTGACAATGCGCGAGCCTGCTGCTTGCCGAAAGATCTTTTTGAGCTGGATCACGGGGATCGCATCCGATTGGATCAGGTCTTTTAATACATTTCCAGGTCCCACACTTGGGAGCTGATCGATATCGCCGATTAAAATCAGACGCGCTTCATTCGGCACTGCTTTGAGCAGATGGTTCATTAGTTGCGTATCGATCATGCTAGCTTCATCGATGATGATTAAATCGCAGGCAATGGGATTTTGCCGATTGCGTTTAAAGCCGCCCGCTTTAAAATCCATCTCAAGCAAGCTGTGGATCGTGACCGCTTTTTTCCCTGTGATTTCTGTCATCCGTTTTGCAGCTCTTCCTGTCGGTGCTGCAAGGACAAGGCGCGTCGTGATTTTTTCCGTAATCGAAAGGATCGCTTTGGTGATCGTGCTTTTTCCTGTCCCGGGTCCACCGGTGATGATTAAAGTTTTTTCCTTCACCCCCATGCCGACAGCTGTTGCCTGTTCTGGAGCCAGCTCGATCCTAAGCAGTTGCTCGACCCAAGGGATCGCTTTTTCCACTGTGACAGGGCGGATGGCACACCTCTCTTTCAACAAACGGGAAAGTTCTCTCGCAATACCCACTTCTGCGAGATAGAGTGGTTTCACCCAGATGAGATCGTGTTCATAGACAATCTCGCCGCATTTGATCAGTGCCTCAATCCGTTCTTCTATCAGAGACAGCATCACTTGGAGCGCTTCTTGGACAATGGGAACCAACTCTCCGCGCGGATAACAGACATGTCCCTCAGTGCTCAGTTCCCAAAGCATATGGGAGATCCCACCATCGATCCGTGCAGGGGAGTCTAGCGGGATCCCGATCCCTTGCGCAATCGAATCTGCCGTTTTGAACCCGATCCCATGAATCTCTTGCGCTAAGCGATACGGATTTGTTTTCACTTTTTGAATGCTTTGATCGCCATACGTCTTATAGATCTTTTGTGCATACGAAGGACTCACTCCATGCCCCCGTAAGAAGATCATCACATCCCGAATCGAGCGCTGCTCATGCCAGCAGGTTTTGATCTTTTCAATCCGCTTCTCGCCAATTCCAGAAACCTCCAACAGACTTTCGGGTTTTTGATCAAGGATATCGAGTGTCTGGAGCCCAAAGCGCTTGACGATCCGCTCTGCGTAAATGGGGCCTATCCCTTTAATCATCCCCGATTCGAGATATTTTTGAATTCCAAGAAGATCGCTAGGTGCCTCGAGATCAAAGCTTTTCACTTCAAACTGCTGCCCATGCTCCGGATGGTGTTTCCAGTTTCCTTTGCAGCGGATCGTCTCACCCGGCTGAACAGACGGCATGATCCCCACAATCCACGTGAATTCTTTTTTCTTTGGCTCTTTTAATTTCGCAACAGTAAAGCCCCGTTCACTTTCCGTAAACACGATGCTCTCGATATAGCCGTATAATTCTTCTTGCATTGGATTCCTTTTGACTGGACTTGAGAATAGCGTTCTAATCTATTTTATCCCAAGCAACTTCAAAAATTGGTCATTGCTTTTGCTTGATACAAGACAATAAGTTCTTGTACCTTGATCTAAATCAATCTTTAAGATAAAAATGTCGCCTATGCAGAAAAAATTATCTCTATTTTCTTTAGTTCTACTTATCGTTGCTGCGATAGACAGCATTCGCACACTGCCTACTACAGCTTTTTTTGGTGAGTCGCTAGTATTTTTTTTCATTCTTTCAGCTTTGATTTTTTTAGTGCCAGTGGCGTTCATTTCAGCTGAATTTTCTTCGCGTTACCCTGAACAAGGGGGTGTGTTTCACTGGATTCGACAAGCTTTTGGAGAAAAAACGGGGGTATTGGGAGTATGGTTGCAATGGATCAATACGATGATTTGGTATCCTACCATGCTTTTATTTATTGCTGGCACTGCTGCACATCTTATTAATCCAGCCTTAGCGGAAAACAAGGTTTTCCTCGTCTCCACAACCGTCGCTCTGTTTTGGGGACTCACATTATTAAATCTTAAGGGAATACATGTTTCAGCAAAAATTAATTCTTTTTGTGGAACGATTGGAACCCTTTTTCCCATGATTCTCTTGATTTCTCTGGGGATTGGATGGATGCTATTAGAAAACCCACTATCCATTTCTTATTCTTTGGATGCCATGATTCCCTCCTTTTCTCTCGAACACAATGGAGGTGCCATTGTCACGATTATGGCTTCATTTCTTGGAATGGAATTAGCAGGAGTCCATGTCAACGACATATTGAATCCACAAAAAAATTTTCCTAAAGCGATCGGTTATTCAGTGTTGATTCTCTTAGGAACCCTTATTTTCGGAGCTCTCTCTATTGCAACTGTTATTCCTAACACTGAAATTCGTTTTGTAGATGGGATTATGCAGACGTTTACTTCATTTTTTGACGCCTTTCATATCCCATTTCTCACCCCGATCCTCGCTGTATTGATAATAGTGGGAGGGTTAGGTGGTTCGATCAATTGGCTTCTTTCGCCAGCAAAAGGGCTATTGCAAACTGCTGAATATGGATTTTTGCCTAATTTTCTCATCGTCAAAAATAGCCATGGAGTATCTGTCAGAATTCTAGTTTTACAAGCCGTTTTTGTGAGTGTCCTGTGTTTTTCGATCAATTTACTGCCGACCATTAATGCGTTTTATTGGTTCTTGATGGCCTTAAGTACAGGCCTTTATATGCTGATGTATATGCTCCTTTTTATAGCTGCTCTTAAACTAGGACGTCCTCCAAAAGACGCATTAAATTATCAGATCCCATTAGGATTTCGAACAATCTCATGTATAGCCGGACTTTTTGCATGTCTTTTAACAATCCTTGTTGTTTTCCAACCTTCGCCTGAAGCAAATGTGGGAAGTGCCCTGCGTTATGGGGGATTAATCGCTGCAGGATTGATCGCAATGGTTGCGCCTGTTGCACTTCTTTGGTTTTACAAAGAAAAAAAGATGAGCCGTTTCTTTTCGAGCGTCCCTTCTTCAGAAGATATGCCCTCTTAGAATTTGTTGATGGAGTTTAGATCTTTTCCTTGCGAACTCATGGTTGATAAAATTTTCCGTGAAGTTTTTTCTTGTTAAAATTTCATAGTAAATAATATTATGACCATTTTACGGAGGTAACTTTATGAAGATTTTGATCATTGCAGGAACTTTGATCATCCTTTCTTTATCGGCTCCATTTTTTTTCATCCCTTTTAAGTAAATCTGATAGAGGACCAAATACATGCTCGAAGTGCAACTACCCCACTCAACTGTGCGTCTGTAAAGGCTAATGATTGAGTCGCGTCGAGGCTTGAAGAAGCAATATGATTTCCACCCGAAATTTACTGGCGTAAACTTCGGGTGATTTTCTTCATCGATAATGACTGAATCCGGTATAGCCTTCTTTTTCTCATTAGAAAAGACTTAAAATTAAATTTTACATTCGTTACAAGGGAAGTGAATACCCATGAGCACTCATGACCCTTCCACGCCTATTACTTTTGTCGTCACTTGTCGCTTTGGCAAGCTGTAACAAGCATGCCAAAGACGATGGCAGTTGGGTTCAAGAAACCGTCCAACAGCGGATCGAGAAGCAGGTCCATTGGTATCAAGGGACGGAAGCTGACGCGCTCGTGCGAGAGAAAATAGCCTCTCTTCTTGAGAGAGAATTGCAGGTGGAAGACGCTGTGCAGATCGCTCTCTTACAAAACCCAAGTTTGCAAGCAACCTTCGAAGAGATTGGGATTGCGCAAGCAGATCTTGTCGAAGCCGGCCTTTTTCAAAATCCTTTTCTTGATGGATACGTCCGCTTTCCGAGTTCTCTCTATTCCGGGATCAACGCATCGCTCAATCTTGTCACAAGCTTTCTCGATCTGTTTATGGTTCCCTTAAAAAAGAAAACCGCTGCATTGAAATTTGAAGAAGCTAAGATGCGCGTTGCCCACCAGGTTTTAAATCTTGCTGCGGAAGTGGAACAAACCTTCTACGCTTTGCAGACAGCGCTCTTAAAAGCAGAGTGGCAGCGCACCCTCATAGACGCTGCAACAGCAGCCCAAACTCTTTCCGAGAGACAATCTCAAACGGGCAATAGCAATCCTTTGTTTGTCGAGAGTAAGCAGGCAGAGTGCATTCAAACCCAGCTCGAGTTAGCTCAAACAGAGATTGAACTCATTTCCCTCGAGCAAAAACTCAGTATGCATATGGGAGTCGATGAGCCAGAGCTTACCATTTGCGCTTCCTTGCCTGATCTTCCAGAACAGGAAATTCCTTTAGAAGATTTAGAGGCCTTAGCTCTCTCTGAGCGCTTGGATGTTGCTGCCGCAAGAAAACAGGTCGAGTCGATTGCTTCGATTGGTGCGCAGAAGAAATGGTGGGCTTACACTAATGGAAAAATCGGGATCTCAACCGAACATCAATCTGAGGGTTTTTGGGATACAGGCCCAGCGTTTGGTTTAGCCCTTCCTTTTTTCAACCACGGCCAAGCCGACAGAGCCCGTCTTTATGCGGAATTTAGACAAGCGCAAGACCATTTAGAAGCGTTAACACTAGAAACCAAACTCCAAGTGAGAGCCGCGCGCGATCAAGTGTTACAAGCCCGTGCGATTACAGAAGCCTACGCACAGCAGGTACTTCCATTGCGGGAAAAAATTCTTGGAATAGCACAAAAGCAATACAATGTGATGGCCTATGGAGTGTATGACCTTTTGCAACTCAAGCAGGAGGAAATACGCTCTCAAATTGCCCATGCAATGGCCCTGCGCGATTATTGGATCGCAAGATCCTCTCTCGACCTTTATATCGGTGGTAAATTGGAGCTTAAAAACTCAGAATGAATATGATACTGCGCCTACTTTTCCTTTTAGCGATCAGCTCCGTGCATGCCTACACGCCTGTCATTACTCCTAATGGCACCACTCTTGCTTACACGATGGAAGGAGATGTTAAAGTCTTTCGGCTGACTGCGGAACCCATCAAGCGCGAGTTCGCTCCAGGGCTTGTTGTCAATTGCTGGGGATACAACGGACAGAGTCCTGGGCCTACAATCGAAGCTGTCGAAGGGGACAAAGTCCGCATCCTCGTGACGAATCATTTGCCAGAACCCACCACTGTCCATTGGCATGGGTTGATTCTTCCCAATGGAATGGATGGTGTCACAGGTCTGAATCAACCTTCGATTCCTCCCGGAGAAACCTTTCAGTATGAGTTCGTGTTAAAACAACACGGAACGTATATGTACCACTCTCATTACGATGAGATGGTCCAAATTGGCATGGGGATGATGGGCTTTTTTATCATTCACCCTCAAGAAGGGGAACATCCTCCCATTGACCGCGATTTTGCCATTATGCTCCATGAATGGTATCTTCCTCCTGGAGCTTCCACTCCCGATCCGATGGTGATGCTCGACTTTAATTATTTCACATTCAACGGACGGGTTTATCCCGGCACAGATCCTCTCGTCGTCAAAAAAGGGGAAAGGGTGCGCATCCGCTTCGGCAATTTAAGTATGGACAACCATCCCGTTCACCTCCACGGCTACGCCTTCACGGTGACGGCTACAGGAGGCTGGCGGCTGCCTAGAACAGCTCAATATCTCAGTAGCACACTTGATATTGTCGTCGGTAATACCCATGATATCGAATTTGTCGCTGACAATCTAGGAGACTGGGCGATCCATTGCCATAAAACCCACCACACGATGAGCGGCATGGAGCACAATCTTCCCAACATGCTCCTCGTCCCCCAAGACGATCTCGCTGAAAAAATCCAACAACTTCTTCCCGGCTACATGCCCATGAACGAAAAGGGGATGGGGCAGATGTTTGAAATGAGCCACCATATGTCCCGCCCTCGCAATTTTCTCCCATACGGATCTCCCGGTCCTTTCGGTCCTATCGAAATGTCCGGTATGTTCACCGTCCTCAAGGTCCGTGAGGGGATTACTAGCTATAACGACCCAGGTTGGTACAAAAATCCGCCTGGAACCGTCGCAGGTCCAGCCCCCATTTCCCAGGGAAAATGACCTCTGTCTGAAAAAACTGCAACCAACAATTGATTTAAATTCCCGCTCTTTTTAGAATGGTCCCTTCTGTTCCGGATTAGCTCAGCGGTAGAGCAGTGGACTGTTAATCCATTGGTCGCAAGTTCGAATCTTGCATCCGGAGTCTTCTATACAAGGCACTTAAGGAGCGATCCTGCAGTGCCTTTTTTTATTTAATAATATCTTTAGAATTAGTGAAGAGTCAGAAGACATAGTTCTGTATAAGCTTATTTTTTAATTTTCATTAGTATTTCTGTTTTTCTTGTAATAGAGCTCAAAGGATGCGCCACTGTACGTGTTGCTTGGATAATAGGTGTCTCATATATTGATTACAGATTGTTACCTCGTAAAGATCGTCCTTTAGGTTCATAACCTTCACGTAGCACACCTTCGGAATGTAAAAGTTCCACGGCCTCAGCTGAATCCTTCACTTTAGAAGCACTACGTGCTAACATTTCTTCTTCAAATTCAGTTAGTGCAATTTCTCTCACTCCGGTTTCTTTCCATTTAGACAAGGGAGTACATGTTACTGAAATGTTACGAGCCAATGCCAGTGCATCCAACAGAGCCTGATTTGCACCTTGTCCTTTGAATGGACTCATAGGGTGAGCTGCATCTCCAATCAAAGTAAATGGCCCCGCTTTTTCCAATAATTCCGGCTTGAGTAATTCTCGGTCGTAAACGGGATAACCTGAAATTTGTGCCGGTAGGGTGGCTGATAAGATTTGAGGAATGGGCTTATGCCACTTTGCTCTACGACATGCTTCTTCTTTAAGTGCCTGAGATCCTTGTGCACTTAAGGCCTTAGCTTCTTCTTCGGGCATGGGGAAACTAAGTTGCCACATTACCGAGTCTAACGAGTAAGGCATCATGTAGATTCGTTCATAGCCATTGACGGTTTGAAACACGGTGGCTGAGTCGAGCAATGAACTTTCAATACCCTTAAGAGCCTCTAAAGAACAAATACCCAAAATTACTACATAACCCAGGTAACGCAAAGGAGTAATCTCCTCACCAATCAACAAGCTGCGTACAACACTGCGAATGCCATCGGCACCTACCACCAAATCTGCCTTCGCGTTCTTCATCTCTCTGTTAACCTGAAAGCTTAATTCAACACTTTTATCTTCACATTGTTTAAAACAAACTAAGCGGTGCCCCCACTGCACGACATCATGCTCACCCAATTGCTCAAGTAACGCTAAGCGCAAGGCTTGCCTTGGGATATGCACATTTCTACGCTTTGGAGACTTTTTAATGTTTGCGTGCGTCCTCACCCCCCATTCAGTGATTTCTTTTCCTTCTGTAGTAAGCACCACATGGCGTGTGGAATTAATCCCGTCTTTTAAAGAGAAAAGACCCAGTTCTTTAATTGCTTTGCTTGCTTGTTGCAAGGTAAGTCCGTAGCCCTGAGCTCGAGCATCAAAGCTGCTATCGCGCTCATAAAGGGTAAATGGAATGCCACGATGCAAGCAAGCTACAGCAAGTGCCACGCCTGCTATACCTGCACCAATAATTGCTACATGTGGATAGTTTTCTGAATCTGCAATGGGGCGACTAGTGGCAGGAATCAAGCCAGATCCATTGCAATTATCGCATAAAAATTGAGTCATCCTAGGGCGAACCGAAGGCTTTCCTTCACGCTTACTTTTTTCAAATTCATTAATGGCTATTTGGTAGCGGATTCTCGCTTTCTTGCGGAGCCTCAAGTTTTTTTTCCCGCGTCCATAACATTTCGGACAAATAGTCCAGTAAACCTCTTTTTTTTCCATTTTTTTCAATCTCTTTCAGCCATATTAGTCTCCACAGCAAAGAAGGAAGTTTTTCAATTTTTATCCATTTATACCCGACTCGGTCACAAACTTGGAATTTAGGAGCCATTATAGCGGCCCATTTTTTTCGAACTGCTCTCGAGAATATTCATGAATATTCCCGTCGTCGCGGTTCAAAAAAACTGGACCGCTCTAAGACCCCCAAATTCCAAGTTTGAGACCAAGTCGGGTATAACTTTGTTGTATCTTTTGTGATACGTGATTTCAAGGGAATTTTAAGATATTAATTTTGAAAGGGTTGAAAATTCTTAATAAAGTCCTAGCCAGTCAAAAGTTCGTAGTGTTCCCAGTATCTGGAGCATGTTATTCTAGGCATTTAAGACTTAATTCTTAAGTGCCATTTTCTTTCTAAGGCATATTTTTGGCACACTCTCGGACAACACTTAACAACGTATAAACAGTAGAAAGTTGAAGAGGTGGCTTTTTCACTAAAAAGTTTTCAGTATTTAAGTAAAAAATCCAATTTATTAAAAATGAGTGCGGCTGTTACAAAGAAAAAATGTCGTTATTTAGAAATACAGCTATAGTTTTTGGGCTAACAAATTTTGCACCTCTGGGTGCTGTACTTCCATCGTCTACCTGGATTGCAGAAAGTCCAGAACATGATATGAATGCTCCTGAAAATTGGAGTCCTGCGGGAGTTCCTACAGGTATTGTGCAAGCTGTTTTTGATAGTTCTATCGCGCATGTTGATTTGAACCCTACTCAATCGGACGATAATTTTTCTGTCTGTTCCGTTTTTTTCCCAAACAGTGCATCTCTGTTTACAATAAATTTTAACAATCACGCTGTTGAATTAAATGGGCTTGGAATAACAGGCGCGCAAACAAATGCGACTATGAATGCAACAAACACAGATAATCTTACTACTCTTGGAAATCAGTTCTCATTTAACCGAAACAATTTTTCTTCTTCAGGGAGTGCTGTCCTGAATATAATCAATACAGGGTCGCAATTGTTGAATAGTTCAGTTGTTACCCTCAGTAACATGGACAATCAATTCTTTGTGCAAGGGCCCTTCTCTATATTGAATGGAGGATCACTTACTTTAGCAAACATAGGAAGTGATCGTTCGCATGGGACAGGTGCGAATCAAATTTCCTGCATGACAGCCTATCAAGCGCAGATTAATAATATTAATGCCGTTGAAGATGATGTTGTTATTTCTCTTTCTAACAGTGGTTCGTATAGTGGTAGTAATAGCTTAACTGGAAACAGCATTGGATCTATATTAAATGGTCAATATTATAATGCAGATTCGTTTTTTTCGGGTGATGCATTGGATTTTTCTGTAACAAATGATGGAGTAAATAGCGGGTCATCTGAGGGTGGTAGCTTTATTGGAGTAGTGGGATCTTCGCAAATTAGTTTTGGTGCTACATGTAATTTAGGTGATTCTAATACAATTGCAATTTCGAATTATGGCGAAAATAACGGTAGCAGTGGAAGCATTGGCAGCAACTTACTATATGTAGGGAATGTTTATGAGCATCAATTTTATGTAAATACACAATTTGTGGCAGGTGATGATCTTAGCCTGACTGCAACAAATGTGGGTATCGATAGCGGTAGCGGTAGTGGTCAGACCTACGTTGGATCCATCTCTACGATTGGTTCTGATGGCGATCAAGTGATGTTTAATGATTCTTGCACTGTTGGCAAACATGCTGCTTTTGTTACTCAAAATAGTGGAACTTGTAGTGGGGATAAAACAGGAGTTTTGACTAGCGCAGGTCAAATAAGCCGCCATCAAATGGTCTTCAATGGAGAATTTCAAGCAGATGACTTTTTAAATTTCTCGATTAAAAATAGCGGAACAGATAGCAGCCATTGTATGAATACGAATGGAATCGGAACTGTTTCGAGCAGTCAGCTTTTATTTGGTTCTTCTGCGGTCATTCATAATAACGCAACCATTCATGTAAGCAATGAGGGAAATTTTAGTGGCAATACTGTTAATCCTACAAATTACGCAGGTGTTGTAGGAAGCCCACAATTTAAAGCTTCAAGCAACTTTGAATCGGGCAATTCCTTTTATTTGCACATTGAAAATATTGGGGAAGACACAGGGAGCGGAGCTGGCAATAATTTGATTGGTTCTGTTGGAGCTCAACAAGCTTACTTTCAGGGTTCTTGCACTTTGGGTGATGATGCAAACATCGTCATTTCTAATAATGGAACAAATAGTAATGAAAGCATGTCTAACCAAACGGGTTATGTCAATTTAAGTCAATTAGAGGTGGCTGGGAATTTTATTTCCGGAAATTATTTAAATATATCTATTTCCAACAACGCCACTAATACAGGAAATGAAACTAATTATATCGGTTACGTTTCAGGTTCGCAGGCATTATTTAATGGTACTGTGACTTTAGGCAATGGCTCTGTTATTTCTGCAACAAATAATGGCACTGTTGAAGGAACGCAAATTGCGCTCAATGAAGGCTTTACTGTTCCAAGTGGCAAAGTAACCATTCAGGCAATCAATGAGGGGAGACGCATTTCCGATATAGGCTTTTTGATTCAAGGTGCAAATTCGGGAGGCAATGCAAATATCGTCTTAAAGAATGTGATGCTTGATATTGAAACATCTCTTCCGACGTTTACGATCGGAGAACTCAATGGGGACAGCTTAAGTATTGTACAATCTATTCCATCGCTAATTATTAGCACAGATCCTTCTACAAATGGCATTTTTTCAGGAATCATTCAGGATTATTTAGGTGCCCCTTTATTATTAACAAAACAAGGTCCTGGCAGCCAGACATTATCAGGCTTGAATACCTATACGGGTCTAACTTCAATTCAAGAGGGAATTTTATCTATCAACGGATCAGTTGCGGGAGATGTTACGGTCAGTTCTGGAGGAAGGCTAAAGGGAACAGGAACGATTGGCGGAGAGACGATTATTGAAAATGGAGCTGTGCTTTCTCCCGGAAATTCCGTTGGAGTAATCAATCTAGGTAGTCTTGTTTTAAACTCGGGGTCGACAACTGCAATTGAGATAAATCCTACAGCAGCGTCTCGCGTAAATGTAACAGGAAGTGCTTTAGTCGATGGGGCGTTACAAATTATTCAAGATCAAGGTGTTTTTCCACGCCATGGAAGTTATCAAATTTTAGCATCAGGTTCTTTAAGTGGTGTCTTTTCCTCTATTAACACAATTCCCGGGTTTACGTTCGATTTATCCTATCTTGGAAACGATATTTATTTAAGTTACGTTTTGGCTATCCCTACGCAAGGCCTTAATGGAAATCTTCTCAAAGTTGCAAATTATTTAAATGCAGAGGCTCCTTCATCAAGCGGATTTATGTCTTTGATAGCTCTTTCTGGAGATGAATTGAAGCAAGCCTTAAAAAGTATATCGCCCGCTAGAAATGCTTTTGGGACCTATATCACAGCACAGACTGCATTTTCTCTTGGTAATCTTGTCAGCTCTCACATAGATGATTTTAGATTTTCAGGAAAAAAATCTTCTGAGGATCAGTTTCTCTCAGCGCTTACAGCAGATGCTAGAGAAAGAGTTGCCAAACCTGTGAGAAATAGAGGGCCTAAGAACAAGTTGTCTGCTTGGATATCAGGCTTTGGTGAGTTTGCACACCAATCAGCCTCTCTGCAAAACCCTTCCTTCCATTTTACCTCAGAAGCCGTTCTTGCTGGATTAGATTATCAGGGAGAAAATAGAGGCCTCGCAGGCGGCTCGCTTGGATATGCCCATACTCATTATTCTGAAGAAAACCATGCTGGCCATGGCAATATCAACTACTACTTCGGCTCTGCGTATGGAAACTATTTTATAGGGGATTTCTATCTATCTCCTGCTGTTTGGGGCCTATTTAACAAAACAGACAATACAAGGAATATCTCTTTCCCTGGTTTTTCTGAAAAGGCCCATGCAGACATCTTTGCGTGGCAGTTTGTCCCGCACTTAGAAGTCGGATATGACGTTGAGTTTTCTTGGGGCGATATGATTCCCTTTACTTCTGCTGATTGGGCCATTTCTTGGCAAAGAGGGTATCAAGAACATGGAGCCTTTCCCTTTAATGCAAAGCAAAAGGCTAACAACAGCTCTATGGTGCGTAGCGAAACAGGTCTGAAATTCTGTGAGAAATGGGAATATGATTGGGGCGCCTTTTTCTTGAGAGAAAAAGTGAGCTACGTCTTTGAAAAACCTTTTGGGACAGGGACTGTAAACACATCGTTTGTGGGAACTCCTAGTAACTTTACAGTTGTGGCTGTCAATCAAAACCTCAATTTGGGATCTGTAGGTTTAAATTTTATCGCAGCCATTGGGAAAGAAAAGCCCGTTAAAGTGGACTTTGGTTATGAAGGAGAATTTGGCTCTAACTACTGGTCAAGCGAGTTAAACATAACGGTAAGCAAAAACTTTTAGTTTCGAAAGATCTAGATAGAACCCAGTAGCTAGAGTGTTCTATTCAAGACACTTAAGACTTAATTCTTAGGTGCTTTTTCAATTAATATTACCCTTAGAAGTTGTGAAGAGTTGGAGAAGATTGATATGTTAGTCTTGTTTTAATGTTGATTTTATATCAAATACGGCTATATAATCGATTATAGTTTCATGTATTTTTCTTTTATAAGCATCTTATTTTCTGGTTGTTTGTTATATGGCATCAATGGTTCAAAAAAATATTGGTAGTGATCCGATTTGGGAACGTGAGATTGGGTCCGATAGATTGTTTCGAATTAAGAACGATGAAACTATTTATTATAAAATTGGTAAGGAAATAGGGGCTGGGAGCTCTTCCAACGTTTTTTCCCTTGAGCCAGAAGATAAAAAGAAAAAAATTAAGGCCATCAAAATTAGTCGTTTCGCTAAGAATGATTTTAAATCCGAATTTGAGATACTGAACGCGCTGCCATCTTCTGAAGGAGTGCACTTGCCAGCAAAAGCATTTTTTTCCTCTTCTCTTAATTCAATGATCGTTATGCCAAAATATGAGGGGACGCTTTTTGAAATTTACAATCAAATGACTCCTGAAATGCGCCTCGATGCAATGAATCAGCTTATTAAAGGATTAGAAGCCTTACATGAGAAGCATATTTATTTGATCGATATTAAATTGGCAAATGTGTTTTTTCGTAGTGAGGGAGATAAAATACGTTATGATTTGGGAGATTTTGGTTTGGTCTCCAAAGATAAAGACGATTTTGATAGGCGTTGGGGAGTCATGGAACTGGGCAAGGCATTTAAGCTGATGATATTTTCTTCGGATGCTTTTAAGATGCCTACAGTTACCGAAGAAAATATGAAAATGAAAGAACTTCCTCCTTCATTAGCCAATGTCATCAATTACATGATCTCACCGTCTATTAGGGACATCAAGCATGCACGCGAATTATTCACGGCTTGCATCAAAATTTAGATTCTAGACAAAAGTCCAAGCGACGAAACGGCTTTTCTTTTGACCTTGGCCCATATCTACCGTTCTAATTTCTTGAGGAAGAGCCTTTTCTAATGCGCGATAGATGGGTGCAAGACTGCTTGCTTTTGAAACAAGCGTTGTAAACCACTTGCAATTGACATGCGCACTCTCTTTAATCATCAGTTTGATAAATGCCACTTCGCCACCAGGACACCACAGCTCATTGTTTTGCCCACCGAAATTTAGAGCGTTTGTTTGCACTTTTAAATTTTTCCACTTCCTTTGGGTCCCTGCTTGTGCATCAGCGCGTGTTGCGTGAAAAGGAGGATTGCACATGGAGACATCGTATGTAGCGTCATCATTTAAAACGTCTTTGAAAATGTGTGCAGAAGATTTTTGCAAACGAATTTCAATCGCGTCTGTTAGGTTATTTTGTGCGATAATGCCGTCCGCAATGGAGATCGCTAGTGGATCGATATCTGTGCCAACAAAACTCCATCCATATTCTCGATGTCCGATGAGGGGATAGATGCAGTTTGCACCTACGCCGATATCGATGACGGTGATTTTTTTTCCTTTAGGGATGATTCCTTTGTTGGTAACGGCGAGTAAGTCTGCAATATAATGGATATAATCTGCTCGACCGGGAATGGGAGGGCAAAGAAAATGTTCGGGTATATCCCATGCAATGTTGTAAAATTCTTTAAGAATAGCTTTGTTTAGAGTTTTAACAGCAATGGGATTGGTAAAATCAATCGATTCATTTCCATAGCTATTTTTTGCTACGAATTTAGTTAACTCAGGGCAGCTTTTTATGAGCTGCTTAAAATCATAGGGTGCTCTATGCCTGTTTCTAGGATGTAATTCTGTTTTTAGCTGTGTCATCTACACTTGAAATTTAGAATATTTAATTAGACTTTTTTTACATGCTCACGAATTTCATCAGCAATTTTTTGCATTTCGAAAACGACTTCAGTTGTGGGCGTTAAACGTTTGCACAATTTACGTAGTCGCGTGCTAATTCTATTCAAACTTTGTTTAGCCGAAGCATACTCTTGTTTGTTTGCCATTAACTCAGCATTCAACTTTGTGAGATCTTTAACTTTTAGCTGCAATTCAATAATTTCTGTGTCCATTCATTTGTCCTTAGTAAGGCTTGTTAAGCATACCTATCTAAAATAAAAAAGTCACGAGATCTAAAAAAGCTTATATCAAAATTTTCAAATCTTTTCGAGGAAGGAATCTGAGCTTGAAGAGTTGCGAGAGGCTTTGCTTCGAGCCAGGATCAATAGAGATTCTCAGGTGATTAAAAACAGACCTTTCCCTAACATGTAAAGCCGCGTTCTTCAAAGAGAGGAGAAAATGAGCTTTTACGGGGTTGGGCAAACGGGGGATTCTGCTGCAAGATGGGGCGTGCAGCAGGCTGCAGGGGCGCTGTTTTACGGGCTATACGAAAAAGCGCAGATTTTTTTTACCGATCTTCTTCCCGCTAATGTCACATGTGTCCTTCCAAATGCATATTCATGGCTGTATCGCACCCTGTGGACAGGGTCGATCAGCTCGTGCACTCTTCAGAGCGCAGCAGGTAAGACGGCTCACTTATTCACTCACGGTATCCCAGCTAGAAACGGGCCCGTTCCTGCTCTTTTACTTCTGCATGGGGATCACGCGCACCCTTTGACGCTCCTGCATTTGGCAGATATTGCAGAGGCTGAAGGACGTGCTGTGTTCAGTGTTCATTTACCTTATGATGATAACAATCCTCAGGATCATCGCTCTTTACTCCACCAAAGCATCGAAAAGGTGAGCGAAATGATTGGCAAAAGGGGCGGCAGTGTGTCTAGTTTGCTTTTAGCCGGTCATTCGCGCGGGGCGATCGAGGCTGCGAGCGAGGCTTACGTAGCAAATAATCAGAAAGTAAACGGTGTGATCGCTCTTGCAGGGCGATTTAAAGTTGTTGAGCCGTCGACGCGGCCTTGCAGGGAGACTTTAAAGCCCACTGTGAATGCCATTTGGCAAAAAGTGAACACTTCGTCCCTTCGGGTTCCTTTTTATCAAATCGCGGCAAATCAGGATTGGTGTATCGACCCTGAAGCGTCGATTGTGCGGAAGGACCAACCACATCGTTTTGTGAATGCGGAGCATCTTGGCGTCATAAATCATCCTGACACTTTGGGACAGTTTAAGGCGTGGGTGTCCAGTCCGGGTTGAAAAAAGTCAGCTCGTTCTAATTCTTTATTTAGCGGGATGCTTGCAAAGGAAATGACTAACACAACACTGGTCACCGACACGGGATTTTTTGGATTCACAGCGCTTAGCTGCGCAGCGATCGGGATCAGCTTGTTGCTCACAGCCGTCTATGTCAAATCTCGAAATAGCATTGTGAACCAAGCTTAGTTGTCAGGGTATAATTGCCTTGCGAATTTTTCTAGCTGCTCGATTTCGAACACATCGAATCTTTGGATGATCGGGCTGTCGATGTCAAGTACACCCACTAATGCATTGTGTTTGAGCAGCGGGATAACGAGCTCTGACTTTGTCGCGGCATCGCAAGCGATGTGCCCCGGATATTGACTGACATCCTCGACGTACAAGGTTTGTTTCGCGAGAGCAGCAGCTCCACAGACGCCTTTCCCAAGCGGGATTCTTGTGCAGGCAGGTAACCCTTGAAAGGGACCTAAGAGAAGGTCCCCTTCATGATAAAGATAAAAACCCACCCAATTGATTTCAGGCAAGAACTGATTCAGGAGTGCAGCCGCATTGGCCAGATTGGTGATCTGGTTGTTGTCTCCTTGGAGAAGAGCTTCAAGCTGCTCGAGTAGGAGCGCATAATTTTGCTCTGATGTCCCTGAGTAGTTTCTTTGTTCAAACATATTAAAATGCTGGGACGACAGCCCCTTTGTATTTTTGGTTGATAAATTCCTTCATTTTTTGAGAGGTCAACGCTGTTTTTAATGCCTGGATATCGGGGCGATTTTCATCTCCTTCTCTCACAGTTAGGACATTCGCATAAGGAGAGTCTTTACTTTCCATTGCAAGAGCATCCTTTGTCGGGGATAAGTCGGCTTCTAGGGCGTAGTTCGTATTGATTGCTGCTGCATCGACATCTTGTAAAGAGCGCGGTAGCATTGCAGAATCGACTTCAATGAATTTAATCTGCTTCGGGTTATTTTTTATGTTAACGGTTGTCAGTTGGGTGTTGTTAGAATTATCGAGTTGAATCACTCCATTTGCTTGAAGGAGCAATAAAGCTCTGGCTTCATTTGTGGGATCGTTGGGAATAGCGATGGTTGCATTTTGTTTGAGATCCGATAGGGAGCGGATCTTTTTGGAATAGATCCCCATCGGTTCAATTTCGATTTTTGCAATGGAGACGATGGGATAATGAAACTGCTTTATTTGCTCATTCATGTAGGGAATATGCTGGAAAAAGTTAGCATCCACTTCCTTGTCGGCGAGCGCGCGGTTGGGCATATTATAATCATCTGTCACGACAATGATTAAGTCGATCCCTTGAGCTTTGAGGTCAGGTTTGACAAACTCCAGCATTTGAGCATGGGGAACTGCGGACGCTGCCACTTTGAGGCCGTCTTTTGATTTTGAAGAGCAGCTAGTTAATAAAAAAACTCCGCAAAGGATCGATAAGATGTTTCTAATCATGTGTTTTTCCTCGTTTCTTGAGAATTGATTGAGTGATGTATCCGCCTAGCCATTGCACGCCTTGGACGAGCAGAATGAGTAAACTGACTGTTGTAAACATAATAAAGGTGTTAAAACGGTTGTAGCCATATTGAATCGCAACTTGTCCCAAACCGCCTCCGCCGACAAGGCCTGCCATCGCGCTATATCCGATCAGGCTAACGGCCGTCAAGGTAATTGCCGATAGGATCGAGGGCAAGGCTTCTACAAGCAATACTTTTGTGACGATTTGCCAAGTATTTGATCCCATGACAATTGCGGCTTCGAGAATAGGCTTCTCGACCTCATTTAGGCTTGTTTCAATCAGCCTAGCGACAAAGGGCGCTGCTGCAATCGTAAGAGGAACGATCGATGCTGTGGTTCCCAAACTTGTCCCAATGAGCCATCGCGTCAAAGGGATAAGGGTAACCATGAGGATCGCAAAAGGAAAAGATCTCCCAATATTGACGATGGTTTCCAAAATCTTATAAATTTTCGGATGCTCTTTAATATGTCCTTTGCTTGTGATTGTTAAAATAACACCGATGGGCAGCCCGATGAGCACGGCAAAAAATAAAGAAACAACAACCATGTAAAGGGTGTTCCACAACTGGAGGGGCAGTAAATTTAAGGCGAGTTGAAAATTTTCAGCATCCATGTTCGATGACCTCATAATTAACTGTTTTTTCAGCGAAATGGTTTAGAGCGCAAGAGAGCTCTTCCGGTGATCCCGTCAATTCGACGATCAGGTTCCCGATGGATAAGGCCTGCAATCGATCGATCCATCCCAGCAGGATGTTGGCGTCCACATTGTATTTTCTAATGATCTCAGAAATCACAGGTTCACTAAGGACGTCTCCTTTAAACCGCAATCGAAGCAGTTTTCGATTCGGAGAAGGTTCTCTCAAAAATTCGAGAGGGATCTCATGAGATGTATTTCGTAAAAACTGCTTTGTCGTCGTATGCTTTGGATGGAAAAAAACATCCGAGACCAACCCTTCCTCGACAATTTTTCCCGCTTCGATGACGGCAACTTTATTACAGATCTGTTTGACAACCTCCATTTCATGAGTGATCAGAACAATGGTCACGCCCAATTGTTCATTGATGCTCTTTAATAGAGTTAGGATTTCCTGTGTGGTTTTGGGATCAAGCGCTGAGGTGGCTTCATCGCAGAGGAGCACGTCGGGATGGCAAGAGAGAGCCCGTGCAATGCCGACCCGTTGTTTTTCCCCTCCGCTTAAAAGAGCGGGATAAGCATGTTTTTTGTGGCTAAGGCCAACTAGCTCTAGAAGTTCATCGACACGTTCTTCCTGTTTTTTCCCAAATACGCCCGCAATTTCAAGCGGATAGGCGATATTTTCAGCAACGGTTCGAGAACTGAGCAGGTTAAAATGCTGAAAAATCATTCCGATGTTTAAACGGAACTTTCTCAGCTGTTTTTTGTTCATCAGACAGAGATCATTCCCATCAAAAAGAATGCTGCCAGAACTTGGAAAAGCAAGGCTCGCCAAACAGCGGATCAGCGTGGACTTACCAGCTCCGCTGAGTCCGATGATGCCGAAAATATCCTTTGGATCGATTGACAGCGAGACATGGTCGAGCGCGCGGATGATTTTACCAGCAGAGGGGTACGTTTTAGAAACGTCAATAACTTTAATTTTTTTGGACATGTACACGGATCTCCTTTTGTACCCAACGCATTTCAAAATTTGGGTTTCGGTTGCGCTGGCATCTTCATCTTTGCGGTCGGCTCCATCGACCATGTGCGTGCACATGGTCTGCTTCATCGGCCGCAAATCTGAAGCGCCAGCTTTGCCGAAAGTCAAATTTTGAAATGCGTTGGGTACGTGTTAATTTTTATTAAAAATTAGCGCTTAGGAGATGGATAAAACGGAAATTCTCCTAAGCGCCACGCATGGGCATAGACATGCCACGCATACACATAGGAGTCATAAGGAGAGAAGAATGAAAGATTATCTTTTTCATGATCATGATTTTAACAAATAGAAGGATTTTTTTGCAAATCTTTATTCTACTTTGTACTGAGTTCAAAGTGACCTAAGTTTTAAGCTGTTTAGTCTTAAGGAGGACAAGGGACAGCTCCTGGGCAGGATTCGACAAGGGTAATCGTGCCTATGGTTGTGATTGTTCCCGTGTTGACTGTGTCCACATCGCAAGGCGTCAAATTAAACACGCCTGTTCCACTTGAGAAGAAGTAACCTGTATCCGTGCTGTTGCCGATCACTTCTAAGCAAACAGAGGGAGAGGTTGCTGCAGAGCCAATGAACACGCCAGTGGCTATATTATTGGATAGGGTGTTGTTTAAGAATGTGCCAGATAAGTTGGTGAATTGCTCGATATCCAGGCCAGCTGCTGCGTTGGATGATAAGTTTTGGCAATTGCTGATTGTATTTTCTGAAAGACTCAATGTTAGAGAATCGATGCCGGTAGAGGCATAGCTGATGATTCCAGTCCCTTCGCATCCGTTAATGTTGTTATTCAAGATCGTTAGATTCAGAGTTGAAAAGTCTTGGTTGATAGCAATTCCATTGGATGCATTTCCAATATCTGTAATGGTGTTATTGGTAATTGTTATGTTGCCAGTGGAAGTAAGCATCGAGGCGATTACAGCGATTCCATTATCATTGCATTCCGTGATTGTGTTGTTTGTTGCAAGCAGTGTCAAGCTATCGACTGGAGTGGCAAGAACGATGGCGGAGCCCCCATTACTGGACATTGTGTTTGTAGATGCTATAACATCGAGAGCTGTAAATGCACCTGAAGTATGAACGTAAAGAGAATTCGATGTGTTGCCGGAGAACGTGTTGTCATTTAATACGATTGAGCAATGATCGGTAGTCCCATTCGGAATGAGAACAAAGCTCGATCCCAAGCTTGACTGAGATCCCGTTCCATTATTGATCATCGTATTGTTGAGCAGGGTGATCGCGGCATCGGCGACGTTATCCAAGCTAAATCGGATGCTGCCGGTCGTATTGTCACTAAAGGCGTTATTCTGGATGTTGACACTAAAGGCATTGCTAATGGCCGCTATCTCCAAAGGAACGCTAGAGACAGAAGTTTGACCTTTAAATGTATTATCCGAACAGGCAACGGTAGATGTCCCATTAAGAGTCAAAAAGACTCCGTTGACATTGTTCAAAAACTGATTGTTCGTAAGAGATATGGAGGCATCGCCAGAAAAGGAAGCCTCAATTGCATAAGTAGTGGTGTTCTCGAACGTGCAAAAAGAGACCTCCAAGTTTTGAGGATCATTCCCGTAGATCGCATCATTCATCGATGATGTGATGGTAAACCCGCTGATGGCGTTATTGCTTGCCAAGGTAATGGCATTGCCTTCTGTATCGATATTGGTATTCGTAATCATGGGAGAGGAGTTGCTTTGCGCTGGGATTGAGACGGTTCCTGCAGAAGTTTGGATCGAATGGCTAACGCCTGAGCCCCATAGATTTTGACTGGCTTGCAGGATAATACCCGAGTCCATTCCTGTCGTCGTGCCATCGCCGGGATAGACGTAGATGATGTCGCCGGGTTTCGAGTTGGCTTGAGCGAGAGCAAAGGTGGGGTAAGGGCTTTCAACAGTCCCAGAGGAATGACTCGTATTATCAACAAAAACAAAGTAGAGAGGTTCTCCTGTGACTGGATCTAGCGCAGGTGAGTGCTTTCTGTGGCTTCCCACCACAATGATCTCTTGCCTACCTATGGGTTGGACCATTCTCGATGTAAGTGCACTAGCGAGCTTGCAGGAGCTTTGGCATCCTTTTTTCTTTACATGCGATTTTCCACCAAAAGGATAAGAAAAGGTCAGCTGCCCTTGAAAATTGTTATGAAATCGAGAGTCGTAAGAATTGCTGATTTCTAGCGTGATGTATTCTTTGAACATGCCGCTAACGCGCCCTTTACCGCCCCAGGCATTTCCACCCACTTCCCCGATGTAATAATAGGGTCCAGCTGCCGCATAGAAATCAAAATGTCGAGATTTACCAAAGTGAAAGCCTACTTCTGCATCCGCTCCTTTCATGGCAAACTGGTATTTGCGGGAAAGGATCATCTGATGTCCGGAAAAGCGATCGAATTTTGTATCAGACGGAGATGTGATCTTTTTCCCGACAGGGAGATAACCGTTGATCCGGATGTCCCAGAATGTTCCGAGTGTTTCTAATCCAATGCCGATTTGGTTGTAATGGAGCTTTTTCGTATTTCGATAGTCGTAATAGGCGTTCAGACCATAGGCTCTGCACCCTAAAACTCCTCTGATTCCAACGCCTGCATTGGCGGCCCACTTACCATTATCGAAGACATGGCCTCTTGCATCTAAAAATGGCATGACACCCCATTCACTTGGATCGGGGGCTAAAAAGGTTTCCAGTGTGGTGTAACCTTGGTTGTATCCTATCCCGCCGCCTTCAATATGTCGTACCGATGCGCGCATGTGCTTTTCTTCACTTGGACATGTCGATGGATCCGCTGCCAAAGCCAAGGAGGTAAAACAGATGAGTGATCCAGCAATGGCTCTGAATAAGAATGAGGGCATCTCAAACCTCTGGTTTTTGCACCTATCCAATGAAAATTTTATTTGGATGGGTTTTTTCTTTAAAAATAAGAATCTATGGTTTTGGAGGTTTTTTGACAATTTTTTTTATAGAGAGAGTTCAATTGTAAGTGGTATGTGAATTTTGAAAAGGGTGTTTGGTTATTGCGGAGTTGTTGTTTTGAGCTTTAAGTATTGAATTAAATCGTGAAAATACTTATTGTTTTAGAGCAAAAATTATCTGGAGATTTAAATGAAAATAGAGCGTTATTTAGAGCCGCATGAAAGAGATCTCTATTTTCATCGTGACTATGAAAATGACGTGGGTAAACCCACTTACGATCAAAGTTCTACAGATCAGGCAAAACGGGTTGCGCTTGTCGCGCTCCCATTCCTGAGCTTATCTCAACCTCTTCAATTTCCAATTGCATTGGGAATGGGAGGATTGCGCGCTTACAATAACGTCACAAACGTGTTCGAATGCATCAAAAACAACAACCTCAATGACGGGGGATATTATCTCCTTCAAACTCTCATTTCCACCGCCAGCGTAGCAGGAACACTGATTGCTCATCCTCTCGGCATGGTACTGACAACAGCAAACGATCTTCTCATTGAGATTGTTCACTTAAGCAAGCACATCCAAGCCCAAGACTACGAAAAGGCGTTCGAAAGCTGTGCTAAAATCGTTAACAATGCTCTTTATTTGGCCTTCCTGCTTGATGGAGGCATCAAGCTCACAATTGCATCGCTCGCAGCGCAAATCACGCTCTGTCTGTACGAAGGACGAAAAGAATGGAATGCAGGCCATTGGCTAGAAGCTGCCGGACAGATGGGGATGGCCCTTGCGCGCAGCGTCAAACTGCAATCGCATCTCACCAAGCTACAGGACGAGGTGCACATACAAGCGCCACGGCCGGTTGAGATAGCGGATGAGATTACTGCGGTATTGGATGAAAACGACTTCCCCATCGCCTGGATTGAAGACGGACAGGTGGTTTACTGGTCGGATCTGCAACACAAACAAGATCCTGTGCGTCCAACGACTTTGATCTTAAATGACAAAGACGAGATCATTGAGTGGGCAGAGGGAGACATTACCTGGACAAAAGGCGAATAACGTTGTTGACAGCATCGTCACTTTCGGAATTTCTCATTTAATATAGATTTAAAATTTAAAACTAATTAGATGTGAAGAAAAAGAGGTGTTTTTATGCTTACTTGGGTCGTCATTTTTTTAATTATTGCAATTGTTTCTGGACTTTTGGGTTTTTACGGAGTTGCTGGTGTCGCAACTCAAATTGCAAAAGGACTCTTTGTCATTTTTGTGATCCTTTTCTTGATTTCCATCTTTTATGCTCTGTTCTACCATTCTCCGGCGCCCACTGCCCTCCCTCAGTTGGCACCGAATTGAGCTGCCTTTTCTTACTCTTTTTTGGACGCAAAGTATTCAAAGGAGTATCCGTAATAAAAGGCGAATAGCTTTTCGATGACGTAGGCGTTGCCACTGCCTAAATTACTAAAGACATACCCAATATTATCCGTTCTCTGTTTGGGGCTTAGCGCGGCATCTACAAATGCAAGCTCGAAGATATGGTGAGCGATTTGGCTTGGATAAAGGTGCTTTCCGATGAAAGGTGCTAATTTCTCTACAACTTTATCAGCAACATGACAATCGATATGTGTTGGCAGGGTGACTGCAGCTTGGAGAATGTCAAGACTTGGGAATACAATGGCGATTAGCTCTGTTGTCATGAGGCCATTTGCCGCTGGAAGCAGAGTATCTCTAGTAATGGGGGCTTCGTCCAAAATGGGTTCAATGGAGGGGCGCAGGGGAGATGTTGACAATGCAGATAGATGTGATGTGGACATAAGTTGACCTGATCTTTTTTGTATTTCTCAACGAGAATAACAAAAGGGATGCTTTAGAGAAGATGTCAATTTTTGTTTGGTGAAAATCTAGAAATTACTTAATTCAATCCCTATTTGTGCATGAGCATATGGTGTAAGAACGGGAGCTTTGCAGGCTCGCCATTGAGCGAGTCAACGGTATTGAAACAATCGACGAGGACGTCGACTTGTGTGGGATCAAGGCCGAGTGTGAGGCGGATTGTCGTGCATTTTTCGCTAAAGAGGATGCTTAAATTGGGATGGTAAAACCCTAAGCTGGGTCGGTAAAAGAGGGGATGGCTTTTCTCCATGCATTTCAATGTAAGAAATCCTCCAATCAAACTTCCTTTAATCTCATGTAGAGGGCCAAAAATTTTGATGTCGATAAATGCCGCTTCCGCATCCTCAGCGATCGGAACAATGCGATAGTTGATCTTTTGCTCCATCGAAAAAAGGCGTTTAGGGACTCTATCTAGGAGTGCGCGTGTGTTGTCAAAGACCTGTTTTCGGTACAGATCTAACTCTTCAGCGGCATTTTGATAGGCAAGACAAAACCAATTCAAACTTAAACGATCCGTTTGCAACAAAGGATCTGTAATCAGAGAGTCAAATGCATCCCAGTGGGAATCTGGACTGTGGATCATATAAAGCGGGGCTCCGCAATAGTTGTCCATTCCAAAGAGATCGAATTTAAGACCGCTTCGGTAGGCGATCACATTCAGCTTGCCTTGTTCAATTTCATCCTGAAATTCAGAGAGCAAATCTCTCACGCGCGTCGAATCGATGTAGTCCAATGTGCAGTCTACGGCAAGCGTTAACGGCTTATTAGAGCGTGTCCTGAAGATCTGATGCACTGTTTCTTCGATCTCTTCCACCTTGTATTCGGTCACTTCAAAATCGATTCTTCTTAAAATGGGGTTGTATTGGGCTAAGATCAGATCGACGTTCTCGTAATCTGCTGCGGTGGCTTCCCTTAAAGGAGACGCGTCGGATATTTTTTGCGCAGTATTGATGTTTTCAAAGTATGTGTTATCTCCGTAAAGAATGCGTGGAGGTTTTCCCACCGATTTTTCAACCGTTTTAAAAATCCCTGCCAAACTAGTCATCCCTGAAGAATGGATTCCGTAAGAGGTTAAGGAGTAGAGATCTTTAGGAATCGATTTCAACGCAGTTTGATAGATGTTTGAGAAATCTTGGAACGTAAAAGGAGAAAAGATTTCGAGAACGGCGGTGAGATGGGCGTGGATCTGTTCGAGTTGAGATGTGGTGTAATAAAAGGAAGAGTCATCTTCCGATTCCTTTAATTGCTGAAGGATTTCTTCGATTTTAGAAAATGAAAGGTGAATCACTGCTGATCGGGTAGGATTTTGGAGGCGCTCATTCCAAGCAACATCGGAAAGCTTTGCTAAGAGTCCCTTTAAGACGCTAAGTGTTCCTTTTACCATCAACGTCTTTTCCGGATATTTTGATTCCCAGGTGCGATCAAAGGTGTTTAAGACATTCAAAAACTCTTCTTTAGAAGATAAGGGTATCGACACAATTGGGCTTTGGTCAGATTGTGTGGCAAGAGGTGTGCTCCAGCGGTCTAGTTCGACGCGATTTGCAGAGAGGCCAAATTTGGAGATCCAATGTAATAGAAACTGATGTTGCTCATCGATCTCTTTTTGAGAGAGCTGAGAAAAGGGAAGCAGGCGAATACCTCCAAGCGCTTCTTGTTGGGAACTTTGGATGCAAAGCACTTGAGCTGGATTAATGTGGAATTTATTGCACGCCTGCAGTAACTGCGTTTGATAGGATTTCCAGGTTTCATGCCATTCTATGGAATCATCGGAGAAAAGATGCGACACATCGACAATAACATTATCCTCTTTTGCTTTTAAAACCGCATGTTCAAGGGTGGCTTCGATCGTCTCTTGGGAGGGCACTTCGATCAATGACGGAAGGTACTCATTCAAAGAGGCGGGACGTGTCAAAATAAGAGGAAAATGTTGAGGTTGAGGAAGGGAGCGTTTCCAGTCTTCTACCCTATTTGTGTAAGTTTGAGAAAATTTGTTCCAAGGATCTCTGGCATAAGAGTTGGTCGTCTCGGGATGAACTTGAATTGAAAGTCCAAAGCAGGGACAGACTCTGTCGACCAAGATTGAATAGAAACCGGTTGATTTCGCAAGCCAGCGTTTCTCGAGAAAGTGGAGGAGTTGTTTGTCTTCAGGAGAGTTTGCAGGGATTTGAGAAAGGTGATCGCGGTTAGCATGCCATGAGAGATGGGAGATGGGAATCGGGGAGTCATAACGGGCAAAGGATTGGGTAAACAGATGGCGTGCGAAGGTCCCGCAGACGTGGCTGACGAGGAGGCACTCATTTCCGACGGTGGATGCCCAGGGGGTTAAGAGGCTTATGCCCCATCCGATGCGAGCGATGATTGATGCAGAACCTAAGACAATTCCCGCTCCATAATTTATGGCTCTTTCTGAAACTTGATGCGCAACGCTGCGGATTTTGACATCGAGATTCTCTTGTGGAACCTCATTAGAGCATTCACCTGTAAGTAAAATTAGAGAGAGGAGTGCTGTTTGCATATCATTTTTTAAATTTTTTCTTACAACAAAAGAGCGCAAGAGCAATTCCTGCAAGAATAAGAGCGCTACCTACAGAGATATTCACAATGGAAGAGGAATCTCGCTCAGGGGGTTCTTCGACAATTGGGGATCCGCCAAAAAATTCAATTAAGGGGTTCCACATCGGATTGTTGCTAAAAAAATTGGATGTTTTTTGCCAGATATCTTTCGAGGTCTCGACAGGGGGGCTTAAGGTCAAGCCATGTAGAACTAAATAGGTACCTACCGCTAAGAGCAATAAGCTGCCAATGAGTTTGAAATTCATCGGAACTCCAGAATAAGACTTTAGGTCTTTTAATGGTGTATGGATTGTTTTTGTTTTTTATGCAATAGGCTCAATCACATTTTTAGAACAGTTATCGATATATTTCCGATGGCGCGCACGGAACTCTAGGCAAAAGTGATTAAATCCACTCCGAACGTAACTAGGGTGTTGTTCACCAAGCTCTGTTTCATTTGAGAGTTGTTGAAAGAGTTTAGATACACTCAGGAAAATGGTTTTTTCTCTCTCATTGCGGGCAAGTTTAAAAAGTTTTGCACCGAAGATGCGCAGGGCAATGATTTCTCCGATGTAAATCCTAGAGAGATTGGAGAGATCCGATGACGGAGCGGATGAGCTTGAAATAGGTGGAGTGAGTTGATGATGGATAAATCCTTCAATCTGAGAGCGTCTTATCGTTAAGACATGGCGAAAAGAATCGGACAATGAGATCTCATAGAAATCTTCGATGATTTTAGAAGCAAAGGCTAAGAAATGAATCGTGTTCGCGGCTGCTAGGGATTCCAGCATTTCCTGGTTTTCCGATTCAGTGAGTTGAGAGCTTGTGGATGAGTTCTGACGAAGGTATCTCATCTCAAAGCAGAGCTGGGAGATCTTTTCGGGTGAAAGAGCCTCTAAACTGGAAAGTATCGATTGATGAAATCCATGAAGTTTCTCTTGCTCGGTATGTAGGCCGTAATGTTTGCAAAGCAAAGAAGAAAAGTTGTCTTCTCGAAACAACGTTTGCAGAGTTTGGTGGGTTAATTCAAATTCCGTATGCCGTGCAATCAGGTCAGATAGATACGATGGATCAGCAGAGCTGTTAAGCATTTTATGGATAAAAGAATAAGCTGTCTGATCATGATTGATAGCGATGCACTTCCAGAGAAGAGCGAAAAAGGGCACTTCATCGGGGTTGATAAACAGATGGAATAATATATCGTTAAGGCGTTCTTGATCTGTTTCAGGTAATTTTCGAGCGGAATAACTAATAAAACGGGCAATCGTGCAACTTTGTTCTCTATAGTTATTAAGAAGAGTAAAAATGCACTGTGCAACCTCTCCTGGAAAGCGAGAAGGATTCACAATGGCATCGTTGAGTTCCTTTGTAATGTAGCGCGTGAGAAAAAAAAAAGACGTCGGATCAGAAGGCTCATTGGGTTGCGATAAAGAAAAAGAAAAAATGGGGTCCTTTTCTAAATGGCTGTGAATCAGATATAATAAATGATCGAGCCTTTCTTGGTGTTTTTGTGGCATTTCTTTCACTGCATCAAAAATAAAGCGGATCACAGTCATTTCATTTCCGCGATAGCGCGTCAAAAGCGCAAAAGCTAATTCAGCCATTTCTTCAACGGGCTCAGGAACTGAGCCGGTTAAAAATTTTCTTAAAGAGCTGAACTCTCTAATCAAGCGTCCATAGATTTCTGCGCTAGAGAGTTGATAGGAAGAACTGCTCGAGGTGGGATCGCTTAAGGATAATCCGTGCGGAGGGGCGCTAAGGGGAATAATTGTTTTGCGATGTCTATGCTTTCTTCTCAAGCCGTTTCGTTTTTTTCGATGAGAATGCGTCGAAGAGGACTCTGCCATTTCCTCATCAGATTTAGGCGAGCGGCTTGTTTCCGCTTTGGGATAGAGTCGGGGCGTGAGTGTTTTGCACACCTTGGAAAAAAATTGACGCGTGCGGCCACTGGAGTGGTCATTGGAAGAGATGGAGCGTTGGCACCTTGCTGTTTCTACCCGGGGAGTAGAATCGAAGGTTGTGGAGACCATTCTTAATAATTTTCTGTAAGATGGTTCCTTGGGTGTGACCGTAGGATCTGAAGAAGGAGATACTTGTGCGCGGTCTGAGCTGGAACTACTGGGAGAAGCAGAATAGATATGGCCATTTGTGAGAACAGACTCGCTAAAAGACAGCAGAGGTACGGGAGATGGAGAGGCTCCCGGAGGTTTAGTTTGAGCTGTGTCATCGGGCGAGGGGTCTCGAAATGATGATGAACCCTCTTCAGTAATGATGACCGCGGAAGTCGTTGAAGTTGGAATGACAATTATGGGCGACGAAATAGGGGGGGTAGAAGAAGACATGTGAACCTCGATTCCATGAACTTAATCGTTGAGATTGGATTCGATTTTTGGAGGATCGGGGTTTAAAAGCAATCAATTCGTTTGCTCTTCGAGGTGGTTGATCTGGACAAATGCAGGACAATCGACGTTCCATTTTTTTAATAACTTAAGAGAAGCATCGGTAGGAAAAAGCCACTGAGGGCGGGAATAGATCTCCCGTTTTTCAACCACAGTGACAGCGCAGCCTTGAGCTTGTGCTTCGAATGTTGTCTTCATGGTAAAAAGGTGAGTAGCGCAACGGTTTCAACATGCATGGTTTGCGGGAACATATCAAAGGGCTGCACTGCAGTTAGGCGATATCCTTTTTGGATAAGGATGTTCAAATCTCTAGCGAGTGTTGCAGGATCGCAGGAAACATACAGGATTTTCTGAGGCTTTTTTTCAGCGATGGCTTCGAGTAATGAGCGTTCACAACCAATCCGGGGAGGATTGAGGATGGCGACATCGATCTCTTCAAGCTCTGCGATTTTTTCTTCGGCTCTGCCGGAAAGAAAGTGCGCATTACAGATCTGATTTTTTTCAGCATTTTCTTTGGCATCATTAACAGCAGCGTCATTGGATTCGATTCCTATCACTGCTTTAGCACTGTTTGCCAAAATCAATGAGAGGGTGCCGACGCCAGAGTAGGCGTCGAGGACCGTTTCTGTTCCTCTGAGCTCGGCGAACTCACCAACTTTTGCATAAAGAGCTTCTGCTTGGCTCGGGTTCACTTGAAAAAAGGAAGCGGGAGAAACTTTAAACATCAATCCAGAGAGCTCCTCTTCGATCCAACCTTGCCCTGCTAGGGTGTGAAATTCTGTGCCTAAGATGGTTTCATTCGAAGGGTTGACATTTTGAACGACCCCTTTAATCTCTTTAACCTTTTCGAGAAGCTCCTTGGCAAAGACGGTTGGGTGTTCCGGTGTTTTGGTGACAAGAATCACAAGAACTTGTCCCGTCTTAACAGCTGTTTTAATGAGAACGTGTTTAAGAGCGGTGGGAAGCGATAATTTTTGGAGCGTGGTGAGTACCTTTTCTCCCAGAGGGCAGTGGATTGCGCACTTTGAGATCGGTACAAGATCGTGTGTTGTGCGTGCGTAAAGACCTAAGCGGTGATCTGCATCGACAGACAATTGGATCTTATTTCGGTAGGAAAAAGGTTCGTTCGAAGGAATACAAGGGCTTACCTCCGCTTCGATTTTTCCGATCCGCTGGAGAGCATCTTTTACGCGCGTTTGCTTGGCTTCTAATTGTTTGGAATAGGTCAAATGCATGAGTTGACAGCCGCCGCATTCTCCAAAATAAGAGCAGGCAGGCTGGATCCGATCCGGTGAGGGAAGTAGGTTTTCCAAGAGCTTTGCGCGTGCAAACGTTTTCTTGTTTTCGACGACTTTTGCCCGTACGCGCTCTTGCGGGAGAGCTCCTTCCACAAAAATGGTGAGACCGTGATGGCGCGCCACTCCTTCTCCATGAATTCCGAGGCGGTCGATAGTCAGGTCAATTGAGGGCATTTTTTTAAATTGGCTAATGTTGCATGTTAAGAAAAGAAATAGAATGCCACAAAAACGGGTAATTTTAGGAGAGAAAAAGGATGAAGAAAATTGTAGTGGTAGGCGGCAGTTCGGGAATGGGACTTGCGATTGCAACTCTGATGCGAAAAGAGGGATATGAGATCACCATCGCAAGTCGATCCAAAGAAAAATTAGCACAAGCTGTTAAAGTGATTGGGAAGGCCGAGAGTTATGTGCTTGATGTCACTCAAGAGGCAGAGACCCAAGCTTTTTTTGATTCTCATCCAGTTTTTGACCACCTTATCATCTCCGCTGCAGACTTTGTCATGGGGCCGTTTCTTGAGCTTTCTTTGAAAGAGGCAAGGCAATTTTTTGATAGTAAGTTCTGGGGACAGTACACTGTTGCCAAATACGCAGCTCCTAAGATGCGAGAGAACGGGTCGATCACCTTTTTTTCAGGGATCGCAGGACAAAAACCCTTTTTGAATATGGCCGTCGCCTCGGCGATTAACGCCGCTATTGAAGGGTTAACACGCACGCTTGCCCTAGAGCTCGCCCCTCTTCGCGTTAACGCGATTGCGCCCGGAACGATTGCCACGCCTATTTGGAGCGGAGTTTCCGAAGAAGAAAAGAAGTCTTTTTTTCAAAAGATAAGCGAAACCCTTCCAGCAGGACGGGTTGGTCAGCCGGAGGACATTGCTCAGGTTATAAAATTTTTGATTGCATGTGAATACATGACTGGACAGGTCATTTCATGTGATGGAGGAGCCTGCCTTATATAAAAAAAAGCGAGAAGGGGTGGGCCCATCTCGCGCGCAACGTAAGTAAAAGCAATTTTTTACGCTGTCTGAACTTCTTCTTGTGGCTGAGGATCACATGTTCTCATTGCTGTCAAAGCAACGCGTGAAGCGCCTGTTCCAGCAACACCAACTAGGAGTAGGGCCATAAGTGGGACCGCAACCGAGGAAACAGACAATACTGCACTTAAGCACAGTAATGCTGTGAATACAACAGCACCTGTCTTGAGAACGGTCCGTCTGTTATCCCAAATCAAATTTTTAACTCCAGTGAGCCCTTTTTCAAGAATTCCTTGATTTGGGTCAGTCGGAGTTTTTGCTGCATTTTCTTCCTGAGGGCTGCATTTTCTCATAGAGGTCAAAGCAACGCGTGTGGCGACAGTTCCTGCTACGCCCACGATAAGCATTGTCATGAGACCTGCAGTCACCGCATTAAGGGTTAACAATGCGCCAACACATAAAAGTCCTGTAAATGCAACAGCTGTGACCTTAAGGATCATGCGTCTGTTGTCAAATACCCAATTTTTAATTCCACATCCAAATTTTTCTAGAGGGCCTTCTTTTACTTCATGAACAACAGGGGCCGAAGCGGCGTTTCTGTCGTCTAGATCCAATTGTGTTGCAAATGAAGGATCTTCATAAGCAGTAAATGGGCTTGGATCTCTAATTGTGTTTCCTGACATAATACACCTCGTTTTAAAAGTATTTAAATAAGTTAAATTATAAAGACAATTATGTGTCTATCAATTCTAAATAGTTAGAAATTGAAGATTGTTTAGTCTATTACTTATTAACTTAATCTTGTCTTCGATTAAATATGGTATCATTAATTGATTGCTTGCGCAACTAAATAACGTCATTTAAACAAAAACTGAAACAATGCATATTTCAATAATACGAATGAAAACAGTTGTGTATTGTTTTTGTGTTTTAAATTAGTTTAAGTAATCTATTCAAAATTTAGTTCTTTTTTATTGTTTTGTGGATTAAAAATTGAATGCTTAAAATTGTGTTTTCCATGTTAAAAAATCTATTTTTTCATTGTGAAAATCCATTTTTATGGTATGCTGGCGCTTCTTAAAATTTTAGGGGGATAACTATGCTAGGATCTATTGGTCAAGTTTATCAAGACAGCTCTCTCTATGGCCACTGTCTTACCACTCTGCCTGAAAAGTCTTGGGAAGCTACCACAACAGATGATCTGATTTTCTATCCAAAGCTAGAAGAGGAATTCGGCGTATTATCGCCGCAATACGGTCTTCTTTGGAAGTCTGGAGTGCAAGTGGTCGAGCGGTACCCCAATGGAAACATTAAGGAGCTTAGGATCGCAACTCATCTTCTTCCCGCAGGTTGTATTGAATGGGCTCTACGTCGTGTCGGCGGCTCCTTGTTTACAGCAGGCCTGTGCCTGACAGCCACACCGCTTGGGTTTGCGATTAAAATGGTTCATCAAGTGGGTCGTCTTATTGCACATGGATGCCATGTTTAAGCGCGCTCTTGTCCTTCTCACGCTTCTCATGCCCTCTCTGTTCTCGAAAGAGAAAGGGGACACTCTCGTTTGTGTTCATGGATTTATGGGGGCGGGATGGAACATGCTCTATCTCGAGAATCGCTTGAGCCGGGATGGGTGGGATGTCGTGAATTGGGAGTATCCAAGCCGCGAGTGTTTGATTTCTGAACATGGCGCGCATTTGGTCAGTAGTTTAATCGATTTAGCAAACAAAAAACCAGACCAGCCGATCCACTTTGTCACTCATTCCATGGGAGGCTTAGTTTTACTCGCAGCATTAAATCACCCTGAATGTCCGCAAGAAGCAAAAATAGGAAAGGTGGCCTTAATTGCGCCGCCACTGCGCGGCAGCCATTGGGGCAGATTTGTAGGGCAATTTTCTTGGGCGCGCTGGCTTTCCAAAGATTTTTCAGGTCGTGAGTTGATGACGAAATCCTCTTTTGAGGATTTGGGGCGCTATCCCGATTCGTTACAAGACCTTTTAGTCGTTGCGGGAAGTTTCGGCTTTAATCCATTGCTCAATGAACAAAATGATGGAACGATAGCTCTTAGCGAAACGACTCTGTCTACCCCTCACCAACATGCAGTCATCCACCGCAGTCATAAAATGCTTGTCTTTAGCAAACAAACAGCTGCGTTAGTGCGTCAGTTTTTCCAAGCTTAGGATTTTAATGGCTGCGCGAGTTCAACTTTTAATCCGTCGACACGGTTTTTCAATTCATTCGCACCCAGTGAAAAGGAACCGAAGAGCATGCGGACTAGAACGCGTATTTTGCCCAACCACTCTTGGGTTTTTGTGTCTGTAAAGACGAGGTGCTCATGGCAATGGGGAACTGTGAGACCAGCTTGTTCTCCAGTTTTTGCAAACTGAAAGACGGTGTGGAACCCTTTTGCGTGGTAGTATTTTTGCAGTCTGCGGGAGAGCTCTTTGGATTCGATGTATTCTGCAGGCGTTAGTTCTGTAAATTTCGAGCAATGGCGTTTAGGCACGAGAAGGAAGTGGAGGCGGTCTTTTCCAAGGGTCAGAGGTGCATAGTCATACAAGACGTTGATGTGCTTGCCTTCGAAAACGCACTGTTTTTTGATGATGTCGGGGTTGCAAAAGACGTCAGATTTTTGAGCTGCCGCTTGAACCTGTGGAACGCTTGCTGCAGCGGATGTGGCAGGGAGGTTTTTTCTTAATGTTTCTGCAATGCTTTGCCGTTCTGCAATCGAGTAGGATCCGCCGCCGAATGTAATTTTCCAAAGCACTTGAATCTGCTGCCAAAATCTCCAGAAGATGTTGACACAAGACCAGTTGCTTTTCGTATAGGGGACAACTTCCCAGCTAAATGAAGCATCGGGAGATTCTTTCCCGTAGACCATGTAATCTGTTACACCTTGTTTTTCAAAGGCTCCTATAACGCGTTGAATGAGACTCTGCGCTTCTTGATGGTTTTGCGTGGTCCATTGGGGAAAATGAGAGGCTCCAGATCTCGGGATAATCTGGACAGAACCTTGAGAAAGAGGCGCTTTAGGGACGACGATATTGAGAGAAGATCCCTGTAAGACGATCACCTCATCGTTTACCTGCGGCAACGTTTGCACGTGTTGTTCGTAAATGGTGGACTGAGATGTTTGTGTGCTAAGTGTTGCCATAGGTTACATCCTTTAGATTGAAACGAAAATTATGTCTCAAACTGAACATTTTCCTCTAGAAAATTTGACAGAAACCTACGTCTTTGATTAGGCTTCTTATTTTCAATTTTAAAATGCGGGGTTTTTATGAATCACTGGAGACAAGTGGGGATTGCGTTGGGGTTAGTGCTTTGCAGCAGCGCTTGCGCTGAAGATATCGAAGTTTTGGCGTTAGATATCATTTCCTATGAGGACTTTATCCAGGAAGATCCGGTCTCTTTGCAGGTCTTGCAAAATGCTCTTTTAGAAAAAGGGATAGTAGGAGTCCGCGGTGTTCCCGGGTATAAAGAGCGGGTCTTAAAATTCATCGAAACCGCGCAGGCATTTTCTGCTCTACCAGAAGATGCAAAAGAGGCTTATGCTCCAAAATCGGAAGAGGCGTTTTTAGGCTATGAACGGGGAAAAGAGAAATTTCAACGCCCCGACGGAAGTTGGGTTGTGGACGATCTCAAGGTCTCTTATTATGCCTTTGTTCCAGAAAATCCTCAGAACAAATGGCCCCACGAGCTCGATCTTCAAAGCCCCTTCCTAGATTTAGGCGATGTGATGCGCCAGATGGGTCTTGCGGTGATGCAAACAATTGGGCTTTTAAATTACCAGAACGGGATTTGTTTAGATGATGTGCCAAGAGTAGGTCGAATGCTCTACTACAGAAAAAGTGAAAATACGATTGGAGGCAATCCATTCTGGTGCGGCGCTCACTTTGATCATTCTCTCTTTACCACATTATTGCCCGCTTTCTACTTTTCTAATGGCGAGGCGATCCCAGAGCCGATTGAAGCTGGTTTGTTTGTGAAATCGATCTCGGATGGGGTGTATCGCAAAGTTGTCGCCAATGATCCAGACGTCTTGCTATTTCAAGTGGGGGAATTCGGACAGCTCGTTTCCAATGATGCGATTCGAGCAACAGAGCACCGTGTGCATAAGGCTTATGGCAACGTTGAGCGTTACACCATGGCTCTTTTTTGCGATGCTCCCATGGATACCGTAATCCACTCAACGTCTGTACTCACACAAGATCCGCGCTATGGAGCAAAAAGCGGTGAGGCCTGCTCCTATCAGCACTGGAATGCTGAGACGTTTAAGCGTTTTCATGTCGATAAATCGGAATAGTGACTGCTCCCTCGCCTAAAGACGAGGGCTTCTAGGGATTTCTCCCAGGCCATCCAATCCGAGGGCCAAAATATTTAACGCGGCATTGAAGTCCCTTG
>JAGVMG010000046.1 GCA_020053915.1 Parachlamydiales bacterium | reverse complement strand
TATGCGCCACCCCGATACCGTTGCCAGGAAACTGCATGGGTGTGCGTACTTTTGTAAAACTAGCAAATTCCCAGGTTAGTCGTGGATTGACAGCGCAAAGGCTTGTTTTAATACCGATTGTATCCCGCAGGGGCGGAAATGACAGCGGGGGAGGAGGGGCGAGTGTTCAAGGAGAAGCCACGATCGGTTTTGGGCCAGGAGGAACTACATTTGATGTTAATATCACTGCTGAAGCTCATGACGGTAAAGGCAACTATGTTGCCGGTAAGGGAGAGTATAATGTTAATTCAGGAGAAGGAAGTGTGAGTGTGCGAGGAGGAACGATAAGTGAAAAAGACTAAATGGGTGCTTTTCTTTGTTGCGCTTTTAGGGAGCTCTGCATTCTTTTATTTTTTGCTTCCAAAGCTAAATCAAGTAAAGCAAACTCAATATTCTCAACTGGCATTTCAAGGAGCGTTTTTTATCCCGGTTGAAATTAGTGGCTTTCACTCTGAGATTCCCTACATCGCTGTAGATGTTGATGCTAAAGTGACTTCGGCTAAAATTGATTTGGGCTCTACTCAGTTTGCCTCGTTGCCATCAGAAGTCATTCAAGAATGTGAAGGGAAGACTTTTTTTAATAAAAGATCCTTTTTGGGAATGCGTGGCAAACAATATGAATCGGATGTTTATTTACTTCCGAAAATAAAAATTAATGGAATTGCCTTTTCAAAAGTGCCAGCCTCAGAAACAAATCTGGAGTTTAAAAAGGATGCAACTCTTGTTGATAGTAAAGACTCTTTGCCCGGCCCTCTTGCAACTATAGGCTGGCCACTCTTCCAAAAGACTAACTTCTTTCTCGATTGCCAAAACTCTCTGTTGGCCTTCTGCGACAGCCTGGATACCCTCAGGGAAAAGGGGTACCCTGTGGATTCTTTCGTTGAGACGCCCTTGTTGCTCGATCGTGAGCTCATTGAATTTGAAGCAATGACTGATTCTGGGACTATGCGTTGCCTGCTCGATACAGGATGTACCTGGAATATGCTTAATAAAGAGTCAGAAGGCGGATCAAATGACCATATGATTTTTAACCAAATCTCTTTAGGGGAGCACGCTGTCTTAAATCCTCAAAATTCTGATCTCATGGAGTTTGATCCCGATAAGGAGTGCACTTTCCCTATGTTTAAAATTGGAAAAAAAGATTTTGGCGAGATCACGTTTTCGAAATTTAAAACTCCGCTCAAGGTCGATGCTATTATTGGCATGGAATTTCTCGAATCTAAACTTGTGTTTATCGATTTTCCTCATCGTAAAATTTATTTCTACGAGCATTCGTCAAGTGAACTCCCTATTTCGCAACAAAAAAATCCGTGAATAATTTTATCAAACCTGTGCAGGAAAAGGGGCAATGGAATATTCTTTTGCTATGATGTAAAGGAACCTCCACCATGAACCCGATCGAAGCGCTTCTTGCCCAAGTTCCTCAGATTGAAGAGCAGATGGGCTATTCTTTTCGCGATAAGCAGCTCCTCGTGCTCGCTTTTGTCCATCGCTCGTTTTTCAATGAACACCGCGATCTCATCGAGCAACATAACGAGCGTTTGGAGTTTTTAGGCGATTCGGTCTTAGGGCTTCTCATTTCAGATTATCTCTATGCCCAGCTGCCTACGGAGCCAGAAGGGTATCTCTCCCATTTGCGCTCGCAGATTGTCGAGGCGGGAAGCTGCGTGCAGTTTGTGAATACTTTGGGCGTATCTTCGTTTGTTTTATTGGGACGAGGGGAGCGGATGAACGATGGCCGGGGAAGGGACACGATCCTGGCAGATCTTTTTGAAGCGCTCATTGGTGCGATCTATCTCGATGGGGGGATGGAAGCTGTGACCCTGTTTTTCTTTGCCCATTTTACACCGCTGATCGAAGCGCATCTTTCCCGCCCACTGCGCAACTGGAAAGCAGAATTACAAGACTACTCGCAAAAAAAATATCAAAAGCCCCCCTTCTATAAAGTGTTGAAAGAAACAGGACCCGATCACAGCAAGGTCTTTCAAGTGGCTGCGATGATCGATGAGCAACAGGTAGGCATCGGTGATGGGGCTTCTAAAAAGGAAGCCGAGCAAGCGGCAGCTCAGGATGCGCTTCGCAGTTTGGGGGTCATTTCTGATGGCTAAGCAAAAGGTGGTTTGGAGCTGTTTAGAATGTGGACACAGGCAAGCGAAATGGACGGGAAGCTGTACAATCTGTCAGAAGTGGAACACCTTTTCCGAAGATGTCGAAATTGAGGATAAGCTCAAGCGGTTTGAAGCAACAGGAAAACCATCGGCTAAACCGATGCGCGTCAAAGAAGTCAGCACGAATGAATTTCGGCGGATCTCTACAGGGATGCCCGAATTTGATCGACTCCTCGGCGGCGGCATTGTCTCTGGATCATTAATGTTAATTGGGGGAGATCCCGGCATTGGAAAATCGACCCTGATGCTCCAGCTCGCGCAGAATCTTGCTCAGCAGGGGCTGACTGTTCTCTATGTCTGTGGAGAAGAATCCGTTGAGCAGACCTCACTGCGTGCCCATCGCTTGAAAGTGGGAGATGACCGTCTTTATCTTTTAAGCGAAACGCTGTTTTCCAATATTAAGCTGCAGATCGATCAGATCAAGCCGGACATCTTGATCGTCGACTCGATCCAAATCGTCTATAAAAGCGAGCTCCCCTCGTCGCCAGGCTCCGTGAGCCAGGTGAGAGAGCTTGCCACCGAATTTATGCATTTGGCAAAGGGGCTTGGTATTGCGACTTTTTTAATCGGGCATGTAACGAAATCAGGTGAAATTGCTGGCCCAAGGGTTTTGGAGCACATTGTCGATACTGTCCTCGATTTCGAAGGAGATCGGCAGCACGGCTATCGTTTGCTCCGCTCGACGAAAAACCGCTTTGGTCCTACAGATGAGATCGCACTCTTCCAAATGGTCGCCCACGGCCTTGCTGAAGTGAGCAATCCCTCGATGCTGTTTTTAGAAGAGAGGATGCGTGAAATCGCAGGCTCTGTGATCCTTCCTACGGTTGAAGGAACAAGAGCCCTTCTCATCGAAGTGCAGGCGCTTGTCGCCGCCTCCTCATTTTCGACATCCACGCGCAAGTCGACAGGCCTCGATTCTAACCGTCTTTCCCTTCTTCTTGCTGTGCTAGAAAAGCGGATGGGCTATCAGCTTCATCACTGCGATGTGTTTGTCTCCATTGCTGGTGGATTGAAAATTTTTGAGCCCGCGATCGATTTAGGAGTTCTTCTTGCGATCGCCTCTTCCTTTTGCAATAAACCCATCAATCCAGAAACGGTGGTGATTGGCGAAGTGGGATTGGGAGGAGAGGTGCGCAGTGTTCCCCGTATTGAAAGCCGGATCAAAGAGGCGGTCCACATGGGATTTCAAAAGTGTGTCATGCCAAAGCGCAATTTGAAAGGCCTTTCCTCTGATTTGTTAAAGCAGATCGCGTGCGTAGGCATCGATCTTGTCGAGGAAGCGATCCATGAACTCATCCGCTAAGCTCGACTTTGTACGTTTTTGTGCCCAGCCTCCTGGCAGGGAACCCTTGATGCGTAATTTTAATTCTCAGGAAGGCTTATTCAAGCCGATCCTGAGAATTAAAATTACGCCTGAAGGGCTCCCTATCCAGGATTCGGGGTACAAAAATGTACAAAGCCGAGCTAAGACAATCCTCGTCGGCAGTCGCAGCTCCCCCTTGTCGCGTGCGCAAGTACGAGAGGTTCTTGAGAGCCTGCAGAGATTTCATCCCGAGATCAACTTTGATCCCGTCTGGATTGAAACACGCGGCGACCTCGATCAAACCACTTCTTTGCGTGCACTTGAGAAAACCGATTTTTTTACCCAAGAGATTGAAGAGAGGCAACTGAACGGAGAGTTTGAAATTTCGATCCATTCGGCGAAAGATTTGCCTGAAGAGTTGCGGCTGGGCTTAAGAGTTGTCGCACTCACGCAAGGATTAGATCCTTCTGATGTTCTCGTGATGCGAGAGGGTGATACGATGGAATCTCTTGCCTCCCCTGCGCGCATTGGCACATCGAGCGCTCGGCGAGAACACAACTTGCTTGCTCTGCGTTCAGATTTGCAGTGTGTTGACATCCGCGGTCCCATCCAAAAGCGTTTAGAGCTTTTAGAAGAAAAATACGTCGATGGCGTTGTCGTGGCAGAAGCGGCCTTGATCCGGTTAAAACTCACTCATCTCAACCGGATTGTTATTCCTGGTGAGTGTGCGCGTCATCAAGGGCAGCTAGCAGTGGTAGCGCGCTTGGATGATCATGCGAGCGCAACCCTCTTTTCTTCTTTAGACACAAGAGGTCTATTGTGAAACGAATGCTGTATCTAGGAACCGATCCCTCATGTGGGTCGTATGAGAGCCATGTAATCCATTGTCCCTTGATTCAAACGGTGTCCCGCTCGATAGAAGATCCTGAGCTCCTTCTTGCGTATCGCGATCTTCCTGCTTATACCCACATCCTTTTTACCAGCAAAAATGCGGTGCGTATCTTCTTTGAGCATCTTCAGGCATTAAACATTTCAAAAGACACCTTAAAATCTTGTCATTTGATTGCGATCGGCGCTGTCACTGCTTCCTATCTCACCGCACATGGTCTTGTACCTCAATCTGTTTCCGATGTGGAAACGCAAGAGGGACTCGTTTCTTTATTGCAGAGATTAGTGTTGGAGAACGCATACCTGTTTTTGCCGCGTTCTGCTCTCTCTCGACCGGTGCTCGTTCAGTTTTTAGAAAAATCGCAGATCCGCTACCACGCCTGCGATTTGTACAATACGATCACGCGCATCCCTGAGAAGCTTCCTGATCTTTCCCAAATAGACGAGATTTTATTTACCAGCCCGTCGACAGTAAACGCATTTATCGAAGTCTTCGGCGCTTTGCCTAAAGATAAGAAATTGCTCGCTTTGGGCCCGATCACAGAGCTTGCACTTGAAACAAAATTGTAGATATTTGCCAAAATGGCTATGATGATCCCAACTTTATCAACTTTAGAGGATGGCCCATGGATCACTTTACCCCGTATAAGCTTCCCGAATTGCCGTATGATTTCAACGCTCTAGAACCTGTCATTTCTGCTGAGATCATGCAGCTGCACTACTCGAAACACCATCAGGCATATGTTAATAACCTCAATGCAGCCATGGAAAAATCGATGGGAGCAGAAGTGAGCGGAGATATTGCGACAGTCGTGGCTCTCCAGCCCGCGATCCGTTTCAATGGCGGCGGACACATTAACCATTCCATTTTCTGGACCAACCTCGCGCCGGTCGGCAAAGGCGGCGGCGATGCGCCAGGAGGTGTTCTATCTCAAGCGTTGCAGCATGAGTTTGGTTCATTAGAGGCATTTGTGGAAAAATTTAATGCATTGACCCTCGCGATACAAGGCTCTGGATGGGGCTGGCTCGGATTGAATAAAGCAACAGGGCGTCTTGCGATTGCCACCTGTGCTAACCAAGACCCTTTAAGCACGCAAGGACTTATTCCTCTACTCGGGATTGATGTATGGGAGCATGCCTATTATCTGCAATACCAGAATCTGCGTGCAGAGTATTTAAAAAATATTTGGAAAATCGTAAACTGGAAAAACGTGGAGCAGCGCTACGAGCTTGCGAAGCAATAATTTTAACTTCAGTTGCTTGGTGGGATAAAAGGATTTATATTATCTTGAATATTCTGCCAGCATGTTAATTTTTTTTCTGCATAGGTTTTAAGCGGTTAAAGAAATTTTGACGTGTCTCGTGAGTTGTTTTCATTGGTCTCTTTTGTTAATGTCTGTATAATTGACATAGTTTCAAAAATAGTTAAATGGTTTTTTTTATGGGCCTGTTTTCTCGCAGTAAACCAAAGATTAAGATCCAATCCACTAAAAAAGATGGATATAGCGGCTGGGTCAAATGTACCCATTGCCATGAAATGGTTCACGCCAATGAATTGCAAGAGAATCTCCATTGTTGTCCCAAATGCGATTACCACTACCGTCTTTCGGCGACGCAGAGGATCCAAATCCTTGCGGATGAAGGGACGTTTGTGGAGCGTTTCACCCAATTTAAGCCGACAGATCCTCTCAGTTTTGTCGACTCGGAAGCGTATAAAGAGCGGTTAGAAAATGCGCAAAAGAAATCGGGACGCGATGAAGGAGCCATGGTCGGAACCTGTGAGATCCTGGGAAAGACAGTGGCTTTGGGAGTTCTCGATTTTAGCTTTATGGCAGGATCCATGGGATCTGTGGTCGGAGAGCGTTTAACTTCGATCATTGAATATGCCTTGCAGCATCAACTTCCAATGGTGATTGTTTCCGCTTCTGGCGGCGCTAGGATGCAAGAATCTGCGCTCTCGCTGATGCAGATGGCAAAAACATCAGCAGCTCTCGGAAAATTGCATGAAAAAGGCTTGCCATACATTTCCATTTTGACTAATCCGACGACAGGGGGAGTCACCGCTTCCTTTGCTTCTTTAGGGGATATCATTATCGCTGAGCCAGATGCCTTAATCGGATTTGCTGGACCGCGAGTCGTCGAGCAGACGATCCGTCAAAAGCTCCCTCCTGGAGCACAACGCTCTGAATTTTTACTCGAAAAAGGGATGATCGATTGCATTGTTAATCGCCATCAATTAAAAGAGAAGCTGTTCCAAATTCTGGACTATATCACCGGCAATGAGCGCATCTATCGCGAGTTCGTGGATGAATCTTTAGTGGAAGAGCCCGAATTAGAAAAGTTAAAAGAGCTGCTCTCTTTAGCTGAAAAGGCACATGCGCAGTCGGTGAATTGAATCCTTTAGTTTCACTTTAGAACGAATGGACAAGTCATGGATGAGATCGAAATTGCAACCCTTGTTGAAACAGAAGAGTATCTTCCTTCTTATGGTTCTGATCTAGCAGCCGGCGCCGATGTGCGCGCCTCGATCGCTGAAGAAGTGATCTTAGAGCCAGGAACCTCTCGCTTAATTCCCACCGGCTTGCGTTTTGCGATCCCGGATGGCTATGAAATCCAAGTGCGTCCGCGTAGCGGTCTTGCGCTGAAATCTCAAATCACCGTCTTGAATTCCCCCGGCACCATCGATGCTGATTATCGTGGAGAGCTTGGAGTGATTTTAATCAACCACGGAAAATCCCCATTTACTGTGACCCCAGGGATGCGCATTGCACAAATTGTTGTCGCTCCCGTCTTGCGCGCTCGATTTAAACGAGAAGATTGCCTGATTGCAACTTCACGGGGGGAAGGTGGATTTGGCCATACTGGAACGCATTAATTTGCGTAAATTATTTAATAAAGGAGAGAGCGTGACGATCTCCCATTACTTGGATGAGTGTCTCATCTCGTTTTTAGAAGTAAAAACGCGCGATGAAGCTTTGGGGCAGCTTGTTGATCTATTGGATCGCGCCGGTAAATTAAAAGACCGCGCTCTTTTTTTAGAATCGATTCTCGAGCGTGAAAAGATTGTCTCCACAGGCATTGGTCTCGGCGTTGCCATCCCTCACGCCAAACTCCAAGGGTATTCTGATTTTTTCATCGCTGTTGGAATCCAACGCAAAGAGGGGATCGAATGGAATGCGTTAGACGCAAGCCCTGTTCGCCTCATTTTCATGATCGGCGGCCCTGAGAATAAGCAAACTGAATATCTAAAAATCCTTTCCCATTTAACTCTCGCAATAAAGAACGAAGAGCGGCGCAAAAAGTTGTTAAAAGCTGTCACCGCAGAAGAAGTGCGCGCGCTTTTTTCTGGTTGTTAGAGCCCTATCAAAACTCCAGCTTCCAGTAAGCTGCACTTTTGAAGCGGATTGCATCCCTTCCTCCTTACCAACTTTCGTCTGCAGGGATGCAATTCGCTTCAAAATCATCGATTTTTCTGAGCGCTGGAGTTTTGCAATGGACTCTTTAAACTTTTTTTTCATCTGACTCTTGCATTAAAATAAAGATTTCGTTTAGGGTACACGCTTGATCAAAAGCTCACGAGGAACGCGCGATGGATTTAAATATTACAGATGTTTCAGAACTGCTCAATGTTTCCAAAACGACGATTCGAAGATGGCTCTCTTCGGGCAAGATCCCAGGCTATCGGCTCAATCATCAATACCGTTTCAGTAGAGCTGAAATCGAAAATTGGATGATCCGCTGTAAGTTAAAGCCAGTGGAAGAAGGGGTTAGCCCTTTCGGCGAAAAGCAGATCTATCCTCCTGTTGCTGAAGAAGGACAAAAAGAGCTCATCTCTCGCAGCGGGATTCAGCAGTTTGGTCTCTATCGCGCAATCCATCAAGGGGATGTTTTCGATCAGATCCCAGGAAAGACCAAGGAAGAGATCATTCGAGCGACCACATTAGCCGTTTCTCAAAAACTTTGCGTCGATCATGAAGTGTTAAGCGAACTTTTACTCGATCGAGAAAAACTCATGCCCACTGCATTAAATCATGGCATTGCAGTGCCGCATACCCGCGATTTTCTGATCCCAAGTCCTTTTGATCGTGTCGTTGTTGTCTATCCCAAGGAACCCATTCCTTACGGAGCATTAGATGGGAAGGATGTCCACACTCTTTTTTTTCTCTTTGCAAGCTCCGATAAGCGTCATCTTCACTTGCTCGCCAAACTGGCGCACTTGTGTAGCCATCAAGAGTTCCTCGATTTCTTAAAGACAAAGCCCGATAAAATGAAAGTCTTAGAGCATGTCAAACATTGGGAAGGGCAGTTGCGACATAACGAATAATTTTCTGTTGAAAAATGGGATTCTCCGATTAATCTAAAGTTTTTACAACCTGTACCCTGTAAGGACTTATGTCTAAAGGATTATTTGTTAAGAAGTCGATCAAGACATTGCTCGCCGATGCGTCTGATGAAAGGCACGGCCTGAAACGCACGTTAAGTGCGACGAGCTTGACAATGATGGGAGTAGGGGCGATTATTGGAGCTGGGATCTTCGTTCTCTCCGGACAGGCAGCAGCAGAGTATGCCGGCCCTGGAATTGCTTTCTCTTTTATCATTGCTGCCATTATCTGTGTGTTTGCAGCTCTTTGCTATGCGGAATTTGCTTCGTTGATTCCGATTGCCGGAAGCGCTTATTCCTATGCTTATGTCACAATGGGGGAATTTGCCGCTTGGATCATCGGATGGGGCCTTACCTTAGAATATCTCTTTTCTGCGTCGACGGTGGCCGTCGGTTGGGGAGGGTATTGTGTTTCTCTCTTAGGAGACATGGGTATTCATATTCCGACTCATTTCGCCAGCGCTCCGTTATCTTATGATGTTTCCATTGGATGGGCGAGCACGGGAACGATCTTGAATTTGCCCGCCATGTTTATCGTCGCGCTCATGGGGATCCTCGTTTCTGTGGGAATTAAAGCCGCAGCGAGTTTCAACAATGTGATGGTGATCATTAAAATGGGCGTCATCCTCTTGTTCATTGCATGCGGGATCGCCTTTATCAAAGCCGACAACTGGACTCCATTTATTCCAGAAAATACAGGGACTTTTGGTCAGTTTGGTTTTAGCGGAATTTTACGGGGAGCCGGCGTTGTGTTCTTCGCCTTTATCGGATTTGATGCGCTCTCGACGCTCTCTCAAGAAGCGCGCGATCCTCAGCGCGACATGCCTAAAGGGATGCTCGCCTCTCTTGGAATTTCAACCATTGTCTATTTTATTGTCGCGTTGATCTTAACGGGAATTGTCAGCTATAAATTGCTCGATGTCCCAGATCCGATTGCAGTTGCTGTCAATGCACTGGGCCCTAATTTCATTTGGCTCCGATTTATCATTAAGATCGCGATCTTAGCAGGCTTGACCTCAGTGGTTCTTGTCATGATCATCGGCCAGTCGCGCATTTTCTATTCAATGTCGCAAGATGGACTGCTTCCAAAACCGTTTGGCAAGGTCCATGAAAAATTCCACACTCCCTTTTTCACGACGATCGTCGTAACGCTGATCGCGATGCTTGTAGCAGGATTGTTTCCCGTAGGCATTTTAGGTCAAATCGTCTCCATGGGGACACTCATGGCATTTGCGATCGTGTGCTTTGGAATTCTCGTCTTGCGCTACAAGCAGCCGACATTGCATCGCCCCTTTAAAACGCCTTTTGTGCCTTGGGTTCCTCTTGCAGGAACGCTTGCCTGCGTGATCCAAATGATCGCACTTCCAGCAGTCACCTGGTTGCAGCTCGTCATCTGGATGCTCATTGGATTTGTGATCTATTTTACTTACAGCGTCAAGAATAGCAAAGCGCGCGCTTTGGCGATGAAAAAGAAAAAGTAGAGTTTTCCCTTTGTGTGGAGTGCTTTCTATGGAAGGCACTCCACATTTAATCTCGAAGTCACTTCAAGGCCACATCATGAATAAAACTGTTCTAAGCTTCATTCTCTGTCTTGTTTTTTCTTCTTCGGTTGAAGCTAAAACATTTACAGTCACTTCTTTAGCAGATAGTGGCGCAGGATCGCTGCGTCAAATGATGATCGTCGCGGGAGCTGGGGACACCATTGAATTTGACCCCGCTTTGTCTGGGACGATTCAGCTTGCCAGTGCATTGCCCTCTATCCTTGTCGAAAATCTAACAATGACAGGTCATCCAGATCTTTCGATTTCGATTGATGGCAGCTCGCTTTATCGTCTACTCGATGTGCAATCAGGACCCTTTACTCTTTCTAATTTAAATCTTCTCAATGGCGCTGATGCTCTTCAGGGAGGAGCCTTGTATCTGCATTCGGGGCTTTATGCGGATCTCTCTCAAGTGGAGGTCGTTCCAGCTAGTGGAAATGCAGGCGCCAACCCTGTTTTTGTGGACAATGAAGCCTCATTGGATCTTACTGAAGTGAGTTTTTCCGATAGCCAGATCTCTCAGATCTATTTGAATGCGGGAAGTGTCAATATCACATGTCAAACACCTGCGCATTATGTCATTGATGGAACAGCGAATGGTTCCGTTTATAAATATGGAGCAGCTTCCCTTGGATTAACACTTCCTATGGCGCCTCTTTCTCAGCCCAGTTATACTTTTGGAGTCTTTGAGGGTGTTTTGGAGTTCGATGGAAGTCTAATGAGTCCATGTACCGTATACTCAGGAGGCGAATTAGTAGGGAATTTAACATTAGGTGGTCTTTCTAATTTAGGAAAAATCCAGCCGGGAACTACGGATCAATTGGGCGTGATTCACTCGAGTGGAGATTTCTATGCTGTGGGTGCCACAACCGAAATTAAGATTGATCCTTTGGGAAACTCTGATCAGATCCAAGTCACCGGCAATATCTTTCTTCATGAAGGAGTGTTACACCTTCTTCCTCTTCCAGGCACTTACGCTCCTGGGTTGAAATACAGCCTATGTTTAACTGCGACAGGGGGAATCAACGGGACGTTTGGCTCTATCGTTGCAGATGGATTAGATGTTACCATCGAGTATTATCCCAAGTATGTTCAGATCGAGGTCATGAGCTCTGTTACCGTCGAATGACGTGGGAAAATTCATGTAAAAACTGCTTGTTTTAATTTTTACTGTAGTAGATTCTCCTTAGAAATTCGCTTCTTTATAAGAAGAATGCGAGGATCAATCGTTCACCTCTTGAACATGGAGAGCCTTCTATGAAAGGAATCAATTTCATTTTGCCATTTCTTCTCTCTGCTGCCTTTGTGTGTGCAGATACGATCACCGTCACTTCTTTAGCGGATAGTGGAAGCGGGACTCTACGCGCAGCAATAACAGATGCTCAAAGCGGGGATACAATCAATTTTGACAGCACGCTATCGGGGACAATTGTACTGGGAAGTGCGTTACCTGCCATTTCTGTGGATTACTTGACAATCACAGGTCCCATGGATAATAGCATCTCTATCGATGGCGACTCGCAGTATCAGATTTTCAATGTGCAAGCAAACCCTTTTACAGTAAGCCATCTTAACCTAAACAATGGAGCAGATGCCAATCAAGGCGGCGCTGTTTTTGTCAATTCAGCCTTCTATGCCTACTTAACGGATGTTGTCATAACTCCTGCAATGGGCTCAAGTGGAGAAAATGCTCTATATGTGGATGCGGAGGGTGTCTTGGATGTGACGGATGTGACATTTACATCGGCAAGTGCCTCTCAAGTGTATCTCAATGCAGGAACGATGAATATCACAAGTCATTCCCCCTTGGAATTTATTATTGATGGAGTGGGCGGTGGTCAAATTGTCAAGTATGGCAACTCTTCGGCAGCAATTTCTCCTCCGACGTCTGTTACCTCTGACTATTATTTGACAGCAAGCAATGGCATTCTGTCTTTCACTGGCACCTCCATGAAATCAACTGTTACTCTTTCTGGAGGAGAGTTACAAGGGCGCTTTGATCTATCGGATATTGCAAATCTAGGTGTCGTAATGCCAGGAGATGCCAATAACTTTGGCACGATGAATTTCTCTGGTGATTATATTTCAGTGGGCGGCGAGACGAAAATTAAAGTAGATGCATCTCCAAGCTCTGATTTGATTTTTGTAGGAGGAGATGTTTACCCTTTCAGCGGTTCTTTAACGCTCCTTCCTGCGAGCGGAACATATACTCAGGGGACCATCTTTACGATCCTAACCACAGATGGTGGAATTAATGGTGAGTTTAGCTCCGTTTCATTGGGAGGTTTGGACGCGCAGGTGAATTACAATTCAAACTCCATTGAGATTGAAATTTTAAACGATACAACGATCTAGTACATAGTTGAAAAAAGTTTTTGCTCTTTGGGCTTTGACACAGCCGAAAGAGTAAAAACTTTTTTAACTATGTGCTAGCTAAGGAATCCGAATTGCTCCTATCTTAACAGCAAAGATAAGGGCTATTTTTTTGGAAAACATTGTGTGCATCCATCTTCTGTTTTGTAGACTCCTCCGCATTTCCTGTAACGACACGTTCTGTAAATGATGGGAGGGATTTGTTGAAAAAAAATACTTGTTTTAATTTTTGCTGAAGCAGATTCTCTCTAGAAATTCGCTTCTTTATAAGAAGACTGCGAAGATCAACCGTTCACCTCTTGAACATGGAGAGACTTCTATGAAAGCAACAAAATTTATCTTGCCATTTCTTCTCTCTGCTGCCTTTGTGTGTGCAGATACGATCACCGTCACTTCTTTAGATGATAGTGGAAGCGGGACTTTGCGCGAAGCGATCACAAATGCGCAAAGCGGAGATACTATTGATTTCGACAGCATGCTGTCGGGGACAATTGTACTGGGAAGTGCGTTGCCTGTTATTTCTGTGGATTATTTGACGATCACAGGTCCTTTGGATAATAGCATCACCATCGATGGCGACTCACAGTATCAGATTTTTAATGTACAAGCAGATCCTTTTACGGTAAGCAATCTTAACCTCACCAATGGGGCAGATACCAATCAAGGTGGTGCTGTTTTTGTTAATGCCGCCTTTTATGCCTACTTAACGGATGTCGTCATTACTCCTGCAATGGGTACAGATGGAGAAAATGCTCTCTATGCGGATGCGGATGGTGTCTTGGATGTGACAGATGTGACATTCACATCTGCAGACGCGTCTCAAGTGTATCTGAATGCAGGAACAATGAATGTCACAAGTAATTCCCCTTTGGAATTTATTGTCGATGGAGTAGGAGGAGGCCAAATTGTCAAGTATGGTAGTTCTTCAGCCGCCATTTCCCCTCCAACGTCTGTCACCGCTGACTATTATGTGACAGCAAGCAATGGCATTTTGTCTTTCAATGGAGCATCGGTGGATTCAGCTGTGGCTCTTTCTGGAGGAGAATTGCAAGGGAGTTTTGATCTGTCAGACGTTGCAAATCTAGGCGTCGTGATGCCAGGAGATGCAAACAACTTTGGCACGATGAATTTTTCTGGTGATTATATTGCAGTGGGTGGCGAGACGAAAATTAAAGTGGATGCATCTCCAGGTTCTGATCTAATTTTTGCGGGAGGAGATATTTACCTTTTCAGCAGTTCCTTAACGATTCTTCCTGCAAGCGGAATGTATACTCAGGGGACAATTTTTACGATCATCACCACAGATGGTGGAATTAATGGCACATTTAGCACGGTTTCATTGGGAGGTTTGGATGCTCAGGTCAATTACAATTCAAACTCTATTGAGATTGAAATTTTAAATGATACTACGATATAGATAAGGAATCGGAATAGCCCTTTCTTCGGAAAGGGCATTTACCTTAGGCGAAATCTGTGCGCGTCATCCCCATCTTCTGTGGTTTACTCTGCTGTTCATCTGTGATGCATGCGACCACAGCCACTTGGAATCTCAATGCCAATGGCAATTGGAACGTCAATGCCAACTGGACACCTGCCACTTTCCCTAATGCAATCGATGACACTGCTAATTTTGGGAATGTCATTACGGCAAACCGCATCGTTTCTTTAGGTGTGGCAGCGCAAAACATCACCGTTGGCACACTGACCTTCGATGACAACAATAACTACACGATCCAATCTGGGCTTGCCGGCAACACCCTAATTTTTGATGTAACCGCAGGCAATGCAAGCCTGACTTTAACCAATGTCAACGGCAGTGGATCCCATTTGATCACATGCCCCATCACATTGAATGACACTTTGCTCATGTCGCATTCTTCAACAGCCAGCTTTACTATTTCCGGGATCATGGGAGGCACAGGGGGCTTAACTAAAACGGGAACTGGAACAGGAGCATTGGTCTTAAGCGGTGCGAATAATTATGGCGGTGCGACAAGCATCCAATCGGGGGGATTGACGTATAACGTCAATGGTGCCATTCCAGCAGGAAGTGTTGTAACAGTAGGAGATGGAGTTGCACCGAATGCCACCCTGACAATCGCAGCTGCTATGACTGTCGGCAATGCGTTAGATGTGACGATCAATTCTGATGGAACATTGACTCAGAATAGCAGCTCAACAACGTTTCTTTCTTCTTTGCAAGGCTCTGGAACCATTAACCTAAGTACTGCTGGAACGGCTGCCAATCTGTTCAATATTTCTTTAAGCGCGGATAAGACCTATTCTGGAGCAATTGCTGGCGGCTTGGCAAGCTCCTCCACAGATCCCGCTGCTGCCAATCGACTGACCAAAGATGGAACAGCGACATTAACCCTCTCCTCTGCGAGCACCTATGCTTCTCGCACGTTTATTGCCAACGGAGTGATTGACGTCCAAAATGGCTCTGCCTTGGGGATTCCTGGGGCTAACAGTACTGTGTACATCCGTTCGTCAGGGGGCAATGTTGGTTCACTTTATCTTGAGAATAACATTACCTTGGCTAAAACCATCCGTCTGAATGGAAGTGGATTTGGAGGGACAGGAGCGCTGCGCAACTTAAGCGGGTCAAATACGGTTTTAGGAAATATTACGATCGGTTGGGCAGGGGGAGTAGAAGTTGCCAGTGATGCTACAATTCAAGTGGATATGGGCACAACGCTGACATGTAACGGGATCATTTCTGGAGCGAGTAATTTAAGGAAGACCAATCCTGGAACACTCATTTTCATGGGAGGATCGAACAATACGCTCACCGGATTAACAACGATCAATGAAGGGATACTCCAACTTAATAAAACCGCAGGAATCAATGCGCTAGCGGGTAACGCTACGATTAATGCAGCCGGTACGTTACAACTTTTGGCAACTAACCAGATTGTCAATACCTCCATTATTACCCTAGCAGGCGGAACCTTTAACATGGGAGGCTTTGCAGAGATAATCGGAAGCCTCGTGTATAATAGTGGAACTCTCTCTCAAGGAGGAGCCCTTTTGACCTTGGCCAATGCAACACCTACCGCATTGAGCATGAGCGATGCGTTAACGATCACAGGCAATCTAGCTTTTAGTGCAGCTGGGGGAGTGACCTACACTGGAACGACAACCCGCGCAATCGTTTCTGGAGATGTCAATATCGGCACAACGGCACATGCATTCAACATTGCCGATGGAACAGACACAGTCGATATGGTGTTTAGTGGAGCAATTACGGGCACGACAGGAACGATTACCAAGTCTACAGGAACAGGTGTTTTACTCTTTAGCGGATCCTCAGCAAACACGTATACAGGATTAACGACAGTGAGTGCCGGAGAGCTCCAATTAAACAAAAGTGGGGTTAATGCCTTAAACGGAAGTGCGACTGTCAATACGGGTGGAACGCTGAGCTTGCTTGCAGCAAACCAGATTGTGGATACGGCAACTCTTACGGTTGCAGGAGGTACCTTCAATATGGGCGGGTTTTCTGAAACAGTCACGCGTTTGGTGTTTTCAAGCGGAACCATATCTCAGGGAGGAGCCACCCTTTCTCTTTCTGCAACCACAGGCACAGCGCTTACCATGGGAGATGGCACAACCCTTTCAGATCCGATCGCGCTTACAGGGGGATCTGGTACACCAGGAGTGACCTATAATGGGGCTACCACCACTGCCACTATCAGCGGAAGTCTCGATTTGGGTACGGTGATTCGCACGTTTAATATTGCGATGGGAACTGGGACAACGGATATGGAGATCTCCGGCGTCATCAGTGGAACTGGAGGGATAACAAAGCTCGGAGGCCTAGGCCGGCTCGATTTTACCGGCTCCTCTAGCAACACCTATACAGGAACGACGACTGTCTCTTTTGGAACCTTGTTTTTAAATAAAAGCATGGGACAAGCAATCGTAGGCGATATCGTTTTCAATGACACTTCTGGTTTTTTAGTCTTGGGCGGCAATAACCAGATCGGAAGTGCCTCCGACATGACTTTGGTCAGCGGAACGTTCGATATGAACGGCTTTAATGCGACCATGGGCACGTTGACCTATACGAGCGGGACATTCACTCAAAGTGGAGGAACACTGACACTTGCCAGTGCTGGAACTGCGCTTCTAATGCGTAATACAACGATTTCAGGAGCTCTTGTACTCAGTGGAGGCGGTGCGATTCAGTTTGATAATGCAAGCAATGGCACAGGAACCTTAAGCGGAACAATTGATTTAGGCGGGAATGCAACGACTTTTAATGTCGAGATGGGGACTGCAATAACAGACCTGTTAGTCAGCGGTGTTATTAGCAATGGGGCTATGACTAAGATAGGGACAGGGCAAATGGAATTTTCCGGAGCGTCTGCAAACACATATACGGGCTTAAGCACGATTACGGCAGGAACACTTCTTCTCAATAAAACACCCGGTGTTAATGCAATTGCGGGAGATGTTCTGATTAACGGGGGAACGTTAACGTTAGGCGGAGCGGGAGAAATAGCCGATACATCAACGATGACAATGTCGAGTGGAACGTTTAACATGGCGGGATTTGCGGAGACGTTGACGACACTTAACTTCAATGGCGGCACGCTTACGCAAGCAGGAGGAATCCTAACACTCACAAGTGCTTCCACGGCACTTTCCATGCGCAATACAACCATTTCTGGAGAAGTAGATTTAACAGGAGGAGGGGCTGTTGTTTTTGATAGCACAAGCAATGGAACCGCAACAATTAGCGGCATGCTCGACTTAGGGGGATTTACAACCCCATTTACGATTAATAATGGAACTTCCGCAAACGACATGACAGTGAGTGGAGTCATTTCAAACGGCGCTGTTACCAAAGGTGGCGCTGGCAGGTTGCAATACTCCGGAGCTTCTCCGAACACCTATACAGGGCTTACGACCGTTTCAAATGGCATGCTGCTTCTTAATAAAACGGCTGGCGTCACCTCCATCGTAGGAGATGTTCTTGTTAATGGAGGGATCCTCGATTGTAATACAGCGAATCAGATTGCTACCACTTCATCTCTTACGCTATCAAGCGGCACTTGGGATACCTCAGGACAAACGCAAACTATTAATAGTTTTACATTTCAAGGCGGAACATTAACTCAATCAGGGGGAACGATCAATTTAGGCAGCGCTTCCACTGCGCTTACCATGCGCGATACCACGATTGCCGGGCCGATCGTCCTCTCCGGCGGAGGATCTGTCGTCTTTGATAACACCAACAATGGCACTGCGACGATCAGCAGTACACTTAATTTGGGCGGGAATATCACCTCATTCGACATCGCAGAGGGAACTGCTGCAACGGATATGGTGATTAGTGGAGTCATTAGCAATGGAGGGGTCACAAAAATTAGTGCGGGACAGTTGCAATTCTCTGGAACTGGAGCTAACACGTACACAGGCTTGAGCACAGTGTCCGCTGGAACGTTACTCTTAAGCAAAACAGCAGGCATCAATGCGATCGCAGGGGACGCTCTCATTAACGGCGGGACATTGACGCTTGGTAATGCCAACCAAATCGCCAATACATCTACGTTGACTCTTGACAGCGGCGCTTTTAACCTAGGCGGATTTGCTGAAAGCTTAGCAACGTTTAATTTTAACGCAGGCACATATACATCAGGTGGAGGCACCCTAACACTAGCAAGTATTGCCACTGCATTATCGATGCGCGATACGACGCTCACCGGCGCTGTTGTGATTAGCACGGGAGGAACGATTGCTTTTGATAATACCAATAATGGAACCGCGACATTGAATGGCACTCTCGATCTGGGAAATGCTGTGATCCCATTCAACATTTCTGAAGGAACTGCCGCAACTGATATGCTCATTAACAGCATCATTAGTAATGGCTCTTTAACCAAGACGGGAGCTGGGACGCTGGTTTTAGCCGGAGCTAATACCTATGCAGGAGGAACGGTTATTAGCGCAGGAACTCTTCAAGGAGATGCGACGAGCCTCCAAGGCATGATCATCGATAATGCAAACCTCGTCTTCGATCAGATAGGAACGGGGACATATGCGGATATGATCACTGGAACCGGAACGTTTGTTAAACAGGGAGCTGGTACATTAATCCTTTCGAATACGAATAGCGTAGGAGGAACTGCGACCGTCAGCAATGGGACCTTGATTGTGAATGGAGCGCTCGGAGGCGGAGGCGCTATGGGCGTTGCTCCAGGGGCTTTTTTAAAAGGAACAGGAACCATTACAAAAGATGTGACGGTCAGCGGGACATTGATCGCGGGCAACAGCATTGGGACGATCCATCTTGTCGGTGCGCAGACCTTTGCCGCTGGATCTAATCTCGAGATCGAGCTTGATCCAACGACAAGTGATCTTGTCGACATCGTAGGAACACTTTTAATTCAACCTGGTTCGACACTCAGCCTAGTTCCCGATCCAGGTACTTATGCACCCTTGACATCCTACACGATTATTCAAACAACAGGTGGCGTGAGTGGAACATTTTCCACGATTGGAAATACATTTCCTCTCTTTAGACCGACTGTCATCTATACGCCCTTGGATGTACTTCTCGAGATGGCTGCTTTGCCCTTTTCCGATCTCATTCATGGAGGTAATGCGGGTCAGGTTGCCCAGTGTTTAGATTCTCTTGCAGCCTCAGATTGCAGCGACATGAACAGAATGATCCGCGCTTTACAAGTGCTCCCTACGGTAGAGGCCATCAAAGATGCATTATTGCAGCTGCAACCCTCTGCTTTTACTTCACTTGCAGTGGTTCAAGAAAATGATATTCTTTATATCTCTAATGCCTTGGAAGAGCGCTTATGTGATGAGTTGCATTCGTGTTGTCCCACATTTTTCAAAGAAAACGGAACCTCTGCAGTCTGGCTCACCGCTTTGGGTGCGCATACCTCACAGAAAAATCAAAAAGAAGAGCCCGGCTATATCGCCAATTCCCCAGGCGTTATTGTCGGAATGGATTTTCAATTCGCCCCAAGAGTTCAATTAGGGATTGGCTTTGGCTATACCCATTCCCATGTCCATTGGAGAATGAACCGCGGAGAAGCTGACCTAGAAACGCTTTATTGGACGTTGTATGGAAAGTGGGAAACGCAGCGCGCTTATGTGCATACAGCCCTTCTTGGCGGCTATAATTTTTACGATATTGATCGTAAGATTGCCTTTGGCACAAGCGTTCCAGTGGAAAAAACAGCGGAAAGCCACCACCAAGGTCTCGATGGCTCAGCACATTTCAAATCGGGAGTTACTTTTGGGTGCAAACATCTCGTCGTCTCACCATTTATTAGTTTAGATTATATCTATTTGCATGAAAATGCTTTTAAAGAACAAGGTGCAGAAAGCTTAAACTTACGTGTTAAAGCAAAAAACTCCGATCTTCTCGTCAGTGAAATCGGGGTCGATTTGTCACAATGCTTCCATGCGAAAACAAGCACGTATACACCCTATGTTCAACTCTTCGCTCTGCGCGAGAGCCGTTTTGAAGGTCAAAAAGAAAGAGCCTCTTTGGAATGTGGATGTCAGATGACGGTGAAAGGACTCTACCCTTCGAGAACCTTAGGTGGCATAGCGGCAGGCTTCAATGCAGAGATCGCGCGCCATTTGCTTTCTCTTTCTTATCTAGGGAAATACGGCTATCGTTACAGCGACAATTCCTTCTATTTTCAATATCGATGCTCATTCTAGCACATAGTTTACAAAGTTTTTGCTCTTTGGGGTTTGACACAACCGAAACATTAAAAACTTTTGTTAAGGACTACTTGGTTCGATCAGAGCGCCGCCAAGGCAGACATCCTTCTGATAAAAGACGATCGCTTGACGAGGAGTGACTGCGCGTTGAGGCGTCAAGAAACGCACGAAGACTCGGTCCCCTTCGATGGCTTCGATCACGCAAGGCTGATCCGGTTGGCGGTAACGCACCTTAGCCGTGCATGCAAACGGAAGTTCTGGAGGCGCTCCGGAGACCCAGCTCATTTCAGTTGCTGTTAAACTCTCTGTATAAAGAGCAGGATGATCATCCCCCTGCTCGACGAAAACAACGTTGCGCTGCAAATCTTTGCCGACGACAAACCAAGCATCACCAGCCCCTCCGATGGCAAGACCCTTGCGTTGGCCAAACGTATAGTAAGCCACCCCATCATGCGTGCCGACCACTTTGCCGGAGAGAGTTTCAAAACTACCCTTTTGGTAAGTGATGTATTGGCCGATAAACTCCTTAAAATCACGCTTGCCGATGAAACAGATCCCCGTGCTATCTTTCTTCTTCGCGTTAGCAAGCTGATGCGTTTCTGCGATCTTGCGCACTTCGCTCTTTTCGATACTCCCAACGGGAAATAAGACTTTACTTAACGTCTCTTTAGATAAAGTGTAGAGAAAATAACTCTGGTCTTTATTCGGATCGCATCCTTTTAATAGCTTGCCCTGGTCGATTTGACAATAGTGGCCCGTCGCTAAGTAATCAGCGCCTAGCGCAAATGCTTTTTCTAAGAATACTTTAAATTTGATCTCTCGATTGCACAGAATATCGGGATTGGGTGTGAAGCCCAATTTAAGCTCCTTTAGAAAATGGGAAAAGACATTGTCCCAATACTCCTGAACAAAATTCACGGCGTAATAGGGGATGCCGATCTGCTCACAGACGCGCACCACATCTGCGTAGTCCGCTTCCGAGCGGCAGACTCCGCTCTCATCCTTCTCTTCCCAATTTTTCATAAAGAGGCCGATGACGTCATAGCCTTGTTGTTTGAGCAACAGGGCGGAGACGGCAGAATCGACTCCACCGGACATTCCGACAACAACAGTTTTTTTCATAGTGAAAATTATACCCTAATAGGGCAAATCCTTCAGCTAAAATGTGGGTAATCTTAAGTGGTTGATTACTAAAAGCTTGGGTTAATTAGCTCAAGCTTCCGAACGGGAGAGGAGCGTCAAGTGTTGCATAGACTCAATCACGTCAAAACCTCTACCTAAAGTCGCGCTGGAGGCGTCGTAAATGACTGGGGCCTGTGAGCTCATTGCGCCACCGAAAAAGGCTTGTTTGTTTTTTTTGATTGACTCACAAAAAAAATGAATTTAATTTGAAACACTCTCAAACAGGGGGTGTATTTTGATTTGGAAGATTATTTTTCTCTTGTTACCAATCAGCGTATTTTCTTTTGAGCTTTCATGCCCCTATGGCGAATGCGATCAACTTGAAGACAATATCAACTATACCCAACTTGCGAAGAAATTATATCAAATCTTAAAAAAAACCGGCTTAGAGCTTGATTGTGATATCCTCATTGGCGCAGAGAGTTACGCAGATTGGGAAAAAAAGCCGCCTGTGTATCTTGCTAAGTCTTATGATTTTGATAGGGAATGTGATCAATCTGTTTTAGGCGAACGATGTTATTGGGCCCAACATACATTGCGTTGGGGTTTTTGTGATGGACCACAATTCGAAGTGTCTTTTGGACAGTACGATTCTGTTGTCCCTTACTTCGAGAGGACCTTTGCCACTAATTATTCTTCTGAACCACAAACGACGACCTTTTTAGTCGCTTCCTTCCATGAATCGGCGCGAATCCTATCGCAACTTCGCAATGATCATTCTCTCTATATGAACGGGGAGATTGCGTATTTACAGTTAAAAATTAGTGACCTCAAAAGAGATCTCATAGAGATGGGGAAAAGAGAACGATGGGAGAATGGCTTTTGCTACGTCCTCCCTATTGAGAAGTACAAATCCGAATATGATGTATACATCGCGCGTTATCTGAAACGAATTGATATGCTTCAGACTCGTTTTTCTAAAGCAGAAAAATTTATAGATAATGCTGAGAGTCAAATTAACAGTTTCTTTAGAAGGCTTTATCACTACTGCATGGAAGAGCATCAAAACACAAGAGGTCTCTATGAGTTATCCTTGATGGATTTTGCTGAAGGGAATAATCTCGATGCTTTTTTTCAACTAAGAAAGCTGATTAACGAGATTGAATTAGAAGGAAACATCCAAGAGCTTTCTGCCGAATTGCACTTGCTCGATGGATTGCTTTGTAACGAGCTTTCTCAGTTTCATGAAGCAATTTCCGCATTGACGCAGTGCATTCAAAAAAATCCTAATAACAAAGAAGCTTATTACGAAAGGGCTCTTGCCTATTTTGAAACAGGACAGCTCGAGGCGTCTCTCCAAGATTATCTTCAGTCTGAAATCAAACCTACACCATCAGATCTTAGCTTAATCGAGAGCATTGATTTTTCCCTTGGTTTAACAAAGGGTGCAGCGAGAGGAGGGATTGATGGCTTATCCGAATTTATTCCCTCGATGCTTTCGTCCTTAGAAGGTTTGGGACATGGGCTTTGGGCTTTTGCTCTTGATCCGATACAAGTCTCTAAAGATCTTATCAATGGCGCTCAAACTTGTATTAATTACCTCAGAGAACACTCAAGCAAAGAGATTGTTTTGGATCTTGTTCCGGAACTACAAAACCTTGTTCACAATTGGGATGCCTTAAGTTCTCTTGAAAGAGGAGAAATGACAGGTTACGTCATCGGAAAATATGGCGTTGATATTTTTGCAGCAGCAGGTTCGGCAAAAGCGATGAAGGCCTACCGAGAGCTTAAACGCGCCAACGGCTTGTTCACATTGGAAACTGCTGCTCAAAGTCAACGAAATTCCGCAGAGATCGCCGTGCAAGCGCATAAGCGAGCAGATGCAAGGCAAAAAGTCTTTCAGCCTGCAAATTTAAAGATCCAAGCGGATAAACAGGGAAAACACATTGTTGGACATCGAAATTTTGATGTGTCGTATTCTAAAAGCATTTTAGAGCATCCAGATCCTCAGAGGCTTGTTCATCAAAACGCTGGCACGGGTCTCAAAGTAAATTCGCATGCTCCAGGTGCTCCGGGTTATCAGGAAATTGTCGATTTTAAGGAGTTTATCGGTTATGAAGTCGATCCAAATTCCCTGACGAAAATACCGACAACATGGGGCAAAATTCATTACGCTAAAGATGGAGTACATATCGTTCCTACTAAACCGAGAGGGGGTCATGGAAGTTAGTATTAAAACAGCGCTTTTGAGCGCCCAACTCGCTCTTTTGGGAACTACTACTCCACAATTAAGAGCTGTTTCCATTGACCAGAAAGACGATTGGTTCTACGTCGCCTATGTTTACTACACGGGATCTCCCTCTGACGAGATCATTGATTTATGGAATTCTGCTGTCACAGAAGGAAGTGCATATTTGGGAGGAGACTATCACTTAATAGGCGATTTCATACATGTTGAAAGCCCTGGTGCACTTTCAATTAAGGGGAGTTATGTTTATTTGAAAGAAGGAGAGGTTGTAGATCCCTGCCATATCTTTCCTGTTTCCCTAAAAAACTTAAACACTACTCATTTGAGACTTGCAGCTCAAAATGCATTACTTGGAAAAATTCCAGATGCAGTGAGAGGAATCATTGTCGATATTTTCGAGGATACACCGCGCATTTGGGTGTATGTCGATAACGAAAACAAGAAAGAGAATATTGATCTGATGATGCGGTCTCTTGAGTCATTGCAGAATGATCTTTCTAGTGGTGTTACTTTGCAAATGCACTATCTAATTGTTCCGTATCCGGTAAAAATTCAACCACCGAAAGACGTCACTTTTTTTAGTGTTTACTTGAGATGCGATCATATTCCAGAGTGAAATGTCTAAGCGGAGTACAAGCGAGTTATGCGACGCTTAATTGGTGTTTTTTTTGGCTTTTTTAGAGCGCGACTTTTTTTAGGTGTGACTTTGAGGTCATAACCTAAGCAATTTCTGTATCATGCGATGCGATTTAATTTCACGGCTTATGGTATGTTTTGAAGAAAGATGATAGGCGTAGATGGAAATAAAAACCTTAGTTCGTGTGCCGATCGGATCAATGCAACTGGAAGGGGATTTGCATATCCCTCAAGGAGCGCAAGGCATTGTGTTGTTTGCTCATGGAAGCGGAAGTTCGCGCCACAGCCCGCGCAACCGCTTTGTCGCGGAGGTTTTGAACAAAGGTCATCTCGCCACTTTGCTGATCGATTTATTGAGTAAAGAAGAAGAGATTGAAGATCAAGTGACCGCTGTATTGCGCTTTGATATTGCTTTACTCACTGAGCGATTGAAAGCGGTCACGGAATGGTTAACGCTGGATGCACGTACGAAACACTTGAGCATTGGTTATTTTGGTGCGAGCACCGGGGCGGCAGCTGCCTTGTGCGCAGCAGCAGGAAAGCAGGGAAGTGTCCATGCGATCGTCTCTCGCGGCGGCAGGCCTGATCTTGCAGGGGCTCAATTGCAGAAAGTCAAAGCGCCTACGTTGCTGATTGTCGGCGGCAATGATTTGCCTGTGATTGAAATGAACGAGGAGGCTTTGCGCACGTTGGCTTGTGAAAAGAAACTGGTGATTGTACCTCTCGCGACCCATCTATTTGAAGAAGAGGGCGCTTTAGAGAGCGTTGCAGAGTTAGCGCTGGAATGGTTTCAAATGCACCTACGAGGACAATGAATAAACGATTAGGGTGTTAAAATGAATCACAACAATTTCCCCTTTTGGCAGGCTCTAGCAGCTGAGAATTTAGAAAAGCTGCGCTCCTCGGAAACGGGGCTCTCTGAAAAAGAAGCACGCCTCAGACTGAAGCGGGTAGGGAAAAATCGCCTTTCAGAAAGAAAGGAGCATACACTTGTCGGACTCTTTTTTTCTCAATTTAAAAGCCCACTGATTCTTCTTCTATTAGCTGCTGCGATTCTTTCTCTTTCATTAAAAGATCGGACAGATGCGCTGATTATTTTTCTCATTATTGCCGTTAGTGGAACGTTAAGCTTTTTTCAAGAGAAGGGCGCTGTTAAAGCGGTCTCTAAATTGCTCGCACTCGTGCGCATCCATACGAAGGTGTTACGAGAAGGGCAGTCTTATGAGCTTCCTGTCGAGGAAATTGTCCCAGGGGATCTCGTTTTGCTGGGTGCTGGAGATGTCGTTCCAGGGGATTGCCTGATCTTATCCTCGAAAGATTGCTTTGTCGATGAAGCTGCTTTAACGGGAGAGACATTCCATGTTGAAAAGCAAGAAGGGCTTTTGCCTCCTGATACCCCCTTGGCCAAACGGAGCAATTGCCTATGGATGGGAACACACATCACTAGTGGTTCGGTTAAAGCTCTCGTGATCCAGACCGGGAAGGAGACGGAATTTGGCAAAGTCTCAGAACGCTTAAAATTTCGTCCGCCTGAAACAGCTTTTGAAAACGGAGTGCGCCATTTTGGGTATCTGCTGATGGAGGTCACGCTGCTGCTTGTGATCGCCATTTTTGCATTTAACATCTACTTGCACCGCCCGTTTCTCGAATCGTTCCTCTTTGCGTTAGCGCTCGCGGTCGGTCTGACCCCGCAGCTTCTTCCTGCGATCATCAGCATTAATTTAGCGCACGGCGCGCGCAGAATGGCCAAAGACAAGGTGATTGTCAAACGCCTCTCTTCGATCGAGAATTTCGGAAGCATGGATGTCCTCTGTGCCGATAAAACGGGGACCTTGACCTCTGGCGTGATCGAGCTTGAGAGCGCTTTCGATATGGACGGCAGCCCTTCGGATGAGATTTTTAAATTCGCTTATCTTAATGCCGCTTTTCAAACGGGCTATACCAACCCGATCGATCAAGCGATCCTTCACAAAAAAACGCTTGAAATCTCTCGTTGGAAAAAACGAGATGAGATTCCTTATGATTTTGTGCGCAAACGGATGAGTATTGTCGCCCAGGAAGACCGAGAGGCAATGCTCATTACAAAAGGGGCTTTCGAACCGATCCTTTCCGTCTGCACGCAGGTGAAAACGCCCACAGGTGCGCTCGTGCCGCTGAATGAGGTAAGGGCAAAGCTCCAAGAGCGCTTTACAACGTATAGTCAGCAAGGATTTCGCGTGCTGGGCTTATGTACTAAGCCCTTAGAAAAGCAGCTGATCAAGCATCAAGATGAAGAGGGAATGGTTTTTATTGGGTTTTTGCTCTTTTTCGACCCGCCAAAGCCGGGAATCAAAGAGATCATTCAGCAACTTCACAACACGGGAGTGCGATTAAAAATCATTACAGGGGATCACCGTTTGTGCGCAGCTCATTTAGCTGAGCAAGTCGGTCTTTCGGATAGTCAGATCCTCACGGGTTCTGAAATGCGCAAGATCAGCGATGTGGCCTTGATTAAGAAGGTAGAGATGATTGATCTCTTTGCAGAAATCGAGCCCAACCAAAAAGAAAGGATCATCCTTGCATTGCGAAAAGCGGGACACATCGTCGGTTTTCTGGGAGATGGCGTTAACGATGCGACGGCGTTACACACAGCAGATGTCGGCATTTCCGTTGATACGGCAGTTGATGTCGCGAAAGAAGTCGCCGATATTGTCTTAATGAAAAAAGATTTAAAAGTCTTGCTGCACGGGATTCAGGAAGGGAGAAAGACCTTTGCCAACACCTTAAAATACATCTTTATGGCCACAAGCGCTAACTTTGGTAATATGTTTAGCATGGCAGGCGTTTCGGTATTAATTCCTTTTTTGCCATTGTTGCCGAAGCAAATCCTTTTGATGAACTTACTGACCGATTTTCCCGAGATGACGATCGCAACGGATAGAGTCGATACGGAAGTTCTCGATCGCCCTGTCAAATGGGATCTCAAATTCATTAAGCGGTTCATGGTCGTATTCGGTCTCATTAGCTCAGTTTTCGATTGGGTGACTTTTTTTGTTCTTCTTTTTGTGCTCAAAGCTCCGCAAGGACAATTTCGCACCGGCTGGTTCCTTGAGTCGGTCGCCTCCGCAGCGCTCATTGTGCTCGTCATTCGCACGCGCAAGCCCTTTTTCCAATCTCGTCCCAGCCCCTATTTAATCTGTTCTGTCATTGGATGTATTTTAATCGCCATGGTTCTGCCTTACAGCCCGCTGGCGCCTCTGTTTGGCTTCGAGCCAATTCCGCTCGGGTTTTACTATGTCATCGCCGCAATTCTTGGTTTCTACGTGTTTATCGTCGAAATCGCGAAAAAAGTGTTCTATAACTACGAAGAGTGGCGTGACAAGCTTCCCTTTAAGAAGAAAAAGCGGATCCATTGGAATCATTCTTCAAGGCTGTAATAGACATTGCGAATCCCATTTAAGAGGTCGCGGATGGCTCTGCTATTAAGGATGCAAGAATGTGGACGGGGAGTTCTGTTATTCTACAGCGTCCACTCCAAAGTCTTTTGAAGCGAAGACCGAAATAACGATCGAAATTCACTTAATGCCGTCGGCATGTTTTCTCATCATTCCCATCGTTTATATCCTAGTACATAGTTAAAAAAGTTTTTACATATAACATGCTTTCGCTTAACATGTTTCCATTTCTCAGGAGATTGCCATGGGACAAAAGCAGAAGCAT
>JAGVMG010000014.1 GCA_020053915.1 Parachlamydiales bacterium | reverse complement strand
TCATCGGCTGCAACAAAAAGATGACTCTCTTTGTCAAAGCGAAGGAAGTGTTTAAAAGGCTGAAAGCGAGTCTTATCCTTGGTGCCAAAACGAAAGGTCCGATCGGAGTTTTCCATATGGTCTTCGTCAACTTCTTGATCATCTTCCGGTCCTTTCACAGGATATAGTCCCATCACATGATCTACTAAATCAAAAATGGCAGTCGACCCTTTATAAGTGCTATCCGATCCCTTCCTGGTATGGTGCAAAAGAATAACCGTTGCGCCCTGGTCTCGCAATTGGCGTAGAGTTTGCATCACAAGAGCCATCGATCTAGATTCATTCTCATCACCGGTCTGTGCGCTCCGTAGGGTATCGAAAATGAGCAGAGCATTTGGATGGCTCTTTAACAAGCCCACGTAGGCTTGGGGATCTCTGTCGAGTTGTGCAGGGGAGTCAGCAGCAGTCCAAAACAAAATCTGCTCTCCGCCCACTTTTTTTAAACGATTTACAAGGATAGCAAGAGAGTTCTCATAGTCTACATAGATCACAGGTGTCTTTTCAGCAGGAATGTTTAGAAAACTACCTCCTGAAGCAATCGCATCACATATTTGCAGCGCTAGGGTGGTTTTCCCAATTCCTCCACGACCGAAGAGGAGGGAAACAGCTCCTTTGGGTATGATGCCTTCGATGAGCCACTCCATCTTAATATCCAGGTTCCGAATTTCCGCACCGGTTCTAAGTCTAGGTGTTTGCCTCTGCTCTTTTTCTGGCTTTGAGGGCTCTTGTTTTGGCGGGATCTGATCCAATCTGAGCTTTAAAGCTTCAAGTCCATGGAGTAGATGCAGATCGTTGAAGTCGGTCGGTCGTGTTTCATGATATTCTGGAGAAAATTCGGGGCAAATGAACGGAGCGCCGATAGCCTGAGCCGCTTCTTTTGCTTTAGTCAAACCTGGATTTTGATCCGTGAAAGCATCGTTGTCTGCGGCTACCACAAGTCGAGAGTCAGGTTTATTGACTTTCAGAGTTTGGGCAACAGGAAGTAGATTTCCCGCCATAAAAGAAATATAGACGGTGGCTCCTGTTGCCTGGTGGATGCTAGCTGCTGTTGCATACCCTTCTGCAAGATAAATAGTATCCTCTTTCCCCGAGATCCAATAGCAATGGCCACGCACAACTCCACCTGGGAGGAACTTCTTCTTATCAAGGTCAGCTGATATCAGCTGCAAAGAGTGAAACTCCTTTTTTAAGTCAAAAACAGGGATGAGGAGATTCCCCTGTTCATCGACTTTCAAGCCATAAGATTTGACGCCTTTTTTCTTAAGGTAAGGGTGATCATCTGTTGCTGGTTTTGCTTGCTCCCAGATTTCTAGGGCTCTTTTGGCTGCATTGCTGGCTTTTTCCTTTCGAGCCAGCTCGATTTCTCTCTTTGAAGCTTCGATTTTGCGCCTATTCTCTAGCCATAAATCGCGATTATTTAATTCTGCTTCGGATTGGTTTGTCCATATTTGATAAACATCCGAGCGCCAACAGCCAAAGAACCCACCTATAAAATCATTCCCATTGTTGAATAAGCAGTAGTAGCCTGCCTTGTCATGGCGGTTTCCATTGCTAGAAAAACGTTGGATGTTGCCATCTATTTTGATGCATTCAGGAGGGGTTAGCCCTGCTGACTGCACTGCCTCAATGAATTTTTGCATGATCTGCCCCTTTCGTATTTTTTCTGAGCCATTCGACGAGAGAAGTAGCGGTATAGCAGACACGCCGTCCGATAAAGAAACGGCCTGTGGGCCCGCTGCCTTCAGAATCGGCATTTGCTAAAGTTTTAGGGCTGATTCCTCCGCCAGTGAATTGTTTGACCTCTGCCCGAGCGACAACAGAAGATGGCCAACGTGCCGCCATCTCACTAAAGACATCATTGATTAGCACTTCTTTTTCCATGTATTGCACCTTTGTAATGATTTTTTCTGTTCCCCTATGTGTCTTGCAGACAGCTAGGAATTCATTGATGCTGATCATAAAAAAAGAAAGAAGAGAAAGCGCGGTGAACAAACAGGTGATTCATTTCACCGCACGCGTTTTAGGAGGGAGAATTAGCAAAATTCTTTGTGGTTTTTCCAAATCGATCTGACGGCTTCATAAGAAATCATATCGCCTAACTTTGCCAACGCCTCGACGACAACATGGCAAGCAGAATTGTTTTGACTGTCGTTGGAATTTTTGGTCAGAGGTTTAAAGCCGCATTCGTGTAGCGTATAGATGGCATCGGCTACACATTGATCACGGTAGAGATTCTCGGCTCTATAGCGTCCTTGTTTGTTTGGCCCTTCTTCTCCTCTGAGAACTTTGATGGTAAATTGGCGTAGCTCCGGAGGCAGAGGATCGCCTTGTTCTAGAATCTTGGCTGCCAGCTCTTTTGCAGCATCCCAGGCGGTTGGGTGATGCTTGGTGAGCTCGACTAAGTTTGCAGCGCGCTTCCCAGTGAATCGGATCGTTACAAAATAGCTTTCCTTGCTGCAAAGGGTTTTGATCAACCATTCCAGATTAATGCCGAGAGGCACGGGTTGATAGATACGACCTTTTTCTGTGGTCGCTTCGATTCCTGTTCTGAGCATGAGGACCATTTTGTAACGTTCCATCCCATAGGGCTGATAGAGCTCAGTCTGAAGCTTTTTGGAAATAAGCCTCTTGGCTTGTTCGTAGTTCATCAAAGACTCCTATTATCCACTGGCTTCTTCAGCTTTTTCTATAGGAACGATTTTTGATTCTTCGCCCGAAAGAGTGCGTGCGAGTCCTTTCATGGCATGGCGTCTTGCGCTTTCATTCCCTTTGACATAGCGGAAGACCATGGAGGGGGTTTTCCAGCCAAAGATCAGCTGCATATCTTTGACATCGATATGATTGCGGGCTGCAAATGTGGCTGCTGTATGCCTTAATGAATGGAAGGTGATGCGGTCACGAGGGCCTCGATCTTTGTTAAATCCCAACTTATCGACAGCTGCTTTAAAAGATTTTGGGGGCTCTATTAAGAGCGATCCATCTTTTTTTGTGAAAACGAATTCACCAGTTCTTCCTGGGATGCGGCGTTCGAGTAAGGAGATTATTTCGGGTTCTAAATAAATTTCTCGGGAATCTTTATTTTTCGTCTCCGTCAAGAGGGCTGCATTTCGAGCTAAATCAACGTGTTCCCACTTGAGACGGGCAGCTTCAGAAAATCGACAGCCTGTGTAGGCACAGAATAAAGTGATATCGTGTGTCAGGGAATCTGACGCAGCAAGGTGTTGGAGAATGCTTTTCAATTCTTCAGGAGAGAGAATGCGCAATCGAGCATTGTTCACTTGCTTGACGGGTATAGCTGTTGCTGGATTATCTCCGATTTTAACCAGCTTGCGCTTGGCTGCAAGCTTCCAGATACGAAAGAATGTTCCAACAGCATATTGCTGTGTCCGAGGTGTTAACTTAGCAGTTCGCATTTGGTCAACCATTCGCTCTATATCCACAGAGGTGATAGAGGTTAAAGCTTTATTTCCCATCAATGGGTTAATGCGATTTTGAAAATGAGAGACTTCTTTTTTCCATGATGCAGGCTTGATGCGAGCTTTTAGGACCTGCTGGTAATCTTGTTCCCAAAATTCGGCCAGGGTCAAACTTTCGGCTTTAAGAATGGCTTGGGTTTTTTCTTGCATAGCCCGTTTTTCTTTTAAGGTCCTAGGGCCTGTTCCTACGCTTTGGTTTTTTTGTAACTCAGCTAAAACGCCAGCTGCTCGCTTTTCTGTCCAATTGGCCCGTTTTCTCTCGCCATTGATTTGTTCTTCCCAAGACTCACTGGCCCAGCCAAGGGCTTCTTGGACCATTTTCCCATCAAGCTTATAGAAGATGGTGTAATAGCGGTCTGGCAAGAGACCATGCTTTCTTGTTGGGTGTTCGCGGTAACGTACGCCTTGAAATTTTGATTTGATCCATCCCATTGAGAACTCCTGTCTAAAAGTTGTCCAACCCTTGTCCAACCAAACTGTGATGACGCTAGAAGTGTCCAAGGGAATCTTTGAGAACTCAGATTGCCTCGTAAATATTGGGAAGTCAACAGTTTAATGGTGGATTAGGAAAGTTAGGGAATCGATTTAAAAGGGACTGTAAATCCCCCGACTTCGGTCTCCGTCAGTTCGAGTCTGACCGCCCCCAATTTTCATAGACAAAATTAGCTTCAAAATACTCTGTTAAAAAATCACTCATGGGACACTGATGGGACAGCAATTCTCAACAGAGATCACGATCGTTAACGTTCTAGCGACAAGGAAAGTATAAGTTCCTTGCGAATTCGATTGATCGAAACTCTGATAGCTCGTAACCACAATTCGAAAATCCACAAGATCTTTTTACTCATGGTTTTACGGCTTTTTTCTTCGATATTTTTGATTTCATTGATGTGTCTTCTGTTCGCTTTGTTTACGCCATTCTAAGTTGTTTTCCTGAGCTGCCTTTTTTGGGAGCGAGAATAATCTGATAGTCGATCACGTCTAAGATCTTTGACAAGGTTTCAATAGTGATGTTTGTTTTTTTTACCGGACTTTAGGCTTTGGATTATTGTAGGGGAGACCTCCGTTTCCTCTGCTAGATTAGCTTTAAAAACGGACAACATCATCGCCAATTCGGGATGAATTTAGCGATGATGTTGTTCAGATTATAAGTCGAACTGAACTCCAAAAGCAAAACCATTGTATTGGACATTTTGGAATTTAACATTCCATGGTGTTGTGTGTGCGTGTGTAGGGTATACGGTCGATCCGAAAATATAATTACTGAAATCTACAAACAAATACCGATATTCTCCAAAAATATGGAACCAGCGAAGTTTATAACGAAGACCTGCCTTTATTTGAGCTGCAAATGCCCAAGAGGAGTCGTGTGTTCTTGAGTTAAAATGGTTTATTCCTGGCTCTGGTGGAGCGACTTGTAAGGATTTTGCATTGCGAAGTGACATGCGTGACGCGCCAACCCCTGCTGCTATATAAGGAGATAATTTCCATCTGTTATTCAGTGACAATACAAAATTGGCTAGATACACACCGGCATTCATATGAAAGGTATCTAAAAAGTCATGTTCAGGCAATCTATCGGTATCTGTAGCGTTCATGAGATGCCCCTTTACGTGACGGCTATACCAATAGCCTTCCATCTCAGCTCCGGGGGCAAGAGCCCAATGCCTGCATTTATCGATACGTTTTGACCACTCATAGCCAAGTTGTACGCCTCCAAATCCTGGACTTGCTTTTTTTGTGTAACCTCTAGCCTCTACAGCTAATGGACCATCAACAGTTTGAAACAATGCGGTTCCCATTTGAGATACGTGAGCTGTGTTTGAGAATAGCTCTCCACCAAATCCTCCAATATAGAATCTGTTAGCGTTGTGTGAATCCTTCTTATTGCAGTTCTGTGTGTCCTCGCCTGCAATCAAAGAACTTGTCGTTGTGTTTAACAATAATGCCGATAATAGGGCCATGCAATACTTGCTACGTAAGGTAAACATTGCTTCCTCCTTTTGTGGGATGCATAGAAAACTCTCTTAATAAAAAATCAGTTTTTTTTGTTGAAATTGTTTCATAATTTATTTAAGCCAGATTGCTTATTTGCCTTCAATCTTTTTTAAGTAGAGGCTGTTGTAAATAAGCGATGGCTAATTTTTCCAAATCTGTTGGGCGCTCTTTTCATGTATACCGAAATTTTTTTATAGGCTTTGTTGCGCAATTCAGCACGAGCAGTCTAGCTGCTTAGCGCCTGCCTGATTTATGAGGCGACTTTGTAGCTTTTAGGCATCCCAACTTCGATCATTCGATTCAAAACATCGAGTTTTGCCGCCACTTCTGTGGCTTGGGTCGATTCTTTGCGAGATGCAAGGCGATCCCCCAGTAGTGTTTTATACCGATATATTAACGTTTCCACTCGAGACCTTCGATGATATACGATCTCCTGTTTCCATTTTGCCCGTCCCTCGTCATCGAGTTCTTGGATTCTATGAATCGCCTCATCCCGTGCCTTGAGGCACGGCAGTGGCTTTCCCCTCTGCAATTTCGCATTCTTATCTGGCGGAATGATCTGCCTTCCACCCCGATCGTAGATAGCTTCGCGACAATCAGTTGTATCATAGGCAACATCGCCGATAACATCTCCCAATGGAATCCCCTCTAATGCCTCCATCAGATGAGGCATGGCCGCATCGTCGCTCACATTATTTGAGGTCATTCCGCTGACCACTACTTGTCCCGAGTCTGCGCATATGCCGACGTGCACCTTACGCCACGTTCTTCGTTGGGAGTAACCGTGCTTTCTCACTTTCCACTCGCCCTCTCCAAAAACTTTAACCCAAGTTGAGTCAAAGATCACATTGAGTTTTTCACCAGGTTTAAGCAGTTCCCTTAATGGGATTTTCAGATCCTTGGCTCTCCGAGAAAACACTGAATAATGGGGGCATGTAATATTGAGTCTTAAGATACGGATAATTGAGTCGACAAACCCCTGAAGAATCGGAGCGCTGTGCGGAAGACTGCCTTAATCATAAGCCCGCAGCGAATCGCATCATCGGAATATGTTTCCGGGCGGGCAGGTTTATTTGTCCGCTCAACCGAATACCAATTCTTTACAGCTTTTTCCTCAAACCAAAAAGTGATGCTTCCCCGATTCACCAGTGATGCGTTTTATTCTTTCCAGTTACGGGTGCGGTATTTGTCTTTCTTCTTGGAGAACATTTCGAGCCTCAACTTTTTGTGTCGTAAAAAAAATTATAGACTCGAGACTCTTAGGGCAAGAGAATCCTCACCCGTAGCTATTTACGCAACAACGCCGCTGGGAAGAAAAGTTTGCTTATCAAGTGTATCCTGAAGTCGAGAGCTTGCAAACGGTCTATGAAAGAGCAAGAGAATTTCTTGTGCAGGATCGTGCCAATGGGAATTATCTTGTAGCAACCCATAAAGGTGTAAAAAAGGCTCTTCTCATGGGTCTTCTCAAAGAAGAAGGGATAGAGGTAGATTATCGCAGTTTCGAGCTCCAGAATTGCTCTGTATTCGTGATCGAAGTTCCTAGAGGAGGCTCCCCCCGTCTTGTCGCTGTTAATGGGTTAGCTGGGTAGCTTATCCATTTACAATCGGCTCCATGGAACATGCACCTGGTCTGCTTTGCTAATTGTGTACTGAATCTCCATTTGGGTCTCCTTTTTTTCTCTTTCTCGAATGAACGCTGTCGAAGAGGGATGATCTCTCACTCTGTCGCAATATCCAACGTTTCATCAGCTTTTAAAGTTGTTTTTTTTGTTTATGTTAATTTTTTGAATTCGTATGTGTAAATAAAAAACAAAGCTTTAAGAAGATCCGCGCAACCTTCTTATCTGAAATTGGTCCTAAGATCGATTCTGAAGTGCTTGATACTAACAAAATCTACGGGTAGGAAACTTGTGAGAGCTAATTTTTTTTCAAAATCGCTTGTTGCTTTTTTAGCTTTAAGTTGGGGATTCACCCAAGATGCTTATAGTTTAACCTCAAACTCAAAGGGATCATCTATGAAATCAGATGCAAAGTACACTCCTAGTGAAGGACGTGGCAATCCAAAGACTGCTTACTTAAATAAATCTGTCGACCAGATGATCTATGATTTCATGGAGAAAGAAAACATTCCCGGCTTAGTGTTGGCAATTGTTCAAGCTCCTTACATCCCACGTGTTGTTGGTTATGGAATCTCTGATATCCAAAAGCAGCTGTTGGCCTCTACCAATACAATTTGGGCTGTCGGACCTATTTCTCAAGCCTATGCGGCAGTAGCTGCATTCCAACTTCATGAAATGGGCAAGTTAAACATTAACGACAAAATTTCAAAATTCCTCCCCAATTTGCCTGCAGCTTGGAAGGAGATCACTGTTTTTCAACTTCTTCAACATGCAACTGGTATCAGTGATTACCGAGCTCAAAAGAACTATGACCCCCCAAAAAAATATACAGCTCCTGAGTTAATCGCATCTGTAGGGAACATCCCTTTACTATTTACTCCAGGAACCGATGTTTCACAGAGTGCAACGAATTTCTTGTTGGTTGCAGAAGTGGTTGAAGCTGCCTCACAAATGTCCTATCATCAATTTGTTCGAAAAAATCAAATCGAACGATTAGAATTAAAGAACACCTGCTTCTTTGAAGATATTGCAAACATTAAACAAGAAAAGCTCACAGAAAAAAATCATCAACATTCTGAGTTCAAAAAAAATATCGCCTATATCAATCCAACTGAAAACGCGACAGGGTATAATCAGAAACTTGAAATCGTGCCCTTTAATGATTCTGCAGTCCTAAAAGGTTTTGGGGACGTATGGGCATCCGCAGAAGATGTTAGTTTTTGGGATATTGGACTTGCTGGATCGATTTTAATTGAAAAACCTGAAAATAGAGACCTTATTTACAAACCCACCACTTTGAGTAATGGTAAAGTCGTCCGTGCAATGGCGGGATGGGAGTTTCCTTTCCATCCAGGTCTATTGACAATCAGCGGTACGATGGGTGGATTCTCTTCGTATTTAAGTCGATTTACACATCCAGCAGAACTTCTGTGTGTCACTTTGCTTGCAAATAAGGAAGGTATCGATTTTACCAATCTTGCAAGATTGATCGCATCGGCTTTTAGTGAGAACTTTGCTTCTGGATATAATGATGATGAATTATATCTATATGAAAGTGTTTTTAACGTTCAAGAATCCATGTCTAAGATAGAGAGCGAATTAAAAAAACTGAACATTCCTATATTTGCTAAATTTGACCATAGCAAGAATGCTGAGACGGCGAATCTTAAGTTGAGACCTACGCAAGTGATTGTTTTTGGATCTCCTGCTGTCGGCACACAATTGATGCAAGAAAACCAAAGTATTTCCCTAGAACTTCCCTTGCGCATTGCCGTCTGGGAAGATGCAAAAGGGAGTGTTTGGATTGCCTTTCCTCGGATGGATCAATTGGCTGTCATGTACAGCCATCTTGACAGTGCTGTAATTAATAAAATGGAAAAACTATTGCAGAAGATAGTTGAAAAGTCTGCTAATGTTTATCAATAATATAGAGGAGATGTTGTGAATAAGAAAAACTGGTTTTTCATTCTGTTCTTATTTAATTGTTTCTTCAGTCATGATGCGGGGCATTCTTTGGATGCTCCGTCTGTAAAGACAGAAGATACGCTTGAAATCAATATTCCTGTAAAAATAAAAAAAGGGAATGTTGTATTCAATATTGGGCAGGTGGCTCTTCTAAATAATGAGTCCATTGCTCTCGGGCACGTCAAATTGCTTTCAAACGATTTTAAAGCTCAAAATGTGAAAGGTGAAATTATTGCTCTTTTTCATACTGGAGCTGGTTACATGATGCTTGATGATAAGAAATATAATGAATTTCGCCGTGTTAATACAGGAAATCCTTATAAAGCAATCATTGTTAATTTCATGAATCAAGGAGTCCGATTTGAGTTGTGCGGTGCGACAGCAGCCGCGCATCAATGGGTCAATGCGAATTTGATTCCAAACGTAAAGGTAAATACGGATGCGATGATAAGACTGACTCAGTTGGGGCAGGATGGATTCGTTATTATTAACGAATAATTTTTCGATTTACAGATTACACGGTACGTCGAACGTAAAATGAATAGCGCAAAATGGGACATTTCTGGGACAGCAGTTCTCAAGATCTTAACTTTTGCGCATTAGATGGGGTGGAAAAAGAATCGTCTTTAGTGCTTTACACGTTTCTCCAGCTTTACAAGCGGCTTCGTGGAGCATGTGCATGCTCGGCTTTGTTAAGAGAGTACTGAATCTCCATTAGGGTCTCTATTTTTTCTCCTTCTCGAATGAACGCTAAGAGAAGAGGGATGATCTCGCGCTCTGTTGCAATATCCAACGTTTCATCCGCGCCTCCTATAACGAAGCTTGTATGCCAGTCTTCCTTCTCTTCCAAGAAAATGTTTTTTGCAATGGCTCTCGAGAGCTTCTGATCTTTGCCTAATGGAAAGTGCTCTTCCGTATTAAGAAGGTGATCTGTCTCTGAATTATTTTTAACATGATTTAAGGGGATCGTATGATGGGACCGACTGTGAAAAGGGCAAGGCCAGAATTGCGCACGAAAAGTACGAACGCCCAACTGAGCAATTCTTAAATGGAGATCTGCTTCAAGCGCCCCATGCCCAGAAAAAAAGTAATCATCTTTAGCTTCAATAATGACAACTTGATATGAAGGTGCAACACCGTCCTGAGAAATTCTGCTGCAAAAATTCAAGAGACCAGTCTCCGCATCCGCATCCCATCCGGACAATTTCGCTGATGTGTAAAGGATACAGTTCAAAGGGAATGGAAAGAGCCTATTCCCTACTTTTTCTGCCGATGTAAATCCTCTATTGACGATGATGGATCGAGGAATAATCTGTGCCTCCTCTGCGGGAAGATTTTTAAGTCCCTCAAAGATGAGATTTCCAAGAGAATTCGTAATCAAAGAACCGAATTCGACTCCATGAGACTGAAGAGCGCGCAAGACAGAAAGAGGGCTCCCGCTTACTTCATCAATCCTCAATGGATTCCAAGATCGGATGCCACCTTTTGCGGTTAACTCACGATTGCCATTAAAACAAAATAGGATCATACGCAGTTTTTTGCCGGCGATGGGCCTCTTTGATTCAAATAGTCGGATCGTAAAAATCCTCACTACAGGACCTTCTAGCCGTACATCAATATCGCGCAAGGAAAAGTAACGTCGAATCGCCGCTAATTTTTTGGAACAGGGTTCTCCTGGATTGCGTAAAATCGCCGTCGTTCGTTCGGCCAATTTTTGATTGGACACTTGTTCTTGGTCGACAGATTGACTCATCAATGGCAAGTAAAGGTTATTGCGCAATGTCAATCCAAGCGCCTGTAAGAGGTCGCTGCGCCCACCAACTCGTTTAGGCCGTTCACCTGCTCCATCTACAAATGAAATCACAGAAGGTAAACCGTCCTCCGAAACTCGTTGTGACGAACACGCCATTCTATTGCCTCACGTCTGTTAATCGGTTATTTCTTAAAGGACGGGCAATCTACACGATCAAAACTTTTATGACAAATTCCAAAAACAAACGAAACTTTTGAGCTTCGATTTTGCATCCCACCTTGATAAATCGCATCTTTTAGGTTTTGATAATGAGATGCATATAGCGAATAAAACAGATTCTATTCCTGGAGAACCTGACGTTCGTTCTAGAGACTTTTCCCTGTCAACGAATAAGATTGCTCGCTAATCCGATATTTTTTTTACGTCCATTAAAATAGGCGCATAATGATGAGCTGTATGTGCGTGGAACAAAACGCCTTGGACAGTGATTTCTTTGCTTTCATGGTCACAGCAAAAATCGTTCATATCTTCTTCAAGCCCTAAATGGAGCTCATTGTAATTAGACCAGTTCAAAATCGATTTCAGGTCACTACAAGGTTCTCCAACTGGTGTTGATGTTGCTATTCTAAATGACTCATCGGTGAGATGCAACATCCAGCAGTAATCTGCTCGATCGCCTTTTTCAATAGAAGTATATTCAGGAGGTCCAGGGAAAAGCCTTAAGATGAGTTTTCCCTTAAGAACGATTAATTTTTCTGGAGTATTTTCAGCCAATTGTAAAAGAAACTCGGTTTCGCTTTCTTCAGCGAGCTTGTCGTCAATGTAAGAGTAATTGGAAAGATGATCAAATGCGTCTAGACAGGAGTCGGTTTTTACAGCATCAATTGGAGCTGTAGAGCTAATCGCATTTGGTTTAATTGAGAAGCATAAGTATTTCCGTGTGAGATAGGGGATTCCCAATTTCCCTTCCATAGAAACAATCGTGTTATTAAATAATCGAGCCTGTAAAAGGAAGTCATCTGTACAGTCAACACATTGCACTGTGGACAAATCGATTTCAAGGTCCTTGAAACGACGTTGGTTTTCTAGCGTAAGTTGTTGAAACTTCTTTTGGATCACCCGCTGAGAAGGTTTACTTAGTTCTAAATACCAGCCAAATGCGGGGTTTTTTACAATATGCGGAGCTGGATAATATTTTTTTATTAATTTTCCAGAAAGTCGAGTGCTGACTTGGGTATCTGCAAAGATTGCAGTTACTCCTATGCAGAAAACAATGACATTAACAAAGAATCTCTTCATGGGTTTCCACTGTGATAAAGGCTAATTCGAATGACTTTGAACCAAACTCTGGGCGAAGATAGAGACGCCCATTTTTCATGTGTACCACGGTTGCATGCAATCTTCCTTCTAAGGCAAAGTTGACGGCTTGTTCCTTTGCAATCCAAGTCGGACCTTCGTTTTTTTCTATTAAGTATTCTGTGATTACACCGCGTTTTTTATGAACTCCTGTGATGTACCATTTTTCTATAAAGACCTCATTCCCGATTCCCCATCCTTCATTTTCTTCAATGGCTTTCCAATACGTTTCAAACTCTTGATCTGTTAACGATTTAATTGTTCGATTTGGATCCAATTTTGTCATATTGACAATTTTACGAATGTGACCCGGATCTGAAGCTACATATCTTTTAGAAGCTTGTGTAAGAGTAAGCGGGGAATAAATGTTCCCTCGTAGCATGACGATTAAAGCTTCATGACCCGTTTCATAGTCTGGATAGACGGCATACACATCATCTGCATCTCCAGCAAACCCGATGGCTCGTCTTTTTTGGCTGATACTATAAGAGCTCTTTTTGAGATTTCCCGGATTATTGCATCGCCAAGCTCTAGTTCCGCTGCTACGAATCGTCATATTTCCATTTCCATCGAAATATTGAACAGTGAACATATTCTTTGGGTCGCCATAATTCGCTGGTCCAGCCTGTGCCTTTACGAAAGTCATCATCAATCTCGTGTGTTAAAGTAAATATTTTGAAAGGATGATAAGATAGCTCATAAAACTTCTCCAGTTAAAAGTTCTCAATGCGTCTATTGGCCCTTAATTTTCTATATAAATTGACCTTGTCGTCTGATGGGATTTCGTTTGTAAGTGCTTTAATACAATAGATTTAATGTGGTGTTTAGTTTGAGTGAAGCGATCTATTCGATTTCAGGTTTTGACGCTAATAATAAAATTTGTTATGATTATTTGTAATATAAGTTAAGTGTTTGTTTGATTGTAAATTAATTAATTTAAAAATAAGAGGTTTTGATATGGCTATTGCTCATCCCCCTACAATTAGGGATAATCTGAGTCTTGCTTTTTTTCCAGGGCAACTAGAGACGTTTCGTGGGTTTGCAGATGATCGATCTACTCGAGTAGAAAATCTGCTTGGGGAGGGCAATGTTGAAGGTGTGATGATTGGGGCCAATCTTGCTCAACTCATTCACGAAGGTCCTGCAGCTGGGCTACAAGAACGCATGGCACATTTTCCCAGACAGTTAACTGTTTGGAGGCAGATGAGGGATCAAGCTCAGACCACAAAAACAATGAGAAATGTCTTTTATGGAGCGGTGCTTCTAACAGGTTTTTTACAGAAATCGTATCCTGTTCTTTCATTTATTACAGGGACTGCATCCGTTGTATTTGCTGGAGGAATATATTACAGCGCAAAAACTCTTGAAGATGCACGTCATTTGAACGAGACTTTTTTACACCAACACCTGCCGGCTAATTTGCACGATCCGTTTTTTGCTCCCCAACAGTAAACTCTATTTGGTATGGCAAGTCATTCGGGCTTGCTTCACCTTCAAGATCTTTCACAGTCCTGTTTCTAGAACGACACGAAACCTCGCCTTGCCGCTCATCATGAGCTGGTACGCTTCCTCTGCTTTTTCAAGAGGGAAGACTTGATTCATCGAGCGGACACCACTCATTGCGCTAAATGACAGCGTATCTTCAGAGTTGATGGAGGTGCCGCACGGCCACCCTTCAATCATGCGGCGTCCTGCGATAAGCGTTAGGACAGAAGCTGATAGAGGCTTTTCTGGAATTCCAACGAGTAGTAGTTTTCCATCGATGGAAAGCCCTTCGATTGCAGAATTGATCGCTTCCGCATTGGTCACAGTAGATAAGATGACTTTTGCGCCTCCTAGCTTCTTGAGCTCGTCGCTGACGTTCTGATGTTCACTGTTGATATAATGATGGGCTCCTAGTTGTTTAGCTAAAGGCTGTTTCTCTTTGCCTCGTGCGATTGCAACGGTGCGAAATCCCATTTTAACAGCATATTGGATGGCAAGATGCCCTAACCCACCAATTCCCAATATGGCAACGGTTTGCCCAGCAATTGCACCGCTGTTTCTTAAAGCATTAAAAGTGGTGATCCCTGCACACATCAGGGGACCGACTTCGACGGGCGAGAGGCTTTCGGGAATGAGAGCTAAAGCTTCGATCGGGGCAATTAAATACTCTGCATATCCGCCATCATAAGAGATGCCGGGAACTTGTATGTTTGAGCAGGTCATAAAATCCCCTCTTCGGCAGGATGTGCAGATCTTGCAGTGTCCACCGTGCCAGCCAATGCCAACGCGTTGTCCCACGTTCCAACCGCCCGCATCTTCTCCTAGTGCATCGATCACTCCTGCGATTTCATGACCAGGGACTCTTGGGTATTGAATTCCAGGAAAGAGCCCCTCTTTTGTAAAAGAGTCGCTATGACAAATTCCACAAGCTTGGACTTTAACTCGAACAGTTCCCTTTTTAGGGATCGGAATCTCTTTCTCGACGAGCTCAAAAGGTTGTTTTGGCCCCGGAACTTGAATGGCGCGCATTTTTCCCACAGAGACTCCTGATTTGAGATGAAACTTATTCAATCTATAAGATCTACTTTGATAATTTGCAACACTGGAACTATGCGAGAGCGATTGCTGATATTCGCTTGCAAAAATCGGATTGTTTCTATCAGAAGATTTCGTAAAACCTTTTTGAAATTTGCACATCAGTAAAAAATCCAGTGTTTTCGAAAGAGCTGGAAGAGGAGAAATTATTTTGAAAATTGCAATTAGCTCAGATGAATATCTTCCTGTCATAGATGTGCTCATCGCAGAAGTGAAACAACGTGGACACGATGTTGTTTATCTCGGCCCGTTAAAGGATGACAAGGCTCAGGATTGGCCGGAAGTGACTCTAAAGGCGATCGATGAAATCAAGTCAGGTCGAGCGGAAGAGGGGATTATCTTGTGTTGGACTGGCACGGGGTGCACGTTGATTGCAAAGAAAATTCCAGGGATGCGCGCGGCATTATGCGTGGATGCGGAAACGGCCAAAGGTGCACGCAAATGGAACCATGCGAATGTGCTCGGATTAAGCCTGAGAACAATATCGGAGCCCATCTTGAAGGAAATTCTGACGGCTTGGTTCGAGACGCAATTTACGATAGATGATTGGAATCTGTTGCAGATGAAGCGGGCGGAGGCAGTGGAACAGCGAGTCTCATGTTGATAAGCGATTAATGATGATAGCGCCGGCATTTTTCGCAGAGGTTTTAGATTTTCTCAACGAAAAGTTTAGGAGTTCTTTTTTTTCTTAAGTGGGAGTTTTTTGCGCATTTTATTGTTTTTTTTCTCTTTGGGCTTTTCTTGATCATCCTTAATTGTGGATCTGCGCAGTGCAGATTCCATTTTTGACGCTTTTTCTGCTTCTTTTTTAGCTTTTTCTTCAGCGCGCGCTCTTCTTGCAGCAGCAGCTTGTTGCGCCATATGCGCTCTTTGAGCGAGGAAAGCGGCTTTTTGCGCTTTGAGCGCTGCTTTTTGTGTTGCTAGTGCACTTTGACGCGCTACCGCATTAGATGCCTTTCCCGCAGTTAAGGCAGCTTCTTTGGCCGCAATTTTAAGGGAGGCCTTTACAGAACGATTGCTTTTTTGAGAGAGGGATGATTTTGTTTTTTTTGCCGCTTTTTTGACACGGACGTCTACTTCTTTAACGGGTTTCTTTTTAGGGGAGCTTTCTGAGAAGCTAGGAGGACGATTTTTGATCGGGTTAACCATGAAAGGTGCTCCTGTATGTCAAAACCAATGAGAATAAAATCTGTTGCGAAGTTGGATATGAAATTTGGAAAGTCATTTCCTAATCCACTTAATCTTCCGGCTGATCTGTTTTCTTTGGATAAGTAGTGTCTTTAGGCATGTCTATATCTGAATAAAAGCTAATCAGTTTCAGTGCCTTTTTTTTGTCTGAATTGATGACGTTATGAGAGACTCCTTCTGGGACAAAAATCATGTCACCTTCTTTGACTAGGGTTGCTTTCCCATTTAGGATAGCTTTCCCTTCGCCTTGAACAATTAAAATGACTTGGTCGAAAGGATGAACCTCGATACCAATTTCATTTGTTGGATTTGTTGCAGGGGAAATATTCATGAAGACAACTTGTTCATGTTTCCCAGTTACCAGCGCAGTTTTCCAGTTGGTGTTTTTTTTAGCTTCTTCAATAACTTGCTGCACAATCATAGGCTGATAGTCCTCATTGACATCAGCTGCATTTATAGATATGGCGCCTATTGTAAAGGCAAGCGTTGTGAGGATAAGCGCTGCGTTGTTTCTTTTGATTTTTTTCATAAAAAGCCGAGGTTGAAGATCTAAAGACTTATGTATTTGATTTTAAAATTATGATCAACCCTTCTTTGACATGTGTGAGATGTATTTTAAACTCTGAGTATGCTGTTCGATGAGAGATGGTTATTTTCCCCATGTATACATTAGCAAACTCTGCAGCGCAGAGATTGGGAAATGCGCAAAGAGGATGAAACAGAGCAAAAGTGCGCTGTTTCAGAAATAGCTGCAAGTAGGTTAGCCTACACGCTGAAACATGCGGGAGCAAAAGGAGCGATGTAATCTCTTGCTTGCTGCACTGTCCATCTTTCAGTTTCCGAGACGCGTAATAAACGCCACATCATTTTTTCAAAGGGATCTTCAGGTTCTTCGGTTGAGATCCAATCCGGTGTTTTAAAGAGAGAGTAAATTTTATCGAATACGATTTTTTTGTCTAACATGACGTTTTCGAGAAAATCGAACCTCTTGCTTAACCCATAGTAGCTGCGCATTTTCAACATCGCAATCCCAGCTGCCCATGCATCGTTGTAAACGCTGACCGTAAATGTCTTATGTGGACATTGAGTCAAGATTTCAAAGGCATACTGAGGTGAGACAGCTTCTTTTGTTCCTGGCGCACTTCGGGAAACACCTGGGGAATGGGCAAATTCGCAATCTGTAATTTTCAATTTGTAGGAGCCATTTTTCGATTTTTTAATAAGAAAATTTTCTAGTTTAATATCTCTATGGATGATTTTTTTAGCATGCAATTCGGCAACAGAGAAGATCATATGGGCACTTAAAAAATTCGCAATCGATTCCAATTTTGATTTGTTTCCTTCGTGTGTTAAGGATTGAGTGTGTAGGAATGCTATTAGGTCGTGATCATACTTGGCTTGAAGAATGTAAGACTCATGCATTACTTTGTAATTAAAACCGTTGAAACTCTGAATCCGGGTTTCATGATAACCTAGGCATTTAGGTCCAATTTTTTTTTCGGTCAGGAGTCGATACTCATACCACGCTTGTGGATACGCGCGGTCGGCGAGGCGGGCTGTCTGTTGAATCTTTGCAAGAGCTCTTAATTTCTTTTTTGAAAGATCGGCAGCACACACCCAAATTTTAGTCCCTCCCTTGCAATGTGCGATCACGCGATCATAAAATATGGGATAACACTCTTTTGTTGGTGTGACCCAAACAGGGCGTTTGAGACCTTTTTGCAAAACAAAACCTAGATAATTTTCAGAAAGCTTTTCGTCGACTTTTTCTTTGAATTTGTGATTTGTTTTCACAAGAGACTCAAATTCTGTGACGATTTCTCGGCATTCTTCTTCGTGGCCAAGTGAAAGCCAAGAGGATGTAGACGGACCGCTAGTTGCGCAAGAGTTTGATGCTGCCATATTTATCTCATATTATTAATTGTTTTAGTTTTTCCTCGTTAAATATTATATTTTTAATGTGTGAATTTAGTCTACTTGTATTTGTTATTTTTTGTAATTATTTGTTTTTAAGTTGTTTTTTTTGATGATTTTGTGTTAGTAAATATTTTATAAATCAGGAAACAATCTCAATAATTGGATTTTGGCTGTGAAATAAAGGCAACTGAGCCAACATTCGATTCTTGAAGTTGTTTCAGTATAAAGAGATCCAAATGCAGAACTGCTTATGATCTTTTAAGTGGATGCATTAGAGACTTAAACGGTTAAAGATGAATGTGCAAAAGGTGCTATATAAGCTTTAGCTTGACGTGCTGTCCACCGTTCGCTGGGCTCTACGCGTAAGAGGCGCCACATCATCTTCTCAAATGGGTCTGTAGGTTCATGAGCAGAGATCCAATCCGGTTTTCTAAAGAGGCTATAAATTGTTTTTAGTGTGAATCGTTTGTCTAGTTCTGGGTTCATAACAAAATGAAATGCTGGGCTCAGCCCAAAAAAGGCGCGCATTTTCAATATCGTAATCCCAGCTGCCCACGCATCGTTATGTTCGCTGGCGGTGGATTGACTTTTGAGAGTATAGTATTCCTTGACAAGTTGAGGAGAGACGCTTTCCTTGCTGCCAGGAGTGCTCGAGGTCATTCCAGGACGTTGTAGGAATTCCATATCTGTTAGTGTGATTTTGTAGGAACCATCTTTAGATTTCTTAATGAGGAAATTTTCGAGTTTAACATCTCTATGGATGAGATTCTTTTCATTCAATTTTGCAACCTCAAACACCATCTGAGCACTTAAATTGTTTGCAAGGGATTCGAGTTTGTCTCTATTTCCCATATTTCTGATTAACTGTTCTTCTAGAAAATGACTCAAATCCCCATCATACTTGGCTTGAAGAAAATGAGAGGTGGACAATTTTTTGACAGCTGGGTAGGGATAGATCTGATCGGTGGCATGATAGTAAATCAATCCCTCGGTGGAATGAAATCCAAAGCATTTAGGCCCGATCTGATGTTCGGTCAAATTTTGATATTCGTCCCAGGCTTTCGGATGTGCGCTAGGCTCATGTATTTCGCTGATTTTCGAAAGAGCCCTTAGTTTCCTCTTTGAAAGATCAACGGCGCATACCCAAATCTTACTGCCTTGTTTACTAGATGCGATCAGCTGATCAAAAAATATCGGGTAACATTGTCCTGTATGAGAGATCCAGACCGGGCGTTTTAGAGCTTTCTTTTGAAGCACAAAGCCTAAATAATTTTCAGAGTGTAACCTATCGATTTTTTCTTTAAATTTTTTGTTTGTGCTCAAGAGGGATTGAAACTGTGCTAACACTTCTTCGCTTTCATTTTCTAGTACCGAAAAAAGCGCAGGGCTCAGCGGGTAAGGGCTTACAGATGAGCTTGATGATGCCATAGGAGGAGTCCTCGCTATTTGTAATTTAGTTTTTATGCTGGGTGTAATTCTACAAAAAGATGAATTATGTATGTTCAAAAATTTTTGAAGTTGTTTGGTATAAAAACGACAGGGCGTTTAACTGATCCCTGAGAGTACTTTTTTGACCTTTTGCGTTGAGACCCGGATGCCGCGTGTTTGCACTCCTTTGAGGGGGGCATCTTTAAGCGCAAAGAGTAGCTTTTTGAGTTTTTCTTTAGCGCTTGGGGCGAAGTGGAGTTCGACCACGGCTTTCGGGTTGTTTGAAATATGCAGGAGCTCTGCATCTTCATCGATGAAGCGATAGATTTTATCGAGGATGAATTTCTCGATAATGAAGCGCTTTGCCCATGCTTGGTTCGTCTTGTTGTCTTTGTAGACCACGTTAAGAATGGTTTTTTTATCGGCAACTTCTACCCAGACAGCGTTTTCGAAATACTGTTTTTCAGGGATGTTGGTCACTTTATAGGTGCCATCTTTACTGAAGACAAGGAGTTTGTCGAAATTGGTGCAGGTGAAGCGTAGAGGGCCTGCGACTTTGGTTCCGGCATATCCTGTTTGGGGATCAAATCCGACTTTAATTTCTTTGGTTTCGATGGATCGACGGTCGATCTCTTCGATCGCTTTAATACGGGTTTTTCTAGGAAAATCTTGGCCGTATTTGAGGATCAGTTTTTTGAGGTAATCGATCGTATATTTTTTGACGTTGCGCAAGTGTTTTTCAACGGTGCGTAAGTGTTCTTGAAGAAGGGAGATCTCTTCTTTGTTTTTATCGATGTCAAATTGAGAGATCCTGCGGATGGGGATCTGAAGCAGTTTTTCTAAATCGTCATGGGTAGGCTCGCGTAGGAGCTTTTTTCTAAAGGGTTTAAATGCGTTCTCTAGTGTCGTGTAGATCGCTTCGAGTGTTTTGAGCGTTTCGATTTTTTTATAGAGGCGTTCTTCAATAAAAATGCGCTCTAATGTCTTGTAGAAGATTTTTTCCAGGAGGCGCTCTTTTTCGATCTCGAGTTCCCGCTTCAGATATTCGACGAGTTTGCCCGTGTTATAGATGAGAATCTCGTGGATGTCGGTTTCCCAGGGGTGGTTATCTTTGATAACGATCACCTGAGAATTTAAGGAGACCTCGCATTCTGTAAATCCATAGAGGGCATCGAGCAGTTCTTCTGCGTATTGACCGCGGGGCAGTTTGATCTCGATTTCTACATCTCGTGCAGTGTAATCGTTGATCGCTTCGATTTTGATTTTGCCTCTTTTTGCGGCCTCATCAATCGAGCGGATGAGGCTTTCTGTCGTGGTGCCATAACAAATTTCACGAATCACTAGAGTTTTGGCGTCCTTGATTTCAATTTTTGCGCGCAGCTTAATTTTGCCTCTTCCCTTGTCGTACTGGCTTTTATCCATGATCCCGCCCGTCGGGAAGTCGGGGAATATTTTAAAGTTATACCCTTCCAGGTGTGCGATCTGTGCTTCAAGCAGTTCTGTGAAGTTGTGGGGAAGGATGTGTGTGGCCATACCGACGGCGATTCCGTCAACGCCTTGCATTAAAAGGAGTGGAATCTTTGCAGGAAGGGCGACAGGTTCGAAATTTCTCCCATCATAGGAGGGAAGTTTATCTGTAATGTCGGGGTTAAACAGCGTTTCTCTAGCAAGAGGGGAGAGGCGCGTCTCAATATAGCGCGCAGCAGCAGAAGGATCGCCTGTATAGATGTTTCCGAAATTCCCTTGCCGGTCTAACACAAAGCCTTTGTTGGCGAGTGTAATGAGTGCTTCGTAAATGGGGGCATCGCCATGCGGGTGAAGCTGCATTGTTTGTCCGACAATGTTGGCAACTTTATGGAGCTTGTCGTCGTTTTGACGGTATAAAATCTCGAGAATGCGCCGCTGCACGGGTTTGAGTCCATCGATGACATTGGGAATGGCTCTATCGAGGATGACGTAGGAGGCATATTGAAGGAAGTGATCCTTCATCTGTTCTTTTAGATCATCCATTTTCGCTCACAAGGTTTTCCATAATGAAGGTTTTTCGAGCGGGGGTATTCTTTCCCATATAAAATTCGAGTGTCGGCTTGATATCGGACAGATTTTGGATGAGGACGGGATGAAGACGGATGTCTTTTGCGATGAATTGTTTGAACTCGTCAGGGGAGATCTCTCCTAGTCCTTTAAAACGGGTGATTTCTATTCCTCTTTTAAGTTCGCTGATCGCTTTGTTTTTCTCTTCTTCGGAATAGCAATAGAGCGTTCTCTCTTTATTTCTCACTTTGAAAAGGGGTGTTTCGAGAATGTGCAAGTGACCATTGAGGACGAGGCCTTCAAAATAGGTCAAAAAGAAGGTGATGAGAAGGTTGCGGATATGCATGCCGTCGACGTCAGCATCAGTTGCTAAAATGACTTTTCCATAACGGAGATTGCCCAGGTCCTCTTCGATGTTAAGTGCAGACATCAAGTTGTACATCTCTTCATTTTTATAGAGTAGCTCGAGCTTCATTCCATGCACGTTCATCGGCTTTCCTCTTAAAGAAAAGACGGCCTGTGTGAAGGGGTCTCGGGTCATGACAATGGAGGCGGAGGCAGATTCTCCCTCGGTCAAGAAAATGACAGAGTGTTCTCCTTCTTTGGATCCATCGCCAAAATGATATTTGCAGTCACGGAGCTTAGGGATTTTAAAAGAGATCTTTTTCTGCTTTTCTTTGGCTTCTTTTTTAACTGCGGCAAGCTCTTTTCTTAATTTCTCATTAAAAAGGATCCGGTCGACAATTTTCTTAGCGATGTCTTCGTTTTTATAGAGTAAGTCTTGGACTGCGTCTTTGACCTCTTGAACAATACCCCCGCGGATTTCATTATTGGAGAGTTTGTTCTTCGTTTGTGATTCAAAGACGGGATCTTTGACTTTGACGAGAATGGCACCTACAATGCCTTCGCGGACATCGACGCCCTGGAAGTTTTTCTTTGTGTATTCGTTGACCCCCTTGAGAATCCCTTCTTTAAAGGCCGAGAGGTGGGTCCCCCCATCTTGGGTGTATTGCCCATTGACAAAGGAGAAGTAGGCTTCGCCATAATTAGAGGAGTGGAGAAAGGCAAGCTCAATGCTTTTTCCCTGATAGTGCAGGGGGGCATAGAGGCGATCCTCTTTGACCTCTTCATTTAATAGATCTAATAGCCCGTTTTCCGAATAAATTTTTTGATCGTTGAAAAGAAGAGTGAGCCCCCGGTTGAGATAGGCGTAATGCCAGAGGCGTTTAAGGATGAGGGCATTATAAAAGGTGAATTTTTTGAAGATTTCCGTGTCAGGAGTGAATTCAACCCATGTGCCATCGGGCTCTTTTGTCTTTCCTTTTTTCTTATCTTGAAGAATCCCTTTAGCAAAGCGGGCTTCAACAAATTCTCCGTCGCGGAAACTTCTCACGATGAAATGCTTAGAGAGCGCATTGACTGCTTTTGTCCCCACGCCGTTGAGTCCGACAGAAAACTGGAACACATCGTCGTTGTATTTGGCGCCTGTATTAATTTTGCTTACGCATTCGATGACTTTGCCAAGCGGGATGCCGCGCCCGTAGTCGCGGATGGAAACTGTAGAGGTTTTTTCATTTAGGTTAATCTCCACCTTCTTGCCGTGTCCCATAATGAACTCGTCAATGGCGTTATCAATCACCTCTTTGATCATGACATAAATCCCATCATCTGGGTGGGAACCATCCCCCAGACGACCAATATACATCCCTGAGCGCAGCCGAATATGGGCGAGGGCATCTAGGGACTGGACAGTGCTTTCATCGTATTTTTTTGCCATATATCCATTGTATAGCATTTTGAGGTTCTGAAAAAAATATTTTTTTGTTAAACCAGTTCACATTATTTAGAAAAGATGAAAATGCTCACAGGAGTCTATCGTGATGAAATTATGTCTTTTTCTACTGTTATTTTCCATAAGTTCCCCAGTTTTTGGCGAGTTGGTTTGTCCTTATGGCTGTGGGAGTAGCTCCGACCCAGATGTTGAGGCTGTGGGCAAAGTTCTTTTGAAAGGCTTAGAAAAAATCGACTTTTTAGAAGAAAGAACTGAGATTTCTGGAGAGGATGGGGAATATGGTGAGCTTTATGATCAGATATTAAATGGAGAAAATTGGGAGATTTACTATGAAGCCTCCTATAACCAGTATGTTGATTTGAGTGAAGAAGATGACGAAGAAGAAATAAGCTCAGTTGTTGATGAGTTCCATTTTTCTCGCGACAAACGATGGGGTGAGTCTAATTTCACAAATTGCGAGCTTTCGGAAACGAATCTCTCAGATTATTTGGAAACCAATGCATTTATCCGGACTGTTTTGGGCGATATTATTTTTTCTTTTGATTTTTTTCAGAATGAACGATGGCAAAACATTGAAAATTACAAGAGACAAATCGCTCGTAATTCAGGTCTAGAAGAAAACCAATATCTTCAAGCCAGCATCGACTCGGAGCTACGTACTCTTGATAAAGAAAGTCATGAGCATTCTAGACGCTTGGATGTTTTTGGTGCTGCTCAAGCCCGAATTGATGCTATTTATCGGTTGATATTTGGTCAGTGTATTAAAAACCACGGTTGGCTTGGATCATTTTATTGCCGAGGTTTATTGAATTTCCAGGATGGTTATTTTGATGATGCATTTTTTGATGTCTCAAATTATTTAAACTCTGCTGAAATTAAGAATGCGGATAGCCCTTTACCCATAGAAGCTTATTTCTACAAAGGAATATTGGAATCTGAGGTTGGAGCTTATAGCGCTGCAATTGAATCGCTTAGTGAGTCTATTAAGAATGATCCAAAAAATAAAGAGGCTTTTTTTGAACGCGCTATTGCGTATTACGAAATAGGCGAATTTGATTTATCCCTGGATGATTATTTAGCATCTGGAATTAGACCCCATCCTTTAAAGTTGGAATCATTGGATATCATTTCTTTTTCAACCGGTATGACAAAAGGAATTCTAGCGGGTGGTGCACAAGCAGGTATTGAGTTTATCCCTTCCTTACTTTCTTCTGTTCATGGAATTGGACATGGTTTGTGGGCTTTTTCACAAGATCCTATCCAAACATCAGTGGAATTAGTTCAGTCTGCGCAAGCGTGTATTCAGTACCTTCGAAAAAACACCCCTCAAAAGGCATTATTCAAACTGATTCCAGAGCTTAGGGAACTATTTGAAGAATGGGATCAGCTTGAAAGTGAGAGAAGAGGGGAAATCATTGGGAACGTTATCGGAAAGTACGGTATCGATGTTTTTGCTGGTTCTGGAGTTGCCAAAGGAGTAAAGCTATATAGAGATTTTAAAAGGGCAAATAACCTTATCACTTTTGAAGCCTTGAGAATTAGTGAAAGGAATCGTGCATTGATTAAGCTGGAGTCTCTACGAAGAGTTCAAGCGCGGCAAGAGATTCTAAAGCATGCTAATTTGAAAGTTCAATGGGATAAACAAGGAAAACATGTTCAAACCCACAAAAATTTTTCTGCCAAAAATAAAAGCATTTTAGTGCATCCAGATCCTCAAAAGCTTGTGAATGATTTTTGCGGTAAGGGAATTAAAGCGCAAAATCACCTGCCCGGCACGCCTGGCTATCAGGAAATTGTCGATTTTAGAGAATTTATTGGTTATTCAGTTCGTTTTGATACAGGTGAAAAAATTGCTACAAATTGGGGAAAAATCCATTACGCTAAGGATGGTGTTCATGTTGTCCCTACCGAACCACGGTGGTGAATGATGGAGATATGTTCAACGGAATATGCCCTATTAGCTGTACAAAGCGCTTTATTAGATGTGATTTCGCCTGAATTAAGAGCAGTGGTTGTAGATGTCTGTAAAGATAAGGAGCTGCTGTTTCTTTGGTTTTACTATGATGGAGATGTCTCTGAAAAGTTAATAGATCTGTGGGAATGTGCTATTACGGAGGCCAGTGCTGCGTTAGGGCCCGACTGTGTACTTGATGATGGTGTAGTTAGATTAGATTACCCAAAAAAAATTCCCCTTCGTGGACGCTATGCCTATCTTAGAATGGAGGGGCCTACGAGCAGTAAAAGAACTGTCGGCCGTATGGGACCAGAAATAGTTGATTACACCCACAAGATTGGAAGCTTTATTAGCCCTGTTACTGGAGAAAAAATAAACACAAATTTGGGCTTGGTCTATACCGGGATAGAAGGATCGTATATCGTTCCAGTAAAACCAGAATCTTATAATATTGATATATTTCCTCTCGCTTATGCACTGCTGTCTGTACAAAGAGCTCTTCTTGGAATGGGTACACCTCAGCTAAGAGCTGTAATTGTAGATGTTTGCAATGAGGAGAAGCTTCTTTATATCCATTTTTATTATGACGGAGATGTGTGTGAAGATCTCATAGCTCTTTGGGAATACGCCATCATGCAAACGCGTGCAGACATGGGGCATGAGTACAAATTGGACGCTAAAGTGGAAAAATTAAATTATCCTCACGAAATTCCATTTCGTGGTCGCTATGCGTATTCTAGAAAAGAATAATTGCTTAAGAACATATACTCAAACAACTTCAGGCTTTGAAGTTTTTCTGCGTAAATTTTATTAATAGATTAGTAACAAGATTCTGATATATATCAAAAAAAAGAGACAAGTCCCATTGTGAATTAAATCAATTAGGTGAGTGAAGTGGTCGAAAAAAAGACAATGACATTATCTTTGAGAACGATGTTCGTTGCTCTTTTGATGCTTTCTGTTGCCCTGTTATTTTTGTTAGGTGGATTCGCCTTATTGTTCAATTATCGATTGAGTCAAAATCAGCATTATCTGCTTAAAGCCAGTGAGATAGAAACGTCGCTTTTTACCATGAGCAACGCGTTATCGGGCTTGTTGGCAAGAGAGTCGATGGTGTTATCGATCCAGGATGTAGAAGAATTTCGCCATTTGGAATCGAGTACATCGATCGAGAAGCAGTTTCTCTCAGGACTAGATGGGCTTCAGGAGGAAGCGGAACGCAATCCCAAGATCATGGAAAGGATGCAATCCATGAAAAGCGTGTTCCAAGAATTTTTAGACCATGAAAATCAACTGTTGTCTGATTCGGAAGCGATGTTGAAGATCATGAACCAATTGAAAGCGCAAGCCGAGGCTGTCGATGCCAAGGTCACTGTTTTACAAGGCTTGTCGGAAAGTGTGTATGGCACACTCTTTCTACAAAATCGAAAAATTGCCAATCAAGTCATCGACAATTTACACAAGCCAGAAGTGTTAAGTGATGAGGCTGCACGCGCGCAGTTTTTAGCTGAGGTTTCCCAGGTCATTAGAAGTAATTCTGCGGATGCTCAGCGGACCATTCAAAAATTAAACGTGGGGTTTGTTGCATTTGATGCTTTGACCCAGCAATTGATCAATGAATCCAATCCCGATGTCTTAAATAGTTTAAAGGGCAATCAGTTAATTCAGCTCATCAATTTGATGCGTCGAGAGATTCGGGAATTAGGTAAGGAACTCATTGAATTTCATGAGCTTGTTCCTGTTCTAGAAAAAATCAGAGATGGTTTTGATGCGATTGCCGCGCAGCTTGTGGAAGGACCGAATAGCATTTTTGAATTGCGCCAAGAATACAATAGCAAAGACATTGCAGTGCAAGAGACCGCAAATAAGATTCAGTTGAACCTGGAGGACTTGCAAAAACAGTCGAATGATTTAAGCGAAAAAGCAACCGCGATGAAAAGTGATCTCGTTGCAATGGCGAAAAAGCTATCTGCAAGTAATCGCCTAGGAATTATTTTCATGAGTGCAGGGGTAATGCTGCTCATGCTTTCTCTTGGCTATTACGTCCAAAGAACCACCTCCAATGCTGTGCGCCTATTGACTGATGGGATGAACAAGCTCGTCAAGGCGGAAGGCGGATTAGAGTACCGCTTGGAAAAGACGCGGTATGAAGACTTAAATGAAGTAATTGATGCCTTTAATACGATGGCGGGCGATCTGTATTTCACGCATGAGCATTTACGAGAGCTTGTGGAGTTAAAAACGCGTGATTTGAGCCGGGCAAATGATAGTCTTGCTAATCTGATCATCGAACTTAAAGCCGCAAAAGCCCAAGCGGAAGCTGCGAGCAAGATCAAATCAGAATTTGTGGCAAATATGAGCCATGAGCTGAGAACTCCTCTCAATGCCATTATCGGTTATAGCGAGATGTTGATGGAGGACGCTCAGGCAGCCGGCCAAGAGAGTGCGATCACTGACTTAAGCCGGGTGATCGGATCTGCAAAGCATTTGTTAAGTCTCATTAACGATGTGCTCGATCTTTCCAAAATCGAATCTGGAAAATTGGATATTGTATTGGAAGAGGTCAAGGTTCCCGCTTTGGCAAGCGATATCGAACTTATCATTGGTCAGATCGTCACCAAAAATAACAATACTTTTAAATTAACTGTGGATCCTGTCTTAGATGTCATGTTTACAGATCTTCTCAGAGTGCGCCAGTGCTTACTTAATTTGCTCAGCAATGCCAGCAAATTCACAAAAAATGGTCAGATTTCTCTCGAAATCAATGCGGTCGAAAAAAATAACGAAAAATGGGTGCAATTCGCTGTTAGTGATACGGGGATTGGGATCCCTCCGGACAAATTGGAAAAGTTATTTAAAGCGTTTTCCCAAACCGATGCGGGCACCACTCGGGAATATGGAGGCACAGGATTAGGGCTCTATCTCACCAAGCAATTTTGTACGATGTTAGGAGGCGAGGTGACGGTAAGTAGTGAACATGGGAAGGGTTCCATTTTTACGATTTTGTTGCCGATGAAAAGCCTCCCATTAAAAAAATGAGGGAACGATGATTAAGATTTTACTTGTAGAAGATAACGAACTCAATAGGGATATGTTAGCCCGAAGATTGCAGAGAAAAGGGTATGAAGTGGTGACCGCTGTTGATGGCGAGCAAGGGGTGCGGTTAGCGGAATCAGCAGCGCCGGACTTAATCTTAATGGATATGAGCCTGCCTGTGATCGATGGCTGGACTGCAACACAACAAATCAAAGCAAATCCTAAGACGCATGCATTGCCCATCATTGCCCTGACTGCTCATGCGATGACAAGCGATCGGGACAGAGCGATGCAGTGTGGGTGTGATGATTTCGATACCAAGCCGATCGACTTTGTCCGCCTGGTCGAAAAAATTCAGAAACTGCTCCCAGGGAAATCTTAAAGATGTCACAGAAAGAAGATCAGAATAAGACCGTCGTGCTTGCATTGATGGAAATCCGTAGGCAGATCAGCCTGCTTGTGGATGCTCTGCTTCTTTCATTAAGCCCTTTTCTTGAACGTGAACAAACTGAGTGCATCGAAGATATCAAAAAGGTGTATGAAGCAAGTCTGCTTTTGAAGAGAAAACTAGGGGAGTTTTTGGAAAAGAATATCCTAGAACAGCGCGTTCAAACCGTAGAGTTCCCTGCCTTTTTGACTCAAGTGCGCCATGATTTGCGCAATGCGGTTAATGTCATTAATGGCTATGGGGAAATGATTGTTGAGGAATTTCAAAACAAACAGCGCGCTTCTTTTGTAGATCAGTTTGTCGAGATCCTGACAAAAGTGAGCCAGATTCTGACTCTGATCGATCAGATCAAATCGCCTGAACGTAAAACTAACCTTCATCCAGCACCGATTTCTTCAGAACTCAAGCGGGAAAGCGAGGAGTTTCGAGCATTTAAAGAGAAAATTTCCATTCTCATTGTCGATGATAATGTCGAGAGCTGTGAGATCCTCAGACGTTACTTAAAAAATATTGGCTACCCAAACACTCAAATTGCTTATAACGGCGCTCTTGGACTGGCACTCCTAGAAATGCAGCCCGTAGATCTTATCCTGTTGGATATAGATATGCCGGAGATGAACGGCATTGAAGTTCTGCAGCGCTTGAAAGAGGAGATCATCCACCAGAAGGTTATGGTGTTGATGATTTCAGCTGCCGACACTTTGGAAAATACGATTGAATGTATCAAACTCGGCGCTGAAGATTTTCTTCCTAAGCCATTTAATAGTGATCTGTTGCGGGTGCGCATGGGTTCTTGTGTGGAAAAGAGATGGTTCATTAACAAAGAAAAGAAGTATCACGAGCAATTAGAAGTTGAAAAGCAACGCTATGAAGGTCTGATGCGAGCGGTCTTTCCTGCCGTAATTGTCGAGGAATTGGCGCATACAGGGACAGTGCAGCCGGCGAACTATTCGAATGTCGCCATCTTATTTGCCGATGTTGTTAGCTTTACAGCCTATTGCGATACACATGAGCCAGCAGACGTTCTTCACAATCTACAAGATTTTGCAGAAATGTGCGAGACAGCAGCGATCGAACATCATGTGCAAAAAATTAAAACGATCGGAGATAGTTTTCTCGGTACATCCGGTATGCTCACCCATCGCGAGAATCCTGTGCTAGACTGTTTAGAGTATGCGGCTAAGCTGCTCGCCCTCTCCGCTAAGTCATCCTCGAAATGGCAGTTGCGCGTGGGAATCCATTTTGGCTCCGTTATCGGGGGAATTGTCGGTCACCGCCAATATCAGTTTGATATTTGGGGCGATGTCGTCAATACGGCTGCGCGGATTCAAACGCAAGCAGACCCCAATCGCATCTGCTTAAGCCGTCAAGCTTGGGAAAAGGTGAGCGACCAATGCACCTGCAAATCTTTGGGAATGCGCGCTGTGCGTGGGAAAGCTCCGCTTGAGATTTTCGAATATGTGTCTGACAAGAGGCCTAATGTATGAGGAAATATTTCTTTCTTTTGTGTGCTCTTAGCTTGTGCAGATTAGGCCTATCAGATCAACTTCCTCCTATTAAGATTGGAATGAGCACCGCTTTAACGGGCCCCACTCAAGAACTGGGGATCCAAATGAAACTGGGAATCGAGGTGTGTTTTGCCAGAGTGAATGCACAAGGCGGCATCGAGGGAAGACAGATTGAATTAATTGTGTTGGATGACAGTTATGAACCTAGTCTTGCTGGACCTAATATGCGTCAGCTCATCGATAAAGACGGTGTGTTAGCCGTGATTGGCAATGTAGGGGCTCCCACCGCTGTTGTCAGTGTCCCTATTGCTAATGAAAAACAGGTTCTTCTCTTCGGCGCATTTACAGGATCTGAGGTGCTGCGCAAAGAGCCGCCAGATCGGTATGTCATCAATTTACGCGCGAGCTATGCAGAAGAGACTGCGGCTATGGTGAATGGCTTATTGTCGATCGGAATGAAGCCAGATGAGATCGCCTTTTTCACTCAAAATGATGCTTATGGGGATTCCGGGTATGAGGGAGCCATGAAAGCCATTAGAGCTGCAGGATATCAAACAGAAGATTTACCACACGCCCGCTATACGCGTAATACAACCAACATTGAAGAGGGATTAGCAGAGCTTTTGGGAGCATCGAAACCGCCAAAAGCCATCATCATCGTCGGAACCTATGCTCCTGCGGAAAAGTTCATCAAAGCTGCCAAAAAAGAATTTCCCGATACGTTGTTTTTAAACGTCTCTTTTGTAGGAAGTGATAAACTTGCACAAGAGCTAGGAGAGACGGGGGATCATGTCATTGTGACTGAAGTCGTTCCTTTTCTGGATCAGGACCTTCCAGCCTCAAAGGAATATCGAGAAGATTTGAAAAAGTATGGTGGTGCCCAGGCAACTCCTAATTTTGTTTCTTTCGAAGGCTACCTCACAGCGAAGCTATTTGTGATGGGGTTGCAACGAGCTGCGGCAAAGCATCAGCTGACCCGCGAGGGAATTATCGATGCTTTTGAAGGGATGCGCGCTGTGGATATTGGGATTGGTGTGAATGTCTCGTTCGATCAAAAGAATCATCAGGGGCTGCACACGGTGTGGCCAATGATTCTGATCCATGGAAAATACGAGCCATTAAATTGGCAGGATTTAAAAAACTCGCGTGAAAATCTCAGTTTGAAGAGGTAAGGAATTCGGCTCCTTCAGATCCGCGTGTAAAGCCCCCTCCGCCCGCACCCACTTGAGCTGCGATATCCGGATGCAGTTTGTGCCAGCGCGTCTCTCCATATTGGCTGACAAAGCGGTTACAGCCATAGGCGATAATCATTTCGACTTTAAATCCCAGCGTTTTTCTTACAGCCGCCACAAGACCCACTGCAGTGGAAGCGTCATAATGTGCAGAATCTTCTTCAGGGCTGTTAGGTGTGATGCAGGCGGCAGATGTCATTCTGACAAGATAGCGGTGATAAAGTTTGCCATCTTCACCTTGAATGGGATTTGTTTGCTTTTCCAACGTTGTCACATGATTGGTATCACCGCAGACGACAAGTGGAGGAAGCTTTTGTTCTTGAGGAACATAGATAAAGGCAAGAGTAGAAACACCGCGTGCACAGACAAGGTCAAACAAAGAGTTGCCTCGACTGTCTAAAATGGGCTGACTGCCCAAAGAAAGCAGCAGTTTAGAAAAGGGGAGAAACTCGCTCGTTGTGCTCCCATTTTTTCGATACTCGATGATACCACCATTGGACTTTTCATCTGAATACACAGTTAAAAGTGCACCATCGATAACAGATCCCCCATTGTGTTCTAGGTGAGCGCCGATGAGCGATTCATAGTCTGCTGAAATAACGCGATCATGCGTTTTTTTTCCGACTAATTCTGCCTGAGGAGTAAACCCATGACTCTTACAAAACTCTTCAGAGGTCATAAATACCATCGAGCGCCCCTCTTTTTTTAACAGGCGTCCTGTCTCGCTTAATTCTGCCGCTTCGCTTGGATTGCGCGCCATGTAATAAGATCCATGTGCATCAGAGAGCAGTCGGCCTGATAGCTCTTCATTAAGACGATTGTAAAATGCCTCGCTCTTTCGACATTTTTCGGCAACCTCAGCCATGTACTCTTCTCTTGCCTCGCCACTTTTCATCGTCTCTTTTTGAAAAAGGGCTGCCACACGAATCCCTGTAGGCCATTCCAAAGGATGTTTAATCCACCCAGTCCAGTCCAAGGTTCTCCAAGGAAAATGACCTGTCTTTTCGACGGATTTTAATGAGACATAACCAAAACAGGTGCGGTACATCTGGTTTATGATAAACTGTGTGGGTCGGTACGTTGTAGAGGCCTCTGTGGGCGCGTCTAATTCGATATGGTTGGCAGCTCCTTTGGAGGCTGGATGCTTTCTACTATCGCGGATAAAGACAACTTTTTTTTCTAAGGCGGCAGAGATGAGGGCCGGAGGGCCGCCTACGGCAACGATCGAAGCTTTTGTTCGATCCCAGGGGATGGGGCAACGCGATAAAGGAAGTAATCTCACCGGCGTTTGAATGGCTTGCTGCTTTCGGAAAGTATCAAGACTAGTGGGAAGCATGTGTAGGTGCTTAGAGAAATGCGTCTGCATGATCTCAACTTGTTCCTCGGTCGGGAACAAAGGGGAGTGCATTCCAGAAAAGGGATGTTTTCGATGTTCACGGTTTGTGTGTTCAGCGAACCTGTCTGAACCTTCGACGCCGTCATCAAGGCGTACGAGAACATTCATGGCACCTACGGTTCCTGCAGTCAAAGCCATTGCGCGCAAATACAAAGTCATGGTCAATCTCCGAAAAAAATATGGACTGGGAATCTATCAACTAAAGGAATTGCTTGCCACAAAAAATGGATGTGTCAGTATGTGCAAAAATCATATTTTTGATAATTTTTGTTTTTGAATTTGATGGTTTTTGTTTGAATTGACTTTGTTTGTTTGCTTGTGTTATTTTATTTGTTTTTAAATTCGGAATGAATGATGAGCGTAATTTCAAAAAGTAATCCTTTACCTCCCGTTTCCTTAAACAGCAACTGCTTATCAGACATTGCTACCCGAAAAGCAGAAACAGATGCAGGGGTTGAAGGCGTTGCCTTAACCTACTTCGAGGAAACCGTCCATTTTACGTGTACCCATCTTCTCTATATCTTCTATCCCGCTTATGAGCAGTTTTATTATGAAAGCCAAGTCGATGCATTTGCTCGCACAGGGAAAGAACTGCCTCCTTATGTGAATTCTTGGCTCGGAGAAGGAGTTCTTTTTATCCACCGATTTATTGCCTCCCCAGCGAGTATCGGTTCCATTTTCCCGAGCTCTTCATTTTTAGTTGAAGCCATGACGCGTAAAGTTGCTGATGGGGTTAATCCAAAAACAGCACCTCGCCGCTATCTCGATATTGGCGCTGGCACCGGCTCTTTTACCGCAGGAATGATCGCAAAGATGCGACCACAAGACCATTTGGATGTCGTCGAATTCGACCCGAATTTATGTAAGCTGTTGCAAAGACGCTTTCGCCATCTTCCTAATGTGCATATCCACCCGATTTCGATTTTTGATTTTCATCCAAAGGAACGTTACGATGTTGTTGTGACGGGTCTCCCATTGAATAACTTCGCATCAGAGGACGTGAAGCGCGCGTTGAAACAGTATGTCGATCTCACGCGTCCAGGAGGAAGTTTTTGCTATTTTGAATACATAGCCCTTCCTAAAATTGCTCAGCTTGTGCGGTGTTTGTTTGGATGCGAGGAAGCGTCTAAGAATTTTACGCGTATCGAAGAGGCAAAACTTAAGCAGCAAGAGCAGTTTGGTCCCGAAATCGACTCGGTTTACTTAAACATGACCCCTGCTCGGGCGATCCATTTTAAAGTTTCATAATATCTTTTTCTTGTTCGTAAGAGCTCTTCTGATTAAAAGGAAGAAATATAGCGAACGTGTTTTAAAATTTGGGTTTCGGCAAAGCTGGCGCTTCAGATTTGCGGTCGATGCAGCAGACCATGTGCAATCGCATGGTCGATGGAATCGACCTCAAAGATGAAGATGCCAGCGCAGCCGAAACCCAAATTTTGAAATACATTCGGTATAAAGGAGGGCTCAATGCGTCCAGAATTAATCCACCCAATGCTTGTCCATTTTCCGATTGCACTTCTCTTCACGGGATCGATCATCCGCGTAGCTGCGCTGTGGACAAAGAAAAAGTCGACCTATTCGTTTTTATTGCCGGCGTCTTGGATGATTTTAGGCTTAGGGGTGATTGCTGCATGGGCTGCAATCATCGCAGGAGAAATCGCACGCGATATCGTCGCACAAACGCTCGAAAATATCCAAGTGCTGAACAAACACGATGATCATGCCTATTACACCGCCTATGGATTTACACTAGCGCTCCTTGTCGATGGGATCCGCTCTCTTTTTCTCATCAAATTAAAAAACAGGAGCTGGTGGGTCAAACGAGGCCTTGCGGCTGCAATTTGGGTTCTTTATCTCTTTGGGACCGTCAATCTTGTGATGACAGGATACTATGGAGGTACGCTCGTCTATCAAGAGGGAGCCGCCGTCAATGCAGCGAAAAAATGATCCCTGCAGCTTTTTCCACCTTCTCGAGCGTCGTGTGAAATTGTGCTAAGGGGATGTCCGCTGCAATCTGTTCATTGGGTAAAATGTAAGCCTCAAGCAAGTTTCCCTGATCTCCTAGCGCAACCTTAAAGTAGTGAGTGGGAACGGCGACATCATTGCTCCCGATTACTTGATACTTAACGAACCGCTTTCCATTGCTCTCTTGACGAGGGAGGTAAAGACCTCCCGTATACACATGAATGGATCCTAATTTTACTGCGAGCGTACGTACGTGGGCTTCTAGCTTTTGCCAATACCCCCGATTAAAGGAAGGGGATTGCGGTGAGATATTGGAAAGATAAAATGTTTCTTTCATTCCCTCTTGGCTCGAACTAGCGTCGGCAGCAGGACACAAGTGCCCGCGATCAAATCCTGAGCCCGTATAATCTTCATGCGTAGAGCGTAAAGAGGCGGGGATCTGTGGATCTTGTTTGAAATGACAGGAGCTGCGCTCAGCACCACCTTCCGCACAGGCAGAAGTGAGTTTCTCATAGACAAAGAGCGCTTGCTTACTTCTTCCATCATAAGCCAGAGTGTAAGGTTCTCTTTCGATGATCCATTCTGAAGTGGGCAAAAATGAGAAATCTTGAGAGGGTGCGGATTCTTTAGACGTGGAATAACCTGCGAGATAGCCTAAGGCTAGCGTCAAGCTTGCAACACAGATAGATTTAAGAGAGGCGCGCATGTGCTGATTCCACTAGGGGTTTCTTAGTGGATACAGATTATTAGAATATATTAAAAATTAAATTTAAGCTGGCACTAAAGCGACAACACGCAAAGGGGATTCAGTGCTCTCTGCCATCAACGGAAGGGCGATCATATAAGCTCCTCTTGCCGGGATGCTGGAGCAGTCTGCGATATTTTCGATGATAATGATGTTGGCTCCCAAAAGGATCTCATGAACGGGATAAGTGTGGTCTAAGCAATCGGGAGACAAGGTGTCTATGGCAATTCCCGCAATTTTTCTCTGGAGCAAAAGCTCTGCCGCTTGCTTTGAAAAAGCGGGAAAATGCATTTGTCCTGCAGGATCGACATTGCGGTATTTTTGGGGATCGTTCCAAAACCGACTCCAGCCTGTGAACCCGATCACAAGCGAGCCTTGAGGAATCAGTCCATGGGCAGTCTCATACTCCAAGACGTCTTCTGCAGAAATTGCATAATCAGCATGCGCTTTATGAGACACATCGATCACACACGTTGGCGCAATGAGCTGCTCCAAAGGAATCTCTGCAATGGATCTTCCCCCTTCAAAGCGATGGGAGGGCGCATCTAAATGCGTGCCAATACCGGCATGCATTTTGATTTGGTGCACGCGAAACATTTTGTCGTAGTCTTTTTTGATCTCTAAACAAAAGCCACACGACCCATTCCAGGTGGGAGATTTAGCGGTCAGAGGTTGTGTGAGGTCGATGAGTTTAAAGTGATCAAGCAGCATGTATCTATTGTATCCGCAGGGCTTTTTTACGGCCATGCTGGATCTTTAATCCTTTGAATTTCATTAGGAGTTGGGATAGACTTTCTTCTTATTTTTTTGCTCTTCAAACGATGCCGATAAGAGGGTTTTTATGCTTGGAAATATCTTAAAATCCCATTGTTTTGCCTCTGCTCAACCTCTTTGTCCTTTGTACACTGCAGTAACTCAAGTCATGCCTGCCATTCGGTTTGAGCGGGTGGAGGAGTTGATCAATCAAACGCCTTTGATCCGCACGCGTATTCGTCATCAGGGATATCTTCTGTTATCGGGCCCTTCTTCGGATAAAGAGGTTCTCAAGAGTGTAGCGCAACTTTTTGGAAGAATCCAAGGTCACGTGCGTTCTCCTCAAGATGGGATCGTGGAGATCCAGAGCAATACTGAAAATAGCTCAAAGCAGCAGGTGAATTCCGATTTGCATTTTGTCGCGCATACAGATGGTCATTACTTAGAGGGTCTTGCTCGTTCTCAAGATCAAACGTTGCGCATTGCCCCTCCTAAAATCATCGGTTTGCAATGCGTTAAGCCAGCAGAAGAGGGCGGGGTGAATTTTATTGTAGATGCTGAAAAAATGTTGCCCTCTATGGTTAGACACCATCCTTCGCTTATTTCAACGCTTTTTTCTCGCAACTGCATGAGTATTTGTCGGGAAAATCGGCTCCTTATGGATCAGCCTGTTTTTCGAGAGCTGCCCTCAGGTAATTATTCCGTGCGTTTCAGTTATGACAAGGATTTGCATGTGCCTTCTTGGGCAAAAAACGACGTCAACTTGTTCAATCAACACTATGTGCTAAATCCCCTATTTGCCACGTTTCTTCTCCTCAAAGAGAAAGAGATCCTCATCATGGACAATTATCGTCTTCTTCACGGAAGAACAGAGGTGAAAGGAGAACGCTTATTTCGCAGAGTGTGGGTACAAGACGAATCTCTCTCCACGCCGATGGAGACGCTCCAAGATGAGGCCGTTCCCCATTTTGGTTCCCAGTCCAGTCTCGCCCAGGCGATGAGCCAGTACCAACCTTATGCCGCGATTGATGAAGTAGAAACAGGGCCATTGAGCGATGTTCCGATCGGGATTCAGCTGCCACATAAAACAAAAGCTAAAATTCGAAGGCTTGTTAAGTAGAGCCTGCCTTAAAGACAGGCTCTCTAGAAAAAAAACGTTATGCTCTCGAAGTTGAACTGGCAATGGAGCTTTCGATTTCAGCATGAATTTCCGCAAAACGCATACGAGCGGCATCCCCTTCTAATGTTTTTCCTTCGGGTGTGTTCCATTTGTGTTTTGCATTAAAACCGTAAAAACTTTCTTCTCCAAACTCTCCTTTTAAGCCATCAATGACGCCTGTAAAAGGATTTGTTTGCATAGTCGATCCTTCCTCTTCACTAAAGCAGTAGGGAAGTGCATCTAACTCATAACCTTCTGCAAACAGTCTTGCGGCCATGGGAATGAGAATCTGAGGATTTATTCCTAAAGACGCAACAGTGGCTGCTGTTTTTTCATCGATGAGCGTCCCTGTCCCAAAGCGCTCAGAGACTTTTTCGACGATGAATTGGATGAGAGCTAATCTTTGTTGTTGTAAAGTAGGCACTCCAACTCCAACCTTTCCAAATGCGGCTTCGAGTTTAGAGTTTCCGTTATAAATATCTTGAAGGACCTCTCCTTGCTTCTGAGTTTCAGTAGGTTGGTAGTCTTCAGTAAAGCCAATGACGTGAACCTTTTCTCCAAATGTTTGATCTAAATCGGATTGGCAGCATTGGATAAGAAGAGAGAGAGCCAACATTTTTTGGTCGATGGGCTCTTGCATTTCTGGGCTCCACTCACGTAATTGTGTTCCGTTTTCGATGGTGGCACAGGTGTCAATAATGCCATTGATCGCAGCCTCGCTGAATTCGCGGAGGAGTTCAACTTGAGCGGGTGTGATTTCTGAGACTAAAGAATCATGATGACTAATTGTTGTCTCAATTTCATTACACAGAAGATCTAAAACATCTATATCTTGGGGAGCGATATAACCAACGGGCCAAATTGTTCCATCGGGTTGGGGAAGGAAACCCTGTTCATATACGAAGTGAAGAATCGACCTGATCTGACGCATATCGTGAATTTGAATCGCAGTGACAACATAATCAGAGGACTTACTTGAGCCCAAAGTTTTAACGATCGTGACGGGAACATGAAAACGGTCAATGATTGATGTTGCGAGTTGAGTCGCTTCTTCGATTGTCACAGATGACGTTAATTTTGCTTCTGGTGCATTTGGAAGAATACCGCCTAAGAAGGCTCGAACAAGTGCATCCATTCCCGACGTGGATCTGTGAAATCCAAGAGTAAAATGGCTACCATCTAGGCCATAATTATTGGTGTTCTCGTAACCTACAAATCCAACTTTACTACCTTGATCTGATAGCTGCAGTGGACGACTGACAGGTAGGGTGGATGATGAAGTTGTAATTGTTAATAAACTATCTGTTGATGGAATACTAGATGAGCTAGCCATAATGCCTCTTTTTAAAATTAAAATAATTATAATCGTCTTTGGTTTTATTCTGAAGTCGTATAACATTATAGTTGTTTTTATATGTTAATATCAATGTTTAATTTGTTTGACTTAATGTTTTTAATGTAAATGTTTATTTTGGTGTAAGTTATTGATTTATAATATGTTATAATTTAGATCATTCGTGTGAGTTATTACTTAAAGCTGTAGATTTTAAATAATTTCTTTAATTATGCTGTCAACAACGAATCCAAACTCTTGAGCGAGATCTTTTGGGAGAGCCGACTTGCCAAACGTATCGATGGCAATGGCTTTTCCATCGAGGATGTACTTGTGCCAGCCTAAAGAAGCAGCAGCTTCAATGCTGATCCGCTTTCCAGAATCATTGCCTAAAAGGCTTTTTTTGTATGTCTCAGGTTGAGCGTCAAAGAGTTGCCAGCAAGGCATAGAGATCACGCGCACAGCATATTCTTGAGAGCTTAGTGCCTCTGCAACAGACAGCGCCAATGAGACCTCGGAGCCTGTAGCGATGAGGGTGAAATCCAGTGGCTTGTCTGCATCTTTCAGAATATACGCGCCTCGCCCCATTCCTTCCGCAAAGGGTTGGTTCGTTCCTGCGCAGGCGGGAAGTGCTTGTCTAGAAAGGACAAGAGCCGTTGGCCCCGCATAGTTTAAGGCGGCAAGCCAGGCTTGTTTCACTTCGTTGGCGTCAGCTGGACGGATCACTTGGAGATGGGGGATCGCTCTTAAGTGGGCGAGCTGTTCGATCGGTTGGTGGGTGGGTCCGTCTTGCCCGATAAAGATTGAATCATGGGTGAGTTGATAGAGGATGGGAAGACGCATGAGTGCAGCCATTCGAATTGCGCTGAGCATGTAGTCTGAAAATGCTAAAAATGTCCCAATAAACGGGATAATCATTTGAGTTTGCGCCATGCCGATTGCAAGCGTTGCCATGGCAAATTCGCGCACGCCGTATTTGATGTTTCTTCCCTCGAAACGATCGGGAAGAACTACGGGATGCGCATCAAAATGGGTCATGTCGGAGCGGGCGAGATCTGCTGAACCTCCATAAAGTCTGGAGAGTTTTTCTGCGAGGAAGTTTACGACAGCGTGAGAGGCTTTTCTTCCCGAGATGACGTTCGGAAGGGGCAGTTGCGCTAGTAGCTTCTCTAAATCATTGGGAAGGCTTTTTGTGGTCATCTTTTCAAATTCAGCGTGGAGCTCAGGATAGGTATTGGCCCACAGAGCAAAGCTCTGATCCCACTCTGCTTTGTTGTTTTCTGCAGAGACTAATTTCTGATCAAAAAAAGCTCTGATTTCTTGGGGGACTGCAAACTCTTCAGAAGAGAGCCCTAAAGCTTCTTTTGCATGGTGACGCTCTTGTTTTTCTAAGGGCTCATTATGGACAAGATAAGAGCCTGCAAGTGTGGGCGCGCCTTTTCCGATAATCGTATCGGCAATGATTAATACGGGGCGATGCTGCTCCTGTCTCAATGGAGAGAGTGCATCGTGCAGCGCATCGAGGTCATGTCCGTCTACTTCTTTGACATCCCATCCATACGCTTCAAACCGTTTTTTCGTATCTTCCGAGCAGCTCTCTGACACATATCCATCAAGACACGTTTGATTGCGGTCGTAAATCAAGATCAGGTTATTTAATTTTAGGTGTCCTGCTAGCGCGCATGCCTCATGACAGATCCCTTCCATGAAACACCCATCGCCAGCGAGGATGATCACTTTTCCATCATAGAGTGAAAAGGGACCGCGGTTAAACTTGGCTCCGAGCAGTTTTAATCCTAACGCTTGTCCCACGCCATGGCCAATTCCTTGTCCATCTAAACCTGTTGTCGTTTCCACACCGGGCGTTAATCCATACTGCGGATGGCTCGGGGTGATCGAGTTGAGCTGGCGAAATCTTTTGAGATCGTCAAGGGTCATCGAATAGCCTGAAAGGTGTAAACAGGCATACTGCAGCATCGAAGCGTGTCCGGCTGAGAGGATAAAACGATCTCGATTTGGAAAGTCAGGATGCCGGGGGTGATGTTTTAGAAAATAGCCGTAAAGATAGGCCCCTATCTCCGCGCATCCCATGGGCGTGCCTGCATGTCCCGATCCCGCTTGTTCGACCGCATCCATGGTGAGACCCCGGATGGTATTGGCGATGTGAGATAGAATGCTTGTAAGAGAGAGCGGAGTGTGAGTTGCTGTCATTTGTGTTTCCAGGATTGTTCCAAGTGTTCGAGAAGGGATACGGTAAACACGGCATGGAGCATATATTGGATCATGCGCGGTCTCCACCCTGCATAGAGTCCATGAACTCCGTGCGCGCGGTAAATTTTTTTCAGAGTGCTTCGTAAGGTTTCATTGAGAAGTGGATCTTTTTTTTGGAGCTGAGTTTTTGCCGTATCAAACGGGATGTTAACGGCGGTATTGATTGCACCGACTACGAAACTGATCCACATCAAGGAGCACAACGAAAGCTGTTCTGTTTGCGTGCGTTTGCGTTCCCAGGTTTTAACCCGTTTATCTGTGACGAGAAAACTTCCCCAGCTCGCCAGTTGTCGCGCATAAACTGCAAGGACGCCTCGGAAAAGTTCTTGTCGCAGATGGCCTTGGTTTCGAGCGAAGAATTGCCGGAGGAGTTTTTTCCCCTCACTTGTCATTAAAACGACTTTGCCCCGTTCAAAAGGGCAGATGATCCAAGACTCGAACGTTGAGATCGAAATCGCGGTGGCAGTCGGGACTGCATCGGGCAGGGCTTCTTGAAAAGCTACCGGAAAGAATCCTTCGTATAACTTAGGGAAAGATAGCATCATCGGATAGCGATACGATTGCTTAAGGGCTAGGCGAGCGCCATTGGGAAGTGCGCCTTTATAAAACCCTCGGATGCCCTCTCTCGCATAGACTTTGCGCGCTAACTCCAAGGAGGAGGTGATCTCGGGATGCGCTTGCGCGGTTGTTTTCACGACATCTAAAGGGTGCTCAATGGGAAGGGCGAGCAAGCCGCGTGCAGCCCCAACGAGGCTCGCTTCGATATATTTTCCGAATCTTTCCTGAATATAATCGAACATGATTCAACTCCCTAATGGGGAATTTCTGTATCTGCCATCTCTTCGTCGATTAAATCTTCATTGACGATGCATAAGAGTTCTCCCTCGCCTACGCTCACTGTGTAACTCTCTCCCATCGAGACATTCGAGATGCCGACAAAATTGTGGTCTAATCTGTCTAATGTCTCTTCTCCAAGCTCCCACTTTAAGCCCTGCGTTTTAATGCCGGTTGCAGCTCCATGAAAGGGAATCAGCGAAATAGTCTGTCCTCGTTTGCTCGTAAAAGTCATCGTGCCCGATGCGGGTTGAATGTTGAAGATCCGCTCCCGATCGGAATACAACTGCATCGTCTTAAAATTGAGAGATTGCTCTCGTATGGATTCTAAAATATGCGTTAGAGGCTGGGAGAGAGAGAAGTTCATAGGAAGATCCAGGTATGGCAACGTATCTTCAGGGGAAAGAGAACGCTCATCGAGAATGACTAGAAGTTGTCCAGAGCCGATGCTAAGGGTGTCGATTTGATCAAAAGGAGTAATGTGAGGTTTGTTTTTATCGATCAAAGGGATTTTCTGGCCATTCAAGGAAATATCTTTTGCAGCTCCGTTTAGGGGAAACAAGATAAGTGAACGGCAGCTAGCATGGGAAATTTTCACTTCTCCGTTTGTTTCACAGACAGCAAATAAGACTTGGTTTTCCGATTCTAAAAAGAGCTGAGCGGGATGCCTAAAAAGGAGAAAAATATTGCTCAGTGTGTGGTCGATCCGGCCTCCTAACCCGCCCCAAACAACCACTTGAGAGTCACCGGAAACACTTATTGCTTTTTCGATGGCAGCTTCTAAATCGGTGCAGTCTTTAGCGCGAGGAAGGGATTTAGCTTCTGTGCTTGTTTGATAGTATTGTAAAATCTCAGGTTCAACCGAATCGAAATCTCCCACGATCCAATCGGGGTTAACCTCTAATTTATAACAATGATTTAATCCTCCATCGACCCCAATGCGGTATAAGCATTTTCCGAACCGGTCTTTTAGTGTTTGAGATAACTCAATCTCACCGTTGCAGATAATTCCAACACAATGGTGCAATTCAGGAGGGGGAATAATTAGATTTGCCATCGTTGAGCCGGGGTTTGAGTAGAACGTAGACTCAATACTTGATGCATCTGGAACGGCTTTTAATGCATGGTTAAAAGAGCCTTCAGTGATTTTTTCAATATCTTCAAGAGACAGCCCTCCCGACTGATGCGCAAGCATCAATTCTTGGGAAAGCGTGGTTGAAAAAAGAAGCGGATCGTCTGTGCATAGAACAATGGGATGGCCTTGGGAAAAGTATGCAATCCCAGGGTGTTCTCTAAAATCAGAGATCATTTCCACGAGAACACTGCTAGTTAAGCAAACTTCTAGAGGGATTTTCTGTTTTAATATCCAATCGCGCGCATCTGGAGAAAGATGAACGCCGTGGCCTATGCGCTCGGGACGAAGAGTTTCAAGTAAGTAGAGTTGTTCACTTTCATCTGGCGATTCACCGATATGAAGAGCAAGGGATAGGCCATTTGCTTTTGCGCGCATGAGCTCTGAAAAAATTGTGCCGATTTGCCCCAGGGATGAATCTCCTGAAATATCAATACCCACTACGCCAAGATGTTGATATTTGATCGCTAAATCGACAGTGGTTCGCGCCATTTCAAGAGAAGAGCTTCTTTGAAGGCTCAAAAGCAACTTAGCTTGGAATTGATCGGAGCTCTTATTTTGGATTCCGGTGAGAACAGCTTTGAGGTATTCCTCATATCCAGTAAAGAGACTGCTGTTATTTGGGGATTGTAAGTTTTTTAGACCTGTACGTATTTCGGCATAAATCACACCATCCTCTTGCAGTGAGGTGTAAAGAGCCTCAACCCCATGTTGGACTTTATCAGTGGAGTTGACAATGTGCGCTATGATGTTAAAGCATGTAAAAACGTCGTGGTAAGCGACCCGTTCTTTAATTAAATTGAGGGTGGTTTTGAGCTCGTTTCCCTGTTCCTCTGTGGCGATTGAGAGAAGATAATCTAAGGGATACGCCCCGCCGAGATGGATATGGAGTTCGGCTTTAGGAAGTTTTTTGAAGTAATCAGATTCTAATAAGCGGTTTTCTGCACTCAAACAACATTGAAAAAAGAGGAGAAGAACTCCGATCGCATATCCTCGCATGACATTAGACCTCTCTAGCATTTTGCGCAAAGTATAGTGTCAGGGATGTTTTAATTGCAGAAAGAAGTTCATGAGATTGCGCTCGATCCCCGTATCTTGGATCGGTTCAACGCCATGGAAAGAGTTGTTAGTTTTGACAAATCCAAAGAGGCTGTTGGGAACAAAGGGAGCGGTAGATAATTTCTCAAATTGATCGCGCGGGTAGTGCGCGAGCCCCTCGCATGTAAAGGTGGGATCGCGGGGGCGGTAGACTGAGGTGCCTAGGTGGGCAAGATCTGTGGATTTTGGGAGGTAAAAGAGCAAAGTGATGACTTTAGCGGGGTGATCTGTGTGTGGCCCGATCGCATAGTTTGTTTTATCGTGAACAAGCTCCATGCTCGAACAAAATTGATCCTTTGCGTACGTATCTCCAAAGCGCTTTTTCAGATACGGATCGAAGTGATGGGTGAGCTCTTTTTTCCATAGGTCGCTTCCTAGTGCATCCCTTATGTTTTTCCAAAAGATACAGTGGGAAAAAGGCAAGCGGCTTAAATTCTCATCGTTGAGCCCCAGGAGCCAGCGTTGTTGATACTGATCGGGGGCGTTATTTTGGATTTTAGGCCAATTTTGGAGAAGAGAGACATCGAGAAGGTGGTTCAAAATTTCCTGATAAAACTCTTCAGGGAAGATGTCTGGGACAAAAAAATGCGGATACGGATCGGTATGGATTTGAGCCTTTTTTAGGCGATCGATGACGTGGGTGAGGACGCTGTCATCCATAGGTGTTTCGCTCCGTTGAAAAACCGGATTCTGTGCGATGGAGGGATTCCCACGCAACTGAAAATTCAAGCGATGTACACTTGCTTTTCTTCCCAATACGGCGCATAGGTGAGCATCCCTTGCGAGGTAGCAGCACTCAGCGCGTGGATCTCTTGGATGTGCAAGGCTTTCATAAAGCCGAGTGCGAGTGTTGCATTGGCAAGATCTGCTTCCGAGAATGGATTATTGAGGTCTTCTTTGGTTTTGCCATAGCAGCTTGTAATGTATTTGCGTAAGTCGGCGCGCGTGATTTTTTCTGGGTCTTCAGAAAAGGGGAGGAGACTGTTTGTAAAGAGACGTCCGACGCCGACCACTTTTCCATCTTTTTCTGAGATCTGATGCTTGATGTTAGGGAAGGCTTGACGGGCGAGCGCGCGTGCATACCGATCGGCTGCGATGTGATCTTCCTCTGTGAATGGGTGCAGTGTTGCGGAAGGGGATGAGGAGTCTTGGTTTTGGACCACATCGATAATGTAGTTTTTGAATGGAACAGAGCCTACATTACCCATGAAGACAGAAAGTTCTTTGTCTTTGTTTTCCATCGTGATTTGGTAGCTTCCGGTTCCGATGTCCCAAACGATGAGATCCTCTTGGGGCCGATCTTTCACAAGAGATGCTGCGCTGTAGTAGGCAATCGCCCCCTCTTCTTTTTGAGTGATAATGCGCAAAGGGATGCACGTTCTATCGTAAATCTCTTTAGCAAAGCTTTCTCCGTTCATCGATTTACGAAAAGCTTCTGTCGCAACTGCGGTTACTTTTTGCACATTGTGTTCTTCACAAAGAGCATTAATTTTTGTAAAAGTTTGAATCCCTGTCTCTCTGACCTCTCTGCTAAAGGTGTAATCATCGGAGGCTTCTAGCGAGGCTTGGTAAGGGACGGCATAGGATTCATTTAAAATGATCTTTACAACGCTCTGTGTTTTTATATCGACATCTGCAATGCAAAACTTAGTCGATCCAGAACCCACATCGATCACAGCGCGTCTTTCGATGTCAGAAGAGGAAAGCTCTGCCAATTTTTGAGAGTGTTCGATCATCGCTCGCTTTGTAATCATCTTGGCTCGTTTTTCTTCTTCCCACTGTTGCTTGAGAAGTTGAGCTTGACCTGCCATTTGATGGCTGCGGATCAGCGCCATCAATAAGTGGCCCGTTCCTTCGAGGTAATTGCCATTCTTAAACTCATTGCGCGAGTGGTAGAGCCCGAGGAGAATCTGCATCGCAAAGGAGGCGATGGTGAGCTCAAGCCCACCGTGTAAAAAGAGAGCGAGATAAAGCGAGTTATTGAGGATGTTGGCAGAGCTCTCTAATGCTTTTGCATAGTCTCCCGCTTGGCAGTGTGCATGAAGCGAGATGAGCTCAACAACGAGGTCATGGCCTGTTGTGAGCATCATCCCAAGGGGATGTGCAAAAAGGGTGCCTGCTAGAGAGAGGACTGCGATTGTGGTTTGCAGCAGATGATAGGGGATATCTTTTGTGTTGCCTTTGGAAATCTCTGACATGAGTTCGGTGATGGACGAGTAACTTCTTAACGATCCGAGAGCCAAAGAAAGAGGGCGGCTCAAGGGCTGATATAAACTGACAAATGGAAGGGCGACTTTCGCGACGCGTTGAGATTGATGGATCCAGGGAGAGCATTCTTCTTTTGGCTCTGTAATGTCGTTTTTGTATTCCCTGTGGTAATAAGTTGGTTTTGAAATGCTTAACTCGTGCATTGTATCACCGTGGGTGTGTTACTTTGAGATAGAATGCCAACGTTTTAAGTTAATGTCAATTATACAGTTAGTTAAATCGATGTTTTACGTCTTAGTATTAATTCTAATTTTGAAATTGAATTATGTTTTTAGTGGAGTAAAATTTTTTTGACTTCTTAAAACCCTGGAAAAGAATGCGCAATGCCGTCAAAATTCTTCTTTTCAACAGTGGATTGATGACAATAGCTACAAGACCGGGTCGAGAGATCCATCATAGAACCATTTTAGGTGTTCTCTTCATGATGCTGGGGCTTGCGCTCTATCCTCTTTCAGATGCATTTATCAAGCATCTCATGGAGGTCTATAGCGTCTCACAAGCGACCTTTTTGAGAGCGTTGGCGCGCTTAATTCCTTTGTTTTTGGCGACCTATTTTCAAGGGGGACCTCTGTATGTGTTGAGAGTCCGGCAACCCATGCTTCATCTTTTGCGGCTTGGCGTCAGCTTTCTCTTCACCTACATTTTCATGTATGCTTACTCTCAGAATACGCTTACACTCATCTATACCTTAAGCTACACATCTCCCTTCTTTTTGATTTTCTTAAGCGCCCTCATTTTAAAGGAGAGAATCACCCGCGAGCGGTGGATAGCAGTCGCAATTGGTACGATAGGCGTGCTCATCGCGCTCCGCCCTGGTTTTAGCGGTTTTGAGCTCACAGGGCTACTCGTGTTGTTCGGAGTATTTTTAGGGACATGCAATAAGATTTTAATGAGGCGCCTTGCTGCTACAGAACACAGCCTCGCAATTGCGATCTATCCTAATCTCGTCCTGATTCTATTCACGTTGCCCTATCTTCTCACACACTTTCAGCCGATGCCATGGGAGCATTGGGGATTATTTGCGATTGTAGGAGCGCTCAGTGCGGCCGGCCAATTTGCGATTGCGCATTCCCTGCGTTACGCTGAGGCTTCTGTGTTAGCTCCAGTTGATAATTCGACTCTGTTTTGGGTCGTCTTTCTCGATTTTTTCTGGTGGAATGTGCTGCCCGATGCCTGCACGTTTATCGGCGTTGCGATCATTATTTCGAGTAATCTATATTTGCTCTACACGCAAAGATTGGTTCGCAGAATGCTCAAGAATTAAGCAGCGTGGTATAATGGCAGTCGTATCAGCGTTTGCATGGGGTGCAAGAGGTAGGAGGTTCAAATCCTCTCACCCAGATTCTTTTTTCAAAGACGTGCGTTCAGCGCTCATATTTGCACAAACTCCAATTTTCGTCTCATGTGCCAGGTATGTGGCAGGCAACTTACAAATGAAAGGACGGTGTTGAATGAGCATTTTTTTTAAATTCTTTTCTTGGTTGTTTCTATTTACATTGTTTGGGCTGAGAGCAGAAGCTTACCTAGACCGTTTAGCTGAATATGACCAACAAACCTGCTCAGAAGTCCTCCAGACGGCAGAGCTGCCAGAACTGTGGAATTACTTTTTAGAGGGTCAAGCAAATCTCTATTTCGACCAGGAAGCAGAGTGGCTATCTCAAAAAAACGGCTGGGCGAAGGCGCAAAATATTTTAGAACTCGGCAGCGGCAATGGGGCCTATTTATCTCGGCTATCAGAAACATTTAAGGAAAAGATCTTTTTGGGGATTGAGAAACAGGCTTCATTTGTGGAGCAATGTAAGGCCCAGTTTGGTCGATCAAGATTGACCTTTGTCGAAGGGGATGCTGAATCAGACTATGAACAGTACAAAAATCAGTTTGACGCTGTTTTGTATAGGTTGACATTGCAGCATCTCAAAAATCCAAAGCTTTCCCTTGAGTTAGCTCATCAATATCTAAAAAAAGATGGATATGTATTTATCATTGATTCCTATGATCCTGTAAAAATTAGTTCTCACAAAATTCGATCATTTGAAGAAGCCACTCGTCAACATAATGAAAGAAATCGGGCCACACTCAAGGGAAACCGCCGCGTTACAATCGAGATTCTAGAAGATTTGCAATATGGGAGCAGTTCATTAAGCAACCTCTATGAAGTCGTACATACAAGCTTAGATGTACAAGGCCATCGTCTAGAAAAAGGAATTCGATTTGAAAGTGAACAGGATCGGAAGCGCTACTTTAATCATGCTCTTCTATTTTTGAGCATTCTGAACAAGGGTTATGAAGTGCCAGTAGACCTTTCAGAGGCGTATAGTGAACTGCAAGTGTATTTAGAAGACGAAAAATCTTGGATTTGTCCAGGGATGCATCTGCTCGTATTAAAAAAGATCTAAAGGGACATTTTCTGTGAAACTTCAGTAAGATAGCAGGCAAAGCGAGAAAGGTGGTTATTTTCAATGGTTTGTGTAGCTCCTTTTCCGAAATTGATCTGCTTGCCGGCGCCGGCAAAGTGATGGCTGGGATCATTTCCTGATTGCTTGCAGGACTCAATGGCTTTTTCAATGGCATTTTCAAAGCGTCGCCATTGGGAATAGCCGAGGCCTGGTTGCAAGCTTCTAGCGCTCCAATACTCTATCCCGTGCTGATTGACCTTTTTTAAATCTTCAAACGATAGCTTGCTGGGAATTAGGCTGTGATCATTATCTTTTTCTATGAGGAACCTCTTAGAATTCACAATGTGACGAAGTATATCAAGTGAAGATGTTAAAAAGGATAGTAAAAAATATCATTCGGTTACAAAATGTAACCGAACGGAATTAGAAGTTCTGATGCGGAAGAATTAAGCGGAGAGGCGTAACGGCTCTCTTGCTGCTGTTTCGATGCGCGCAAAGACGTCTCTTGCAGACGGAGCCGTTGCCGTGCCTCTGAATTTGAGAGTGCCAATGAAGGGAGGGCGCAATCGTTGTAATGAATCGCCAATGGCGATCCTCCCGTTTCCTGCAGCAGCGCGAAACAGATCTCTGGCTTTCACCCAGGCGATCTCCGATTTTTCTCCGTCGTGATGTGCGTAATAGAAGCGTTGAGGGGTGATTTTTGGATCATTTACTTGCAGAAGGTACATCGCGTATCTTGAGCCGATGCAGTTCGATTTTTTAAGGCTTTTTTCGAGAGTGGACCGATTCCCAAGCAGATTTCCTGTTTCTTCAGCACATTCACGCGCGGCTGTTTGAACAGGAGTTTCTCCTTTTTCAGGTTGTCCTCCGAAGTCGCTCCACGTGTTCCGATGGATCCCGTTTGCTTCTTTTCCGATGAGGAGTTCCACTACGCCATTCACAACGCGATAGGGAAGGATCCCCGCTCCATGAAACGGATGAGGTGGTTTTACAGTGGCATTGGGAAGAATTCCAGATTTTTGTAATGAAGGGCGTGGTTGCTGGGTGTGCGAAGGAGTGTGCGTGGTCGCAAAGTGCTTAAGAGCGGTATAAAACACCGTGTTGACCACAGGGATTAAAAGAGTCATTCCAGTCACAAGGTGGAAAAATCGGTTAGTGAGGGAAAGGGGAGGCGGGGAAAACGCGCGGATGAGATTGGAAGCCCCATCGACATAGGGGGATGTGAAGTAGTTAATGTTGGATAAGTTGATGTAATTATTTATTTTCAAATTAAACTCCAATTTTTCAGTGAATTATACCTGTTTAAATGGAGTTTGTAAATGTGTATTATGTAAAAAAGATAGTATAATGAGCCTCATTTAAGAGGCTCATTAAAATTATTTTCGCGAAGGTTTTCCTACGAAAACTACGCCTAAGCCGAGGATGACAAGAATGATTCCGCTGATTTGTGCGATGCGCGCAATGACTGTGTAATCGGAGATCTGTTGCATGCCTTCATCGATTTTTCTTTGCGCCGATCCGGTGATCCCTTTACCAATTTCTTTAGTGACGGGATTTCCGGAAAATAGACCGCTGCCTTGGTCAACTTGCTGTTGAGCGCGGTTGGCTTTGAGTTTGCCTTGTTCTACCTGTGAAGTGATGTACATAGAGATGCCGATTAGGCAAACTCCCATAAGAAAGACGATAGTTCCGATTAATTTTTTCTTGTTCATGAAGCCCCTAGTTGATGGTTTACTTAAACCTTATCAAAGAGAATCTTTAATTTTATGTCAAAGCCTCTGTATGTGCCTTTTTAGACAAAGCGTAAATTTTTTCTAAAATCTTTAAAAAAAATCTTGCATGAATTTCCAAAAGCTCTTACATCATTTAATAGATGTCATAGAAAATGCATGGTTGCGATTTTCGTGAAGAGTTAAATAAAGCATAAGGGGAAGTCGTTATGGCTAAGAAGAAAACTGCAAAGAAAAAGACTGTGGCTAAAAAGAAGAAGCCAGCAGTAAAAGCAAAAAAGAAAACAGGTGCAAAGAGAAAGTCTGGTTTGACACAAATGACTTACGCTTTGTCTCCAGAATTACAAGCGGTTGTTGGAACAGGGAAAATGACCCGTCCAGAAATCGTGAAAAAATTGTGGGCTTACATTAAATCTAAAAAATGTCAGGACACAAAAAATCGCAGAATGATTGTACCTGACAAGAAGCTATGCGAAGTGATTGGAAACAAACCAGTAGATATGCTAAAACTCGCTGGCTGCTTGAACAAGCACATTAAGAAGTAAGCTTTTTAGTTTTTTTGAGTATGAACCCGCCCCAACTTGGTTTTAGTTCGGGTGGGTTTTTTTTTAATAAGGATGAATATGGGTAAATTGTGGGCGTTATGTCTTGCTTTAGGATTGTTTATGGATGCTAACGCGATCGAGGTTCAAGGTCATCGAGGCGCGCGGGCGTATTTACCTGAGAATTCTTTGCCTGCATTTAAAGCAGCGATTGATGCTGGAGTGGATGTACTGGAGTTGGATCTCTTGATGACAAAAGATGGGGCATTAGTGATCCATCACGACTATTTTTTAAATGACACATTGTGTGCAAAGCTCGATGGGACTCCGCTGAGTTCAAATCAATTAGTGCGCACATTGACCCTATCAGAAATTAAGATGGTCGATTGTGGCTGTAAGAAAAATGTGGAGTTTCCCGAACAAAAGCAGGTGGCGGGTACTCAGGTTCCCACGCTTCAAGAGTTGTTTGCTTTGATTCAATCGAGTTCAGCGGCGGGAGGAGTGCGTTTGAATCTCGAGATTAAGCGAGATCCGCGACATCCTGACTGGTGTGCTCCTCCATTGGAAATGGCGCAGGCTGTGGTGCAAGCTGTTCGAGCGTCGGGCTTTTCTTCTCGTGTTTATTATTCATCGTTTGATCCGGAATCTTTGGCCGCAGTCCGCAAAGTGGATCCCACAGCAGTACTCGGATTGATTTTCAGTGACGAGAGCTTACAATTAGCCTCTCAAAGAGACCCGGCAGGAGGGAAGAGCTATCTCATGCAGATCGCTTCTGCATTGAAAGTGAGTATTCTCTCCCCAGATCATGAATTGCTTCACAGTGCGGATGATGTGCGAGCCTTGCAGAATGCGGGCTTTCGCGTGATCGCATGGACGGTTAACGAGAAAGCTCGGTGGGAAGAACTATCTCGCATGGGTGTCGATGGGATCATCAGCGATCGGCCCATCGAGCTTAAGCAATTTCTGCAGGCGCACTGATTTTTCGTTTTTCGTAGTAGATCAAAGTAGGAAGCATAAGAACTACTGTCCCTACGATGACTGCAGCGAGTGGATAGATCGTTCCATTATACAGGGCGCTTGTCAATCCAATGATCCAAGCGCTCAAAAGTAGCCTAGCGCTTGTCAGTAGACTAGATGTAATCCCCTTAATTTCAGGGAAGAGCTCCATTCCTTCGGGGAAATAGAGTCCGACAACCCAGTTGGCTCCAAATGCATAGAGCACCATTCCAAGCGTGTGCAAATAGGCGTTTTGAGGAGTGATCCAAGCGGCAAGAGCTAGTTCAACAGCCCCGATGATGCACAATAAAATCCCAATGCGTTTGACCTTTAAGGGACCAAAGCGTCCTAGAGAGCGCTTCAAAAGAAGACTCCCCGCGACCCAACCTCCTAACACGGCAGCTTGGATAAAGGGAAATAGGGTTTTGCTCATTCCAAATTCAACCATAAATAGAACTGTTGAACCGGAAAGAAAGGCAATGTAGCCGCCAAATAAGAGACTTAGCACGAGGGTAATTTGCCAAAAAGCGAGACTCAGGAGAACTTTTTTAAAGTCTCTAAGGATCGTAGACAATTGGAAGGGAGCTCTTTTTTCTTTAGGAAGCGGTTCTTCAAATAAGAAGAGGCAGAGAATCAAGCTGAGAAGAACAAAAAGCGCGATGGTTAAAAAGTTAGAGCGAAAGCCAAAGTTATTGTTGAGAAATCCGCCCAGCATCGGAGCACCTGCCATGATCAGGGGGATGATGGTATTGAGGCTGGTGAGCGCCGTAATCGCTTTTTCTTTTTGAAACGAATCGAAAATAATGGCAGTTCCTAGTGTAAAGCACCCGCCGCTGCCGATTCCTTGGAGAATCCTGCCAAAAAGCATCTGATCAAAGGTTTGAGCGCAGAGGGTCAAGATGCTTCCTGCTAAAAAGAGGGCTAAGGCGACGACAAGGGGCTTTTTTCGCCCAAATGCATCGGAGAGAGGGCCGTAAAATGGGCCTGAAAGGCAAATGCCTATGAAGTTCCAGGTCAACAAACCCTGAATGGCGCTTTCTGTGGTAGAGAACCAGTTCATCATATCTGGGAAGGCAGGTAGATAGATGTCGGTTTCAATGCAGGCTGCAATGAAAATGATGATGATTAACAGGAGGTGCTTAAATTCATTTTTTGAATGCATAAGATAATGGGGGTAAGAAGAATCTAAATAATAAGCTGTTTGTTTGGATATTGCAATAGTTATTTAGATAACTCATCCCAATATACTTGCATTTCTTCCGAGAGATAGGGCTTGACTTTACGCAATTTAAGCTTGCGTTTGGGATACTCAGTATCGGTAAAAGCAAATGTCCCGTGTTGCGTGAAGGGGATATTTTCTGCGACCCGGATGGTTCCATAGCCATGTTTTAAGATTTCATAGAGCTCATTTAAGTGTTGCGGGGTGATCTGTGTTTTCCAAGCCGTTAAAGACTCTGGTTCATTGTAGAGTTCCATGTCCGTCTCGATGACTAAAACAGGTTGGGGAACCGGTCCGTGAGAAGGGGGTTCTTTAGGAAGAACATAGAGCCACTTATCTGGGATGGTGAATGTCTTAAATTTTTTTTTGTTAAGAATGTCGCGGATGATTTTTGCGCCAATACAGCGTCTTGTTAGCCATTCGGAATTAGGAATGCCCTCTTTAGTGCGCGTTTCGTTGTCCAGATAGAGCTTGAGCACTTGTCCTGGGAGTTCGGGGTGGCGGGCGACAATAACAAAGCTGCCGGGCATAGAAGCGATGATGGAGAAGCCGGAAGAAAGAAGCGCTTCTTCACTTTCTGTGGCGCGTGTGGAAGAGAATAACGCGTCGAGCTTAGGCTTAAGGGGGTGGTCTAAGGGGAGGAGATGGGGGGCCATGAGCTTACAGAGGCGGTTGTCGAGATAGGGGTTATTGCGGAAATTGGGATAGGAACGCAGAGTAGAAGTATAGGTTTGCAGCGAGAGGAATGGCTCCTTTGCTAAATAGGTCAAGCAAAGAAGCGTTAAAACAAGTGTTCCAATCTTTAATTTTTTTTTCATTACTGGCGATCGATTGAGACATTATCGAAATAGAGATATCCTTGGGGAGTTACGGTAAATCCCTTGACATGCGGTTTCACGAGAAGAGCATAATTCCAATGGAAGACGGGCGCAAAGGGCATCTCAGCCATTAGGACTTGTTCTGCTTTCTCCATGAGAGTGGTGTGTTCTTCGTGTGATGTCGCTTGAGCTGCTTGATTTACAAGAGCCCCATATGTGTCGTTCTCCCATCTGCCGTAATTGCGGGGATTGGTGGCGTATTTAAATCTGTCGAGAAGTTCGATGGGGTCGTGATACATCGAAAGGAAAACAAAATACCCCATTGAAAATTGTTCGTTTCTTCCTCTGTCATGTAGCGTTTTATATTCCAGTCCCTCGAGGACGACCTCGACTCCGAATGCATCCTTCCACTGCTGCTGCAATGCTTGGGGCAGTGCTGGACAGGCGTGGTCATGCGTCCAATAGGAAAAAGAGATTTTATCCTGGAGATCTTCGCGAGTAATGCCAAGTTCTTTAAGCCCTTGTTCAAAGTAAGCGCGTGCTTGGGAGATGTTTCCATCTTCCATGAGCGCATTTGCGTTGCCATTTTTGATGATCGGTGGAATGAGTCCTAGGGCAGGTCTTTCTTCGAGCTGAGTGACGTTGTCGATGAGAGTTTTGCGGTTAATCGCATAGGAAAAAGCTCTGCGCATATTGACGTTATAAAAAGGGAACTGCTTCGTATTGAACATGGAGACCATAGTTCCCGGAGATTCAAAGAGCTTGAGTTGTTTTTTTTCTATGAATCCAGGATAGGCATCAATCGGCAGTGGGGAGATAGGCAGGCCGACGATGTCGAGCTGATCTGATTCGTACATATGCAAAGTAGCGGGTTCATTAGCGATCATGTGCACTTGGATCGTATCGAGATGCACTTGGTTTGCGAGGCGGTATGTTTTGTTTTTTTCAAGAATCATCTCATTATGGTGTCTCCATTTAGAGAGCTTAAAGGGGCCGTTGCAAGTGAAATGTTCATTCGCATCGACATACCAGTTCGGATGATGCTTGTCTTGTTTTTGATTGATAGGGAAAAGGCAGCTAGACGCAGTGATAAAGAGAAAATGGGGCGTGGGATTTTCCAGCTCTACAATCAGTGTTTTGGCGTCTTTAGAACGAATTCCTACGCGTTCAAGAGAAATCTCGCCACGTTTTGCCGCAGCGGCATTGACAATGTTATAAAGAAGGTGGGAGTCGAGCGCTGGAAATTTCGGATCGAGAATGTTTTTCCATGTTTGTTCAAAGTCATATGCTGTAACGGGTGTGCCGTTCGACCAAAATGTATCAGCAATGTGGAATGTATAGGTTTTTTGATCGGGGGAAATGTCGTAAGAGCTTGCTTGAGCGGGGAGGAGCTTGCCGTTGGGATCTAGTTTCATAAGTCCTTCGAACAGCATGGCATGAATTTGTGAAGCGCCGGACATATTACGGCCGCGGCGGGGATCTAAAGAGGTGGGCTCCTCTTTAATATTCAAGCGCAAATGTTGCAGCTTGCTTTGTTTTTCATTTGATGTGCATGCGGAAACGATCATAAGGACTCCTACTACTCCAGCTGCTAGTGTTTTTCTCATAAAGTACATCCCAATTGACTGAAGGAGGTTAAATTGTTGCTCTTTACCAGTTAATTTTCTAGTGAAATGTAGTTTTGATGCTGATCCGATCAAAGTTAAGGTATCCTAAAGGTGAAACGGAAAACCCTTGAACATGAGGTTGAACAAGAAGTGCGTAATTCCAATGAAAGATCGGAGCAAAAGGCATTTGTTCTATTAAGATTTTTTCTGCTTGGTTTAGAAGAGATAAGCGTTCTTGAGGAGATGCAGTTTCTTCCGATTGGTCGATCAGATGGATATATTGCGAATGTTGCCATCGGGGGTAATTGCGTGGGTTATCGGCGTATTTAAAGCGTTCTAAAATTTCGATGGGATCGTAATATATCGAGGTCGGGACGAAATATCCCATGGAAAATTTCCCGTCTGTTCCGTTTTGATGGAGCGTTTTAAAATCGAGGGCTTCGAGTTCGACATTCACCCCTAATTTTTCTTTCCATTCATCGTGCAAAAATTGCGGGAGCTCGGGACAGCAATGGTCATATTTCCAAAAGGAAAAGGTCAGTTTGCCTCGAAGGTCTCTTACAGTTAGGTTAAGTTCTTTTAACCCCATTTCAAGGAAGCGCTGGGCTGCAAGGATGTCATTATCATTAAAAAGTGGCGTTGTAGTTGTTTCTTTGAATTGAGGAGGAATCATTCCTAAAGCAGGTTTTTCTTTGGTGTAGGTAATGTTATCAACGATCTGTTTTCGATCGATGGAATAGGCAAAGGCTTTACGGATATTGACGTTGTTAAAGGGCTCTTGTTTTGTATTAAACATGCACCCCATGGTTCCAGGAGTTTGGATGACGTGAAGCAAATTTTGTTGGAGCATTTCTCGATAGAGATCATGGGGGAGGTGAGAAAGTGGGAGGCCTACAATGTCAAAAAGACCTGTCGCATGCATGTGAAGCCGCGCAATTCCGCTATTGATCATGCGAATCTGGATCTGATCGAGTTTAATTTGATGCGCTAGACGGTAATAAGGGTTTTTTTCCAGAAGAATTTCGCGGTGGTGTTCCCATGTGTTTAACGTAAAGGGGCCATTGCCAACGAAATGCGGTGTGGCTTCTAAATGCCAGTCGGGAAAGAGCTGGTCTTGAAATGGATTGATCGGAAAAAGCACGCTTGAAGCAGCGATATGTAAAAAATAGAGCGTAGGGCGTTCGAGTTTGACAACGAGTGTTTTGTCATCGAGAGCTCGGATGCCTACTTCGGAAATAGGTAGTTTTCCCATTTTTGCGGATTGTGCATTTTTGATGCAAAATAGGGCATGAGTGTCCAGTGAAGGAAACTTGGGTGTTAATAGGTTTTTCCAGGTGTATTCAAAGTCGTGCGCTGTCACAGGTGTTCCATCGGACCAGAAAGTGTCTTTTAGATAAAAAGTATAGGTTTTTTGATCGGAGGAGATTGTGTAGTGGCTCGCCTGAGCGCAGCTCAAGTTTCCATCGGGTTCTAAGCGCATGAGTCCTTCAAATAACATGGCCTGGACCTGAGAGTCAGACGACATATTGCGTCCTCTGCGTGGGTCAAGGCATGAGGGATCTTCCTTTAAATTAATACGTAGAATTTGCCCTGTTTTTTTTGCTTTTCGACGCTTGATGACTGGCATACTGCCTCTGCACTTAAAATACGAAATTTCGACAACAGACTCTAAGAGGCAGAGATAAATAATGCTAGTAAAATTGAGGTCTATATATTAAAACAAGTTTTAATATAGGGTGGCGCATGGAAGAGGAAATGTATTTCTTTATCGCTGATATCAGTGGATATACGGCGTATATGTTAAAGAATGTGACGGATTTTACGCATGGAACCCTCATTGTTACCGAGCTGATGGAAGCTTTGATCCAAGAAGCTTCGCTGCCCATTGAGATTGCCAAGCTGGAAGGAGATGCTCTTTTTTTGTATCTGCAGCAATCAAAAGTTCCTAGGGAATATCGGGATAATCCTCAGCTTTTCGGCGATAAAATTCTCCAATTTTTTCACGCCTTTTTTTCCAAGTTGCGCCAGCTTGAAAGTTCCACAACCTGTACTTGTGGGGGATGTGCGAATATCCATAACCTGAATGTCAAAATGGTCGCTCACTATGGGAAAGCCGCAATCCATCATATTGGTAAGTTTCAGGAGCTTTCAGGCGTGGATGTGATCGTCGCCCATCGGTTATTAAAAAACAAAGTGAAGGAAAAGTGTTATTTGCTCATGACAGAATCTGCGCATCAACGTTTAACCCTTCCATCAGAGGGCACGACTATTCCTGCGACAGAAGAAGACAAAGATCTCGGTACTTTTTCCGTGTATGTTTACTATCCGTCTTTTGCTAAAAGTCACTCTCCACATCTAAAGAGTTCGTTTGCAGCAAGTTCAGCGCATCATCTAAAGTTGATTTGGGGGGGCTTGTTGCTTAAGCTCGGATTGAAAAAAACACCCCAGTTTACCCATTTTCCACCCCGTTAAATTTTATGAAAGCCATTCTTTTTACGGCCTTCGGAGGCCCTGAGCAGCTCGTATTAAGCGATGTGCCTCAGCCAGTTCCTCAAGAGCATGAGGTGTTGATCCAGGTGCGTGCTGCAGGAGTCAATCCTGTCGATTGGAAAATTCGCGAGGGTCTTTTGCAATCTCGTCTTCCGCATGAGCTTCCGATCATTCCTGGATGGGACGTGGCAGGTGTTGTGGCGGATGTCGGAAAGAATGTCACAGAATTTAAAATCGGCGATGAAGTTTTTGCTTATGTCCGAAAACCTGTTGTTAAATGGGGTGCCTATGCCGAATTTGTCGCCTTCGATGCGAAGAATGTAGCCTTGAAACCTCGTACGATCACGATGGCTCAAGCTGCAGCTCTTCCCTTAGTGAGTCTAACAGCATGGCAATCCATTTTCGATACTGTACAACTTACTAAGGGCGAGACGATCTTAATCCACGCCGGAAGCGGCGGCGTGGGTTCGATGGCGATTCAATTTGCAAAGCATCAAGGCGCCACTGTATTTACGACAGCAAGCGCGCAAAAACACGCTTACGTTAAACAACTCGGCGCAGAGGGTGCCCTGGATTATAAAGGGGATTTTGCGACAGCGTTAAAGGCCTATGTTCCGGACGGTGTCGACGTTGTTTTTGATTGTGTTGGAGGGAAGACATTGGAGCAGAGCTTGCCCTGCCTTAAGAAGGGCGGTCGGTTGGTCAGTCTCCTTGAGCAGCTTAGCTCCGAGCAGGCAAAGACTTGGGGTGTTTCAGCTCATTACGTTTTTGTTGTCCCCAATGGCGAGGAATTAAAACAGATCGCTGATCTTATAGACCTTCATCACGTGGTCCCACCTCCTGTTCTCGAGATGCCTTTGTCTCAAGCGGCAGAAGCGCAAGAAAAGCTGCGCGCAGGGGATGTTTTCGGGAAGATCGTGCTTATCTTAAATTGAAGATATCTGACGCAGCCAGAAACCAATTCTTGAAATAGTTTCGGTATAAGTTGAAGAGAAATGAAAGCCTTGTGAAATCAAATCTTGGATTTCTAATCTGAATTTTATTTTTTATTAAATTCGTTGTTTGAAAAACAATAAACATGTTAATCGGAGGGGATGGGGAAGAAAAATATAGACAATGGAGCCTGGTGATATGCAATTAAGTATCGCTACACACTCTCAAGAAGATCGACTTGAGTTCGTGGAGCTTGTGCGTCGTTTTGCAGGGGCTACATCAGATGCGATTTTAGATCCAGCGATGCATGTTTTTACTTTTCCTGGGATTGAAGGCTTTGTGAGTTATCGCTTAGAGGCAAAAGTGGTGATTGTCTTTGGAGAGCCTACGTGTGCTGAAAGAGACAAACCTCAGTTGACAAAAGAATTTCATATAGCGATGCAGCTACAGAGTAAAAATGTCATCTATATCACCGCTTCTCTAGCATTTTCTCAATGGGCCGTACAGAATGTTTGTTCCACAATGATCGAAATGGGAGAAGAACTTTTTTTCGATCCGTTCCGCAATCCAGAAAAAGAAACAGGGCCTTTGGCAAGTTTAGTGCGTCGAAAAGTTAAGCGCGCATATCGCGAACTTGTCACGGTTCACGAATACACAGAGAATGATCTTCAATTAGAGCAGGAAATTGAGCAGGTAGGGCGCATTTGGCTTCAGAAGCGGCGCGGTCCTCAGTTTCATATTTCAAATGTGTATCTTTTTCAAGACCGCTTAGGAAAGCGTTGGTTTTATGCAAAAAAAGATAACCGCATTGTCGGTGTTGTAACCATTAATCGACTTCAAGCGCAGGAAGGATGGTTGCTCAATCATCTCATGACCACTCCAGAGGCTCCCATCGGCACTTCTGAATTACTAATTGTTTCGGTTTTTGATTTTTTAAGAAAGGAAGACTGCCATCTTGTTACAGTCGGGAGTGCGCCGGCAAAAACATTAGGGGAGATCAGAGGAATGAGCCAGCCAGCCAGTTGGATGGCACGCTTGTTTTTTCAATTCGGTCGGAAATTGGGACGTCTTGATGGATTGAACATGTTTTGGAGCAAATTTCAACCTCAAAGAAAGCCGACTTATTTACTTTTTGGGCGTCGTTTGATCGGTGTGCGGGAACTCATTGCCCTTAAACGTTGCTTAAGCAGTCGTGCAAAGGGAGACAAAAATGGATAGCGTAACCTGTAAATTTCTTCATCCTTCACAGTTGCCACTTGTCATCGAGCCTAAAGATGCGACACTTCCTTATTCTGAGTTACTCCTTTTGCTGCAGCAAAGGACAGATTTTTTCAAGGAGAGCTTGTTAAAATACGGAGGGATTTTATTGCGGAATTTCCCTATTTCTAACGAGCATGATTTCAGCGGAGCAATTCAGGCTTTAGGTCTTGGAGAATTTGTCCAGTATATCGGAGGAGATAGCCCAAGAAAAAAAATTACGGATGGAGTCTACACATCCACGGAAGCGCCTCCCTCGTTTAAAATTGCCTTACATAACGAGCTCTCTTATGTCAAAAATTACCCCCGGCATATTTATTTCTATTGCGATGTGGAGCCAAAGCAGGGCGGGGAAACAATGATTGCAGATGCGCGAAAAATTTATCAGGCAATTGATCCAGAAGTTAAAAAGCGATTTAGTGAAAAAGAATTGCTATATATATCTTGTTATCCTTACAAGAGTAAATTAATGAGTCTTGTTAATAAGAGTCATAAATCTTGGATTAATGTATTTGAAACAGAAGACAAGTCGGAAGTAGAGAGAAAGTGTATTGAGAATGAGATTTTATATCGTTGGAATAAAAATGATTGGATTCAAATTAGCCAGGTGCGACCAGCGACGATTGCTCATCCCGAAACGCGAGAGCCAGTTTGGTTTAATCAAGCTCATCACTTTGACTTTAACCCAAAATTTTTAGGTTGGAAAAATTATATGGGAACCAAAATTCTCTATTGTCGCAAACATATGCTGCTTCACTCCATTCGTTTCGCCGATGATTCCACAGTTTCCCGAGATGATTTGTACCATATTTTAGATGTTTTGGAAGACCACTCGATCTATTTCCCATGGCAAAAAGGGGACATGCTCATTTTAGATAATGTTTTAGCGATGCATGGACGCGCTGCTTTTTCAGGAAAACGGCGTGTCTTAACGGCGATGACAAGTTGAATAACAGCTGCAAATTAAGAGGTTTTTTGTGAAAAGATCAGTTCTTTATGTTGTTTTTGTGGTTTTAGCGGGATGTGGCAATATCTCGTCGTTGAATGAAAGAATGGACAAAAGTACTGAAATGATCCAAGGCAATACTGTTGCGATTCAAAGAAGTTCTGAAGTTATTTCTAATAACACTCTTGCAGTGATGGAATCATCGAAAAATTTGGAGAAGTCCACAGATGTGATTGCAGGTAGTGCCGCTCTTCTGCAACAGACAATGAATCAGTTGAATCTTCATCCGATATTATTTCCTTTCATCCTTTTGCTAATTCTACTGGCCCTTTCTTTACCCTCGGTGATCCTTTATTATTCATACCGTACCCTCAATCAAAAAATTACTAATCTATTGGAGAGCTCAAAGAGAAAGTAGAAATTTTTTTTTATCAACTCTTTGCTGCAGTTGCATTCAATCTCAGTTTAAGGTATTCTTACATCCTACGGGACGCATATTGCGGTGCATTTAGATGCGCCGCTTTTTTAAATCCCTTAAGCCTTAAAAGAGAGTGATTTATGTCTTCAGAATCGGAAAAAATATCATTCACACGCGATGAAGGATGCGATTTCATCCGGGTATTGAGATCTCGTGTAAACCAATATTTTCAAGAAAAGGGCATTTCCTTTAAAGCAAATAAGTTTATGTGTTTTAAAACGATTTTTTTAATTGGCATGATGATCCTGACGTATTCCCTGATTATGTTGGATTTTAGTGGCGGTTGGGGAGTTGTTGGTTTGTATGCGTTCTATGGGTTTGTTGTTTCTATTGCGGGAATTAATATTTTCCATGATGCCTTGCATGGATCCTATCTTTCTAATTCGGTTGGCAATAGAGCCTTAGGACTGATTGGAGATCTGTTAGGAACAAGCTCCTTCTATTGGAAAAAAGAGCATACAGTCGATCACCATACCTTTACCAATGTTCGCCATCACGATGCCGATTTAGACGCTCCTTTTTTTCTGCGCCTATGCCCTGAAGCTCCCTACTACTCTTTTCACCGTTTTCAAAATTGGTATGCCCCTCTTCTCTATAGCTTGAATTTACTTCGATGGGTCCTCTATTCTGATTTCCGGCGCTTCTTTCAAATGGTAAGAAAAATTCCATCACGTGCGGCAAAACCTTCTCTTTTAGAGACCTTTTTCCTTTTTGGATTTAAAGCGATTCATTTTACCCTATTTCTTGTTCTTCCCATTTGTTTTCTATCGGTAGCTTGGTGGCAGGTTCTCTTAGGCTATGTCGCTTGTTTAGCGACGATGGGGATCACATTAACGATTATCTTCCAACTTGCTCATATCGTTGAAAATGTCGCATTTCCTATGCCCAATGCAGAAGGAAAAATCGAAAATACATTTGCTAAGCACCAGTTGATGACAACCGCGAATTTTGCACGCAAAAGTTGGCTCGTGAGCTTTTTAACGGGCGGGTTGAATTTCCAGATCGAGCACCATATTTTCCCCCATATCTGTCATACGCATTTGCCTAAAATCTCACCGATTGTTCAACAGACAGCATTAGAATTTGGCCTTCCCTATTATGAGAATCCTTCTTTCTTTTCTGCTTTAAGGTCGCATTTCCGCACCTTAAAACGATTTGGTCAGCCTCCCTTAGAGACGGAAGATGTTGTCTTAAGCTGAGATTAAAATGAATTCTGTCGATAAGCTTACTGAGGTAAGAGAGCGAATGGCTCGTCTTGGCATCCAGGAGGAAGTTCTCCTGGAGAAGTTCATTTTAGGCTCAGGAAGCGGGGGACAGAAGATCAATAAGACCTCTTCTTGCGTCTATCTCAAACATCTCCCTTCTGGAATTGAAATCAAATGTCAGCGGGAGCGTTCGCGCGAACAGAATCGCGTCTATGCTCGGCAAGAACTCTGTGATAGAATTGAAGAGACGCGCGCTAAAGTAAAAGCGGAGCGTCGTTATCAGATCGAAAAAGTAAGACGGCAAAAGAGGCGGCGCACACGTTCTGGCCAGGAAAAAGTCTTGGAAGCCAAGAAGCGCCATTCTCAGAAGAAGAACATGCGCCGCATTTCAGGGAATGATTAATAGTCTCAAGTAGTCTTTAACAAAAGTTCTTGCAGTTATTTCTGTGTCAAAGCCCTGGGGCTTTGACACAGTCGAAAGAGTAAAAACTTTGTACTAGCGCTTCGACTTAAAATTACGCGCTTTAAATCTCTGTGGAGCAAAGCGGTTTTTAGGTTTGAAGCTAGCCTTAGAAGGTGAGGAGAAAGGCTTCATTTGAGGTTCCATACCAGGGATGATGTGTGAATCCATTTTATGCCCGGTGAACTTTTCAATTTCGCGTACGAGGTGCATTTCTTTAGGAGCAGCAAATGAGATAGCAATTCCATTTGCCCCTGCGCGCCCTGTTCTGCCGATCCTGTGGACATAGTCTTCCGCATTATGAGGCAAGTCAAAGTTAATTACGTGAGAGATTGTCGAAACGTCGATTCCTCGTGCCGCAACATCCGTTGCAACAAGAACGCGGATTCTGCCATCGCGCATTTCTTGGATTGTTCGCGTTCTTTGGCGTTGGTTCATGTCGCCGTGCATTGCTGCAGCATCATGGCCCATATCATTGAGTTTATCAACGAGTTGGTCGGCTTGACGTTTTGTTGAAGTGAAGATGATCGCTTGTTTCAGGTTGGAGTCGTTCACTAAATGATCGAGAAGGCGGTGCTTATGGCCGATATTATCGACGTGGTGCAAACGTTGTTCGATGTTTTCGTGTTTTGCGTGGTCAGGCGATACGGTCACTTCTAATGGATTGTTTAACAGACGCTGAGAGAGTTTGAGCACTGGGCCTTTAAGCGTTGCTGAGAACATCAGCGTTTGACGCGTAGAAGGGGTTGCTGCGGCGATCATTTCGACAGGTTCGATGAAGCCCATGTCAAGCATGCGGTCAGCCTCGTCGAGAATCATCATTTCTAAGCGGGTGAAAGAGATTTTTTTACGCTCAATAAAGTCGATCAGACGTCCTGGAGTTGCGACGAGGATTTCATATGGGCGGTGTAAATCTTTTAATTGTTTTGGGTAGGGGACGCCACCATATACACAGACAGTTTTCATGCGAGGAAGGTGACGGGAATATTTTGCGGCTTCTTCAGCGACCTGCATGGCAAGCTCGCGTGTAGGAACGAGGATTAGCACCCGCGGACCATGGCCTGGGAGTGGAGCCTTAGCGGTTAAGCGTGAAAGAGTTGGTAGTAGGAATGCAGCTGTTTTGCCGGTTCCTGTCTGAGCCGAGGCGCGCAGATCGGCCCCTGATAAGATCATCGGAATGGCTTGCTGTTGGATAGGGGTCGGAGTTGTAAACCCCGCTTCTTCAATTGCTTGAACGATTTTTGAGTCAGAAATTAAATCTTTAAAAGACATGGGTAGACAACTTTTGTAAAAAGGTAATTGGGCAATCATACCACTACTGTCCTATATAATGACAGGCTTAATGACGTACGCTCCATTTTTTGTGCTTCTTGTCTGCTTATAAATATTTTACTTTGACTCGGTAAATCGGAAAATGCCCCCAATGTAGAAGTGATCGGATGCAAAATTGCGCTCCACTAAGTTTCCTATGGCCCCTTCGACTAAGAGTTGGCAGGTGTCCGGTGAGAATTCTCCGGTTAAGGTATAGGAGGCAAGAGTCGAGAGGTGTTTTTTGCTGCTGTATCCGACATCGATGGTGGATGCGGCGATCATGGGGTGACCATTGCTGTCTTGGATGAGAACGGGCATGGGTTGGATCGCTTCGAGCCAAAGATGCCCCGGAAATGTCCCGGATGGACCAAAGTGTCCTAAGCGGGTGTCATCGCGAAATTCGCGAATAAAATCCCATTGGGCATACTCTTGCGCAAAGAGTTCGCCTTGTTCATTAAATGACCAGTTTCTGTCGCCTACTGAAATCCAGGGGATGTTGCTTCCTTCTAAGGCGCGCAATCGGTCGATTTCCAATTTCCCAGATCCTTCAATGGATTCAGTGGATAAGTGATCGAAATGAGAGGCTAAAACAGTGAGTTGTTTTCCTGTTAGTTTATCTTTAAAACAACCTTCCGTGATAATGCGGTGGTGCTTAAACCCTTTGGGTAAAGGATGAACACGCATATCGATCAGCTCCATGCGCTCTTTGCGGTAGATAAATCCCACAAATTCCGAATACCAGATCTCATTGCCTGCAGCAAACTGCGCGCGCACCTCGTCGATGGTAAGAAGCGTAGATGAGCTAAATCCGACAACAGCATAGCCGGCATGATCCAAATCTCTTGAGAGATCGTCCGCTTGAATGAGATTGCACTCGCAAAATCCCAAAATATCGGGATCGTCTCTTAAAATGAGATTGGTGACCAGATGCGCGCGGTTTTTCCAGTAGTACTTTTGATGGGGGTTAGTCGCCTTGTCAGAAGCGAATTGATCTAAAAAGTTCCAGAAGGCGACTTTAAATTCCCCATTTGCGAGGTTAGGTTTAGGAGGGGAAGAAAGGTTCCAGTCTTCAATGCGATGTAAACGATACTCAGCATTCAAGGATACCTGAGCTATCAGACAGCACAGAATGATAGCGAGGTGTTTAATCATGAACGATTTTCCTTATTTTTTTCGCTTCCAAGATCGAAAATTCTGTTGATGTTGAGTAAACATGTTCTAGGGTAAAACCAGAGCGTTCAAGCATTTGTTTGAAGGACTGCAAGCTGCGTTCTTTGCCTCCTGTGATCGCTAACATCAACACATCCATGCAGTTTGCATAAACAGACTGATCTTTTGGCTGTAGGACTACTTCTACGATCAATAAGCGGCTGTTTTCGTGCATTGCCAGGTGGCAGTTTTTAAGAATTTTTTCAGATTCCGCATCGCTCCAGTCGTGAATAACAGATTTGAGAAGGTAGACATCTCCACCTTTGGGCACTGAAGTAAAAAAATCGCCTGACTCAAGCTTGCAGTGGGCATTTTCCAATTGAGGCATCTGTTGTTTGATCGTGTTGATCACTTCCGGAAGCTCAAAGATTGTTCCATATAGATTGGGGTGAGTTTGGAGTAATGCGCGCATGAATTGACCATACCCTCCTCCAATATCGTACACAGATCCATAGGGGCTGAAATCATAGGTGGAAAGAGCTGACTTGATCACTGCCATCGACTTTTCTTTCATCGCTTCTTGAAAAAGAGCCGCACGCGCGGGGTTTTCCTTAAAGTAGTTAAAGACCGGTTGATGGAAGGTGAGTTGGAAAGCCGGCATTCCTAGTTGGACCGCAGGGAGCAGTTCTTCCCAGGATTTATGGATGTCTTCTCCGTAAAAAAGGGAGAGGGCATTTAAGCTGTCGGGATGGGATTTTGCAAGGAGGTAGCTGGCATCTGTATTTGCAAAAACACTGGGGGAAATTTCTTCAAAGATTCCAAAGCCTGCGAGCATATGAAGAAGTCGATAGAGCGATTCTGAGTTGGATTGAGTGAGCTCAGCAAGCTCGTCAATGGATTTGCATTGAGGATTGAGATGGTCTGCGATCTGCAGCTTAGTTGCAACGTAAATGCCTCGCGAGACCCATTCACCTGACATGAGCAGCAGTAATTTTTCCCTCTGTATTTCTAGCCCTTGCGCAATTGGGGCGGCTGGGTCGGATGCAACAAGTTGTGCAGCGATGCAAAACGAGAGCGCCAAACTGGTTAATCCTGGGAAAATGTTCATAAGACCCCCCTCTGTTTTTTCTGGAAAAACTTACACGATTTAAAATCTTACTGTCCAAAGAATTTTTTGCGAAAGGGAGGCATTGTTGCTTTAACATAAGGTTTTACTACAGAGAGCCGCGCGCCTATCTTTCCTCTATGGATTCTTATCTCTGTGGTAAAATTGCCTATTGACGCAACAACACCGAAAGACGTAGTCCTTGACTTTGTTAAGCTTTTTTAAGTATTCTTGATGAATAATTCCTTACGGAAGGCGATTCCAGCCCATGACACCTAAGTGGAAATACCCCGCGATCATTGGAGCGTTTTTAGGCGTTCTCTTGGTTTGCTATCTCTTGATTTCTCCAGGATCGGGCTATCATCCTAAGGTCTATGACTGCTTTCTTTTCTACAATGAACTCGAGCTTTTAGAAATTCGCTTGAACGAGATGAATGACTTTGTCGATAAGTTTGTCATTGTTGAGGCGGGTGAGACATTTCGGGGAAACCCAAAGCCTTATTATTTTGAAGAAAATCGCGACCGTTTTGAAAAATTTTCAGATAAAATCATCCATGTCAAAGTAGATCAGCATTTAGCGACTGATAATCCCTGGATACGCGAGCGCTATCAGCGGCAGCAGGTGTTGAAAGGTTTAAAAAATTGCCGCAAGAACGATCTCGTGATTCTTTCCGATGTGGACGAAATTGTCAGTCGTAAGAGGTTGCCGAGGATCATTGAGCTCATTACTTCAGGGCAGGCGCAAGCGGTTGTTTGCGAGCAAAAAATGTATCAAGGATTCTTGAACCGCTATCAAGACAAGTGGCATGGATCCGTGTGCACGCCTTATCATGTTATTAAACGCATTTCAACGAAGGCTACACGTCGATTGCGCAATATGCGTCCCCGTCTGATGCGTCGCACAGGTGTTACTAAAATTACCTGTTTGCCAGACGCTGGATGGCACTTTACTTCAATGGGAGGGATCGATCGGCACATTCTTAAACTCGAATCGTATTCCCATCATGAATTTGATCGCCCTGAGTTAAAACAAGCGGAAAAAATTCTGCAAGTTTTCCGCTCCCATCAGTGGGTCAAAGTGGATGATAGTTTTCCTAAGCATATCGTAGAGAATCGCTCTCATTACGAAGATCTCGGCTTTATCGATAAAGAGGAGATCGCGTCATGATTTCCTTTATGATGATCTCTGCTCGCACCACCGTAGTTTTTACCACCGGCCTCCGCCGGTAAATCTTTTTGTTTTTCCTCATTTTTTCTCGTCCTAAATAAAAAACAAAATTCTTGGAGAGTGCGTATGTTTCGTAAAATGCCCTATATTCTGTTAGTGATGATTTTAGCTTGTTTTTTCTTAAATGAAATCATCCCTGTTTCTTTCAAATCTGTGCTCTATGCCCTGAGCTTGACGATTAAGTCTGTTATCGTTTTTCTGCTTCCATTTTTGATCTTTATTCTTTTGTTCAAAACAGCGGTGCAGTTGGCGCGAGGAGCACATAAGATGATTTTTTTCATCTTAGGCGCTGTATGTATTTCGAACTTTATTTCGACGCTATTAAGTGGAGGAGTGGGTGTTGCGGCATACCATTTTGGGTTGTCTCTTGCTTTCCCTCAAGAATCCACTTCTTTAAATCCCTCTTGGCTATTTATTTTACCTAAGTGGATTGCCAACGATAAAGCCATGTTTTCGGGGCTCCTTTTAGGCGTGGCTCTTGCCCGGTTTAAACCGAAATGGGCTGAGAAGATGGCTTTGTCTTTAGAAGGGTGGGTCAGTGGTCTAATGAAGGTATTTCTCTACCTCATTCCCCTTTTCTTAAGCGGATTTGTTCTTAAACTCTGCCACGATCAGGTCCTTGCGAGCATTGTAACTGATTATGCAGGCATTTTTGCGCTGATTGCAGCTGCACAATTTGGCTATATCGGCTTCCTCTATCTTCTTTCCAATCGCTTTCGTTGGAAGGGATTATTCTTAAAAATTCAAAACATGTTGCCGGCAGCGTTAGCTGGAATGGGAAGTATGTCGAGTGCGGTCGCAATGCCTCTCACGATTCTTGGTGCTGAAAAAAATGCACCGCATTCCAAAATTACAAAAGCCACGATCCCGGCTACTGTGAATATCCATTTGATTGGAGATTGCTTTGCTATTCCCATTTTTGCCTTTGCACTGTTAAAGAATTTTGGGATCCCGGAACCTGCATTTTTCAGCTATTTGATCTTTGCATGCTATTTCGTGCTCGCTAAATTTTCCGTTGCTGCAATTCCTGGCGGTGGGATCCTCGTGATGCTGCCCATTCTGGAAAGTCATTTAGGCTTTACTTCCGAAATGATGTCCTTGATCACGGCCTTGTACATTTTGTTTGATCCGATCATTACTTCTGCAAATGTGTTGGGAAATGGAGCTTTTTCAATGCTCTTTGGCAGTTGGGCTGAGAGAAAAAAAGTAGAGGTAGCTCAAGGATAAGGAGATTTATACCGAAACAACTTTTAAGTTGTTTCGGTATACCTGAAAAAGCATATATCGTCTTACTTTACATCTTTGATCATGAACTTATGGAAGAAGCGATGGAAAAGGGGGGCAATAAAGATCGCAATGACGATTAAGAAAATGATGCCGCTAAAAAGGGCGTAAGTCCCAGCAAAAATTTTGCCATTGACTGTAAGCAGAGGGTCGACTGGTCCCATACCTGATAAAAATGATGCTAACGCCAATGAGAAGATGGCGCCCCATCCGCCGAACGAATGAGTGAACTGGAATCAAACGCTGATGCTTGCTTTCGTGCATAATCACCCATTTAGCACCTCAGGAAAAATGACTCAAATGATTTGATGCAAACCCCTATAGGGAAATTGTGGGCGTTGTGACCCAAGTGCATTTTGTCTTTCTCAATCAATTGAGAGTCTTATCAGACTAATTACAAGCTGCTTATGCTAATTAAAGATGGTCTCCCATTATTAAAAACGGGCCTTTGGAACCTTGCCATTAACTCAATGCCCCTCCAGAAATAAAAGGGTTTGATCGACTGTAATTGTCGGAATAGTCTCAGGCTAAGTAGGTTGTATTAATTTCATCGGTTTATTGTGTTTGTAATTGCAGCAATATTAACAACTTGCTTTATTAGCAAATTAATTTACATAAAATCAAATAAAATAGTACAAATTATAACAGATATTTTGTATATTAAAGAAAGGAAAGGTTGTTATACCGAAACTACTTCACGAATCGGTTTTTGAAGTAGTTTCGGTATATGTTTGCATCCAATCCAGGGAGCTGTTTCGGCGGTTAGTCTTATCTCTTTTTTGATAATGGCAATATCAGGGTGTTGGCACGATTAAAGGCAGGTAGATTCCAGCGCTGGTTCTAAGGCAGTTTCAGATGATATTAGGAAAAACCCAAGTACTCTAGAGGAATATATGATGAAAAAAACAATGACCACGAAGTATTTCAGACGCAAAAAAGCCATTCTTGCAAAAAAACTTAAACGAGTTTCCAGAGACCTCAATAAACTCTCTAAGCACATCAACGGTCTGTAATCTTAAACTCACATTTTGAGGTCAGGATCTTCTATATTTCGATATAGCGGACCTGATCTCGAAAGCCTTTCATTCTAACATCAATATAGATGTTATCTCGCCACAACGGGAACAAATGTGCTTACGTCAGGTTTAGGAAAAGCAGCGGTGAAGTCGCTATTGTCCGCGGCTTTCCAAATGCGGCTGCTTTTAAAAATGAGTAGCTTGCCCGTAACGACGAGGTCTCCATTGCGGGTGCTTAGCTCAGCGCTATACACTTTCCCATTACGGGGATCCATGATTTTGCCTTTGTATTTAGAACCGCTGAAGTGAAGGTCATAGATAATATCTAAACCGCTATAATAGGGATTGCCTTTGACTCCTGTTGCTCGATCTTTTGGATTATAGATCGAATCGTTGATCACTCCTTCTTTGTTGAAGGAGCCGATGATTTTTCCGTATTGTTTGCCTTCGTAGGTGTAGATGGCTATGACACTCTCCGCTTTTTTCGTCTTCTCGTTGTACGTTTTCCAAAAACCGGTGATGTCATCGGCGTTGAGCGGCAAAAAGAATGCCATTAGAGAAAGGAAACTGAAGAATAGTGTTTTCATCACGGCATACTCCTTATCGCTTAAATCCTTTGTTTTTCAGCTTTGGAGTTAGTTGTCAATCTTATATTTCATAAATTGTGTAAGCATCTCTATACACAGCTTGAATCCACTGTTGATAAAGTTGAGTTTCTAACTGGGTTGCGATGGCGGATAGTTTTGGGCCGTATTGTAGCTTTTCAATTTCTCTTTTCATCGCGTCTAAGTGTTCCTCTTCTTCTAGCAGGATTGACTTGACGCGCACAGGGGATTTGGCGGCAAGCAGGGCTTCATGATAAAGAGGATAGAGCTTGAGCGCGCGCTGTTCGATGGCAAAGGTCACAAGAAGGTAGGCAGCTTTCGCAAGAGATGGGAGATCAAGCTGGCGCAGCTGGCGCAAGAGGCGAAGATCGAGAGCGTTGAGGTAATGCAACGTCGCCATGCCTCCGAGAAGATGGGGTATTTTATAGTCGGGAGGTGGTGTGTCTGAAATTTTATTAATCTGTGTTTTAAGAAAATGGGCATGGCGAAATTCCTCGGCGGCATGTTTGAGCATCTCTTCTTGAACAAGCGTCGGATGCTCGCACTTGGCGATTTTTCGAGCCCCGCAGTTTTCAAGATAAGAGAGAGTGTTGAGCCATTTAGCATGCAGTGCGGCATCGGAAATGATGTGGGAGAAAAGAGAAGAGATCATGTTAAGTCCAGGGTAGAGATCAGGGCTTCATAAATTTCAGTGAGCTCATCGTTAGTGATGCAATAAGGGGGCATGACATAAAGCACGTTGCCCAGGGGTCGTAAAAGAATGCCTTGGTTGAGAAGGGCGCGGGAAAGATCGGGCTTTTGCAGGTTATGTTCTAAGATGAGAATCGTTCCGAGTGTTTCTACTCTTTTCAGATTGCGATGTCCTTTGAATTGATGCGCAAATGAAATATGCCTCTCTGCGATGCGATTGCGTTGCTCCGTGCAAATGGAGTTGGTTAAGAGACGCAGGCTCGCAAGTGCTGCGCTGCAGGCGATCGGGTTGCCTGTATACGAATGCCCATGCATTAGAGAATGGGAGGGATTAGTGGAAACGAAGCGCTCGAAGAGTGGCGCCGTGCAGGCGGTAGCTGCTAAGGGCAGCGTGCCTCCTGTCAGTCCTTTGGCAAGACACATGAGATCGGGTGTATGTGTAAGCACATCAGACGCGAAAAGGGTCCCTGTTCTTCCAAATCCTGTCATCACCTCGTCAGCGATTGTAAGGACTTGGTGTTCTTTACAGAGCTGGATGAGTTGATCGAGGCCTTGAGGAGAATAAGGGCGCATGCCCCCCGCGCCTAAAATCAGAGGTTCAAAGATCATGCATGCGGTCTGATTATTCTTAAGGATCAATTTGAGTTGTGCATACGCACTTTCTTCATTTCCAAAAAACGGAGGATCGATCTGATCGATTGGAAACATGTGTCTCCAAAAAGGGGTGTTAAACGCATTTTCCCCGGCAGCTGACATGGCGCCGAAGGTCTCTCCAAAATAGCTTCCCTTGAAGGAAACGATGCGTGTGCGGGTCGTATTGGGGTTTTCATTATGCCAGTATTGCAAAGCGATTTTGAGAGCGGTTTCCACAGCGCATGATCCGTTGTCGGAATAAAAGATTCGGCTCATATTACCGGGAAGAAGATCGAGAAGTCTTTCAGCTAAGCTCATTGCAGGAAGGTGGGTAAAATCTGCCAAAAGAGTGTGGGCTAGTGTTTCTGCTTGGCTTTGGATGGAGGCGATAATATGAGGGTGACCGTGTCCATGGAGGTTCACCCACCAGGAGGAGATCCCATCGAGATAACGCTTTCCTTCTCTTGAAATGAGACTGGCATCTTTTGCGTGTACAATTTCGATCGGATCGAAAGCTGTAAGCATGTGGGTCCAGGGACGCCAGATTAAGGATTTTGTAGCAAGTGTTGCCATAATTGGACCTCAGGTTGAAGTGTTAAAGAGAGATATGCGACGCGGGCTAAACAAGGGATGTTCGATAAGCGAATGATGATCTTTTCATTTTCCATTCGGTCTTCAGGGGAGAGCTGATTGAAGTTGTCATTGAAAATGAGTCCGATCAGGGGACAGCCTCTTTGTTTTAAGGCTGCAATCGAAAGAAGGGTGTGGTTGATGCTTCCCAAATAGTGATTTGCAACCAAAATCCAGGCGCACTCCCATTTTTGAAAAAGATCGATGCTAAGGAGGTGTTCTGTCACAGGAACAAAAAGGCCTCCCACAGATTCGATGACAAGAGGGCGCTCTGTCTGGGGGAGATGGATTGTATCGGGATCGATCGTGATCTGTTCTCGCAAAGCTGCCAAATAGGGAGATGCCGGATAGGAAAGACGGTAGCATTCGGGATGGATGTTAAGCCCAGGATTAAACGCACTCACAGTTTCAGCATCGGAGGAGTTCCCTGTTTGAATGGGTTTCCAATAATCTGCCTGCAGCGCTTGTGCTAGAAGAGCAGAGACATGTGTTTTGCCGACTCCAGTTCCGATCCCTGCGACGAGAATGTTCATGCGTATCTCCTAGGAAGAATTTGGAGTAGCGATTCCACGTCTTCATGAGTATTAAATGCATGAAGACAGATGCGAAGACATTCTTGATTACGCAAAACGGTGGGGCGCAAAAGAGCTCGGACATCAAACCCCATCTCTTTGCATAAGCTAGACAGGTGGTGCGCTTCGCTATTACTTGAAACGAAAAAAGGTTGGATCGGTGTTTGACTCAAATTGAGATGAGCGATGAGCTCTCGCAGATGCATGCGTTCTTGGTTGAGTGAGGGTAACAGAGAGTAGGCGGCATCGATGGCAGTTAAATTGTGAAGGGGGAGCGCTGTGGTATAAATAAACGAACGGGAAAAATTGATCAGAACCTGTTTGAGTAATGCACTTCCGAGGACTGCAGCGCCATAAGTACCCAGTGCTTTTCCAAATGTGACCACGTGCGCAAAGACTTTTTCGTTTAAGTTATTTTCTGCAACAAGCCCTTTTCCGTTTTCCCCGAAGACTCCCACGGCATGCGCTTCGTCGACAATGAGATAAGCTTGATAGCGTTCACAAAGCTCTGCAATGGCGAGCAAGGGAGCTAGCGTTCCATCCGTTGAATAGAGCGACTCGATACAGACAAACGTGTGTTTGCCAGGGGGCTTGTGCATGAGCTTTTTTTCTAGATCATCGACAGCGTTATGTTTCCAAGGTAGAGAGTAACCGTGGCTCAAGCGGATTCCATCATGGCACGAGGCGTGGATGTGCGTGTCATAAAGGATGAGATCTCCTGGCCCTGCAAGGGTAGAGATCAGCCCGCAATTGGCCATGTACCCGCAGTTATAAAGAAGAGCAGCTTGGCTGCCGTGAAATGCGGCAATTTTTGATTCCAGCTCCTCTGCAAAGCAAGTGTTGCCGGTTAAAAGACGCGATCCCGTAGCGCCGCAGCCTCCGCTCCTGAGCCTTGAATCGTGCAAAATTCTCGCCATCCCTAAATAATCATTTGAACTAAAGTCGATGAGTCCGGGCTCTGTTTTGAGATAACGTAAATTTCCAGCTGTGTGACGTTTTGTTAATTTTGACTCGAGAAATGAAGAAAGACTCATGAAATTGCCTCTTTAAAGGCAGGGCGTTTTTTCACTCCTAGCAGACGAAACAATTTCTCATCCCGATCGATGCTTGGATTGCCGACCGTAAGCAGCTTTTCCCCTGAAAAAATGGAATTTGCTCCTGCCATGAAGCAGAGTGTTTGTTCTTCATGGCTCATCTCGAGCCTGCCTGCTGACAAACGGAGCACTGTTTTTGGAAGAGCGATGCGCGCTGTCGCAATGGTGCGGATGAGCTCCCAGTTGGACACGGGGGAAGCATTTTCGAGCGGAGTTCCAGCAATCGCAGAGAGTTGATTAAAGGGAACGGATTCGGGATGACGACTGCGGGTTGCAAGCGTTAGGATCATCGATAATCGGTCGGTAACTGACTCTCCTAAGCCTAATATCCCTCCGCAGCACACGGTAATCCCAGCATTTTCGACGATGTCCAGTGTGTTCAGTCGATCTTGGTAGGTCCTTGTCGTAATGATCTTCGGGTAGTAGCTTTCTGAGGTGTCGAGATTGTGGTTGTAGGCATAAAGACCTGCTTCTTTTAAGGCCGTTGCACTTTCCTCTGTCAACATTCCCAAGCAGCAACAGACCTCTACACCAAGAGCGGTGATTCCGCGGATCATCTCGAGCACTTCAGCAAAAGGGCGGTTCTTCCGCACTTCTCTCCAGGCAGCGCCCAAGCAGATTCTACTCGATCCTGAGTCTATGGCTTGATGTGCGGCGCCCATCACTTCTTCATAGCTCAACATCGGTGTTGCTTTGACATCCGTTTTGTAACGTGCAGATTGAGCGCAGTACTTGCAATCTTCCGGACAGCCGCCCGTTTTAATGGAAATTAAGGTGCACAGTTGCACCTCGTCGCGGTCGTGGTATTTAGTATGCAGGGCTGTCGCTTGGGAGAGCAAGGAGAGCAGCGGGGTGTGATAGATCTTTTCTAATTCTTCGAGCGTCCAGTTAGTCCTTATCTCTGTCATTCTCTTCTCCAAAATTTCTTTTAGCCGAAAGTGTAGAGATGAATATGGTTCGTTTTCAAGGTGAAATTTCCTAAAACCACTCTTGGGTAAACCTGATTTAGGTTGATGTAATTCTTTTTGTGGGTTATAAATTCTGAATTCTTCTCTAGATGATCTCTGGAGAGAGAACTATAAACCTAAAGTTAGGTTAAAATAACCCTCTTAGGAGGTGGAAAATAGTTGTGCTTGAATCGCTTGTAGGCAGTAAAACTGTTGAAAAAATTCTCTTTTTCTTGTTTGTGAATGAACGGTGTTATGGCACGCAGCTACAACGAGTCCTAAAAACGCCCTTGACTCCGATTCAAAAAGGCTTGATCCGTTTAGAGAGCGCTGCAATTTTAACGAGTCATCTCGAAGGAAAAACGCGGATCTATCAATGGAATCCCACGTATGCTCTGTTAACAGAGCTACAGATTCTCTTGCGAAAAGCCTATACGCTGCTTTCTCCTCAAGAAAAAAAACTCTACACTTTTGTGAATACAAAACCGCGCTTAAGCTACCGCGAGGCGCAAGCGAAAAATGAAGAGACGCGCCAGCGCCTTTTAGACTTTTGGACACAGCTTTCGCAAGTTCGCGTTTTGACGTTCATCGCCAAATCGAAAGCCTCGGAAGAGCACTCTTCCAATGGCCAAGGAAAAGGGGAGGTAACAGTCGGTAAAGAAGATGAGAAGACCCTGACTTTTACTGAAAAAGGGAATTGGCTAGGGAACAATGGGCAGATGCTCGATTTTCATAACACATTCCGTTGGAGTCTTGACCTCGAAGCGGGGATGATTTCTTTGGAGCATTTGCGTTTTGGTGTGAACCGTCCGGTGTTTTTGTTCCACCTCGTCCCAACGGGAAAGACAACATTAGAAGCGCTCGATCCTCATCTCTGCGCCGAAGACAGCTACTTTGGCTGCGCCACCTACGATCCGCAGCACATTCAGCTGCAATGGAGGATCATCGGCCCCCGTAAAAACGAAGAGATTTGCTATTATTATTCGATCATCTAGATGGTGTTGTTGTGTAAATGCAATTTTACCACAGAGAGAGGAAATCACAGAGAAAAGCTTTTTTTCCTCTGTGGTTTCCTCTCACTGTGGTAAAAACGACAGACCCGCTGCTGAAGAAACTTTCTTAACTATGTACTAGTACATAGTTAAAAAAGTTTTTGCTCTTTGGGCTGATGTGAAAGCTCCCGCGGCTAAGCGATCGTAAAGGCCGCTGTGTGCAGAC
>JAGVMG010000001.1 GCA_020053915.1 Parachlamydiales bacterium | reverse complement strand
TAAAATGCACAAACAGTTTTCGTTTATTTATTTACATAATTAGTATAAAATAGATTCTAACAAGAAAAATAATAAGGTGTAATTATTGAAGTCGCCTGCGCAACCGTAGGGGTAATACTTCTATCAGCGTATTATACAGCACTGGACGCGCAAGAAAGGTATCACCTCTCGTAGTATCTAATGGAAACGCGCCTGAATCTCTTGTTCTTTAATACGCGCCATCGTCGGCTTGCCCATAGGACAAAAATGGGGACTTGAGGAAGCAAGCAGTTGTTGATACAGCATTTCCGCCCCATGCAAACTGAAACTCTTTTGCCTTTTAGCAAACTGTGATGCGGTGCGCGCTAAATAGCGCAGCCGCTCAGTGTCATGACTTAGGTCTTTAGAGATCGTCTGAATCGCTTCTAATATTTCTCGCACACATTGCGTCGCATCGTTTGCTTCTAAAAATGAGGGCACGGCATCGATAAGCAGTGTTTCTTTGCCGCACGAGCGAATATCAAAACCTAAACGAGCAAGCTCCGGCACATACTCTTCAATTAAACTCATCTCGGCGAGGGAAACGGGAAGTGTCAAAGGAATTAAAAGTCCTTGCGACACGGGCGCATCCGCATGCCCCACAACCATCCGATCGAAAGCGAGTCGCGCTTGAACAGCGTGCAGATCGACGAGGATAAGCCCCGACTCCGCGTAGGCATCGAGAATCAGATAATGGGAAAAAACACCGATTGTTCGATTGGCGGGAGCTTCAAAAGGAAATTCAAAGGGAGCGAGCTCTTCTTGTGGTTCTTGCAATTTTAAAGGGAACTGAGGCAAGGGGTCCATTTCTCTTGGCATATTCCATGGCTCGGAAAAGACCCAAGGATCAGAAACTGCGGGAAGCTCGGGGTACTCTGCATGCTGTAGCGCTTGCCCCACTGCGTGCTGAATTGCATCGCGCAATCCTTTTTCTTCGCGCAAGCGAATCTCTTTTTTCTGAGGGTGAACGTTTACATCGATCAGATGAGCGGGGACGGTAACATGCACTGCATAAATCGGATGGCGATCAGATCCTAAACGCGTGGCATAGGCATCGCGGATCGCATAGGAGATCAACGGGCAGACAACGGGTCTATTGTTGACGAAAAGATACTGACCACTTCTGTTATGTCGATGTGCGATCGGAGATCCGATGACGCCGGCAAGTGCGCATAGGTCATGGACGCATTCGAGTTTGAGAGCGTTTTTTTCAAAATCTTCGCCGAGGAGCAATCGGCTTCTTTCGATGAGTCTTTCCGCAAGAGTTTCTCCCTGCGGCGGCAGAAGAGAAAAGATGCTTCTTTCTTGATGGATGAGCTCAAAGCCTATACCAGGATGAGCGAGAACAAGCTGGGTCATGACTTTAGTGATCTCTGCGGTGGAGACGGGAGCTGTCTTCTGAAATTTTTTCCGCGCAGGGACGTTGTAAAAAAGAGAACGCACCTCAATCGTTGTTCCTTGAGCTCTGCCGGCAGGCATCGCATGAATGATAGTACCCCCTTCGATTTCCACAGAGATTGCTGTCGCATTCTCTTGTGCAGTGAGCAAGGTCATTTTGGAAATAGCGGCAATCGACGCTAATGCCTCTCCGCGAAAACCCATCGTCGCCAAGGTAAAGAGATCCTCTGCCTTGCCAATTTTCGAGGTTGCATGACGCGTGAGAGAGAGGACTGCATCCTGGGGATTCATTCCAGAGCCATTGTCGCTGATTCGGATCCTTAAGTGCCCGCCGCCCCAAGTCTCCACGCAAATTTTCGAAGCTCCGGCATCCACTGCATTTTCTACGAGTTCTTTGATCACAGAAGCGGGATTTTCGATCACTTCGCCGGCTGCGATCTGATTAATGGTTTCTTCTGAAAGAACATGAATTTTTTGCGGCATGGAACCTCTTGATCTTTGAGTGCCTACTATACCAGAAAGGTAGATTTCCTATACAATGGAGGCTCTTACCTCAAGGTTAATTACATCATGCCAGCACGCCAACATGCCATCACTGTCGTCAAAACCCTTGTCGATGCAGGCCATCTCGCCTATTTTGCTGGAGGGTGGGTGCGCGATATGCTCTTGAACCGCCCCTCCGACGATATCGACATTGCGACAAGCGCTTCGGTCGATGAGGTGCAAGCCCTATTTCCAAAAACAATTCCTGTCGGGGTAGCTTTTGGAATTGTGATTGTGGTGGTCGAGGGGCATCAGTTCGAGGTCGCTACTTTTCGAAAAGATCGGGGATATGTCGATGGCAGGCGCCCGACGGGAATCGAGCCGGCAGCTCCCATCGAAGATGCTCAGCGGCGGGATTTTACCATCAACGGGATGTTCTACGATCCGCTCAAAGAAGAGCTGCACGATTATGTAGGCGGACAAGAGGATCTCAAACGAGGAATCATCCGCGCGATTGGAGATCCCCATGAGCGTTTTTTAGAAGACCGGTTGCGGATGATGCGCGCGGTGCGCTATTCGACCCGTTTTGATTTTCCGATTGATCCGGAAACGACCCAAGCAATTTGTGCGCATGCCTCTACGTTACTTCCGGCGGTCGCTATGGAGCGTATATGGCAAGAATTTAAAAAGATGTCCCACTTTGCCCATTTCGATACAGGGCTTATCATGCTGCACAAGTTACAGTTACTTCCGACGATTTTCCCCGCGCTTAATGGCGTTTCTGTCGAGGAGATCGAAAAGCGATTGCAACCTCTCAAGTTTTATCCAAAAAATCCTCCGACCATTGCAGAGCTTCTCGAACTCTTCCCCGGCTATGCACTCGATGATCTTATTTCCTTATGCGATTATCTCAAGCTTTCAAAACAAGAGCGGGAATATGTGGCCTACTTCCATCGCATAAAAGGAATGCTCGAGATGCCAGAAGAGTGGCAAAAAAACTTGGAGAAGATGGAGTGGGTCCATCTGTATGCCCATCCTCAGGCAGCACTCACATTAGACATGATCGTCGCGCGCTTTTCGGATGACAAGCGCTCACGGATTCTCTCAGATCACACGCAACAGAGACTTGTCCTTTCGAATTTTATCGAGAGGATCATCGAACAAAATCCTGTTGTTCGCTCCGAACATTTAAAAGCGCTTGGGGTCCTGCCCGGCAAAAAGATGGGCCTGCTGCTGCGAGAAGCGGAACGAATTGCCTGCAATATCGGATCGGAAAATAGCGACGAAGTGATTGCTCATCTTAAAAATTCACCCTTATGGTCCGAGTGATGAAGCTGCGCGTGTGGGCCGTTCTTCTTCTGTTATGTGCAGGACTTGTGTGCATGATCACCCCTCAACGCAGGCCGTTCGCTGAGCGTGTTACTTTCTTTCGGACGGAGGGAACTGCCGCGCAGGTTCCCGACGATACCGATAAAATCTCAGAGATTTTATCGCAGCCCTTTACATTTCTCGCCAAGGGGACGCAAGCCTATGTCTTTGTTTCTGCAGATCAAAAAGTGGTTTTAAAATTTTTGAAACTGCGCCCCTCAAATGGAAAAGAGCCTTCGGTCGCGCGACAGAAAAAAAATCGAGATGCTTTGGAAGCCTGCCAGCTTGCTTGGACAGAATTTAGAGAACAAACGGGTCTTGTTTACGCCCACTTGGGACCCACGCCTGAATTCCGTCCGACAGTGCAACTCAAAGATCGAAAAGGAAAAAAAATTTCTATCGCCCTCGAGAACACCTGCTTCATGATTCAAGAAAAAGCCGAGCTCATCTACCCCCAGATTCAAGAGAGAATGGCCAAGAACGACCTCTTAGGTGCACAGGCGGTCATCTCTTCCGTTTGCAGTCTTCTCAAAGAAATGCAACAACGCGGTGTTGTCGACAATGATCCTGTCATCCGCAGAAATTTTGGGCTTATTGGAAACCGCGCCGTGCAAATTGACTGCGGCATGATGAAACTCGATCCAGAGCGCGCAAAAATGAGCACGATCGATGCCCCGCTCCGTTCGTTCCGAAAATGGATTACGACTCACTATCCGGAGCTTCTACCGGCGGTGGAACAGGCAGCTGAATCGCATTAATCCACTGCTGCGCTTCTTGCTGAACAATCGGCACAAGATCGGGACAATGATGCTGCGCCCACTGGTCCACGGCGCTCGTCACTCTTAAAATTTCCCGTTGATAATTGTGAGGATAAATTAAAGACTCATCCGGGACAAATTGCCCACAGTCGATGATCACCGCTTGATCGTCGATAAAGCCATAATTGTAACGAATGCCAATTCCCTGATCGGCAAACTTCGATCGACACCGCACGACAACCGTTTGGAGTAAAGAGCGGATGCACTGATGGACGCGCTGATCTTCCCCCTTTTCGATCAGCCCTAATAAATGGGGAAACAGAGGATCTGCTTTTCGCTGCAACACAAATTCTTTGGAATCGAGATCGATCGAATACCGCTCTCCGCGTCTTCCAATCACATCCACTTTTTGCTTTAAACACCGTGACTTGTTGAGATGGATGTAGAGCAAACCTGTTTCGTTTCTTAAACAATCATAAGCAGATTTCAAACTGTTAAACGTCTCTTCTAAAAACTGCTGTTTTTTTTCCACATGATTAAACCGGTAGCTTTCAAAAAGGGAAAAAGGGAAATGATTTAACCACATTTTCGGCAATAAATGATGCATTTTAAAAAATTTCAGCACATATTTTTGGTCTTCGCTGACAAACGCGTAACACTGTTGTCCAGCATCCAAATAATAGAAAGGCTGAGAGAACACCTCATGCACCAAATTCTCTTGCTCTCGCTGCGGCATCGACTCCAATTCCCAAGCTTCTTTATATTCGAGATTTGAGGCGATTTTATCGACGCTGAATCCGCGCTGACGAAAGCATAAGGGCAATCCAGCACCTAAAATTGCGAATGGAACGAGCACAACGACAAGCGTCTTAAAGAGTAGAGAATGTTTCGATTCCATGGATGACCCATCGTATGCCCACAAAACGAGCGAGAAAAGATAGTATCAGAGGATCGCAAAATGAAACAATGTTAAAAACCCCATTCGAGGCGCACATCGGCTTTCTGCTCGAAGCTGTGGCTTCCGATCTCCGCGCCGTAGCGCAGGGACATCATGGCCAAGCCTTTGAAATCAAAAGTAATTTCTGCGCCGGGAGAAAACCGGTTGACCGTTCGATCGTAGGTCCAGACCTTAAACGTTTTGTCTTGGGACTGCATCGCTGAAATGTAGTTGATGTAATACATAGGAACGCTTGTAACTAAGCTGGCCCAGATCTTGGGGTACCAACAGCCACGACGCCCCTTAAAACTCTTGGTCAATGCCAACCCCTCTTCAGCTCGTAAAAATCCAAAACTTTTTTCCGAAACGGAAAGGTTCAGGCTCTTGGCTCCATGTTCTTTAAACGCATTTTGGTGGAGGAAAGAATAATCTAAGTTAAAAAACGGCTGTAGATACACGCCGCCGAGATTCAAATCCAAGCCACCGCCGAGGTGAGCGTTGAGATCATATCCTTTATGAGAGCTCTTCGCATTGCGATGCACTCCAGGAAAGTGGATATGGCGTTTCAAATGGTAAAAATCAAGCCCTGCGAGAACAGAAGCTTCGACATACCCGTATTTTTTGGCCCAGTCTGCATAAAGAGCCGTAAAGCCGCTGGGAAAGTTTCCATCTCCCATGCTGCCACTCCAATGCAGATGGCTCACATTGCCGCCGACAGCAAGCCCGATTAACAGATTATTTTTAAAGCAATAGTCACCGCCGATCACGACACCGCCGATCGATGCATGGAAGCCCCGCTGATCATGGACGGCATCCTGATCGATATTTAATCCGAAGGGATCCATCCATACCGTCGCGCCTCCAGCAAAACAAGCTTCGACTAAGTGCTTGCAACACTCTTCTTCCGGATGGCGGTTGAGGAAAGAGGCGATATAGCTGCGCACATCGCTGTTGATGAGGCCAAATTCTCCATACTGCGCGGGATGGAGTTGATCGAGCGCTTTTTGCACCCCATTCGAATCCAGCCTTGAGATGCTCAAAATCACATCGACAAGATCCCTTTGCGAGGGGATGATCGTGCCATTTTGAAAATACTGCAGGCTCTCCAGATAGCGAGCGACTTGTTGCGGATTGTGTTCTGTGAGAACAGGGCCTACAAAAAGGCTATTGCTTCCAATCTGTAAAAGCACCTGGGTCGCGGTATAGACAACGTTAATTTTTAATTGCAGACTCGGATCCAGCACAAGCACATGAGGAAATGTTCCGCTTCTGCCGCCTACAGCTTCCAAAGCGAGATAAGTGTGGGAATTTGCAAAATACGAACCGTTTAATGGAATGACTTCCAAAAACCCATCGAGAGACGCAGTTCCCGTAATGTCTAAACGATCGCTTTGCCCCTGATCATTGATTTCGATCACAAGACTTCCTGTCGCGCTCTGCGTATAGTTGCCCATCACAGTCAATGTGTCAATCGAGTTGCCTGGGCTGACAAATCCGTCGTTAGTAACAGTTCCTACCGATCCATTGCCTCCGAGAAGACCAAAAGGATGGACTGCCACGGGGACAAGAAGCGCACTATTCACATGCAGCGCGCCTGTCGTCACATCGACAGAACCAGAATAGAGAGCATTATTGCCTGCGATGGTGAACTTCCCATCGCCCGTTTTATTGAGGTTTCCTGCGCCGGTCATGGCTCCGTTCAATTGAAGATTCTGCAAAAGCGAGACGTGCACAGTCCCGTTTCCTAGGAAATCAAACGTGCGGCTTGAGGTGGTCGACTGCGTCACAGCGAGCTCCCCTCCATTGAAATGCAGCGTGCCTGTGCCGAGACTATTGTCATTGGAGATGCTGAATGTGCCTGCATCCAGTGTTGTCCCCCCGGAATAGGTATTTGCCCCTGTCACCGTGAATGTGCCAGAACCCTGCTTTGTCAATGAGCCGAGCGCGCCGCTAATGAGTCCGCTAAAGGAAGTGTTATTTGCCGTTCCAAAGATGAGGTTTTTACCACCAAGGTTTAAGGTTGCACTCCCTATCCCCGTTAAATCGCCGATGGTGGCACTAGCGGGCGTGATCCCCGAAATGTCAAAGGTCGCCCCCGTATCGATCTCAACACTTCCCGTAGAAAGAAAAGAACCGCCCAAGGAAAGAGCAAGCGTTCCTTGGTTCACGATCGTGCCGCCCGAGTACATGTTGGCGCCTGTCAGTGTTAAGACGGCAGACCCTTGTTTTTCCAGTGCGCCGCCGCCTGTGATCGCCGTGCTGATCGTTGAAGCGTTGCCCTGCGTGTCGATCGTTCCGACGACAGACGCATTAATCGCAATCGGCAAGGAAAACGGGACGATCGGCGCAGAAAACTGCAGCGTACTATTTCCCGAAAATGTCACAGCGCCTGTCCCCAGCTGATTTTGGGCGCTGATGGTGATAGTTCCCCCTTGGATTGTGGTCCCTCCGCTGTAGGTATTGGGACCAGACAAGCTTAAATCAAACGTTCCCATGCCTTGTTTTGTGAGAGATCCTCCAACGCCCGTAATGATCCCGCTAAAGGTGTTAGTTGCAGAAGTGCCAATGATGAGGTTCTTAGACCCAAGCGCTAAGGTTCCGGTAGGAGCTGCGCTTAAATTTCCAATGGATGCGCTTGCAGGTGTGATCCCCGAAATGTCAAGAGTTGCTCCCGCATCAATCTGCACACTTCCCGAAGACGCCAACGAACCGCTGAGAGAAAGAGCGAGGGTTCCCTGATTGATGGTCGTGCCGCCGGTAAAGGTGCTAGCCCCTGTCAGCGTCAAAGTCGCTGCCCCTTTTTTCTGGAAAGCACCGCCGCCTGTCATCGCGGTATTGATTGTCGACGCATTGCCCTGAATATCGATGGTTCCGGTAGCTCCCGTATTGAATGCGATCGGCAGGGAAAAGGGGGTGATAGAAGCTCCAAATTGCAACGTGCCATTTCCTGAAAACGTCACGCCTCCAGTGCCGATTTGATCTTGGGCACTGATCAGAACCGTTCCATTTTGAAGAGTCGTACCGCCATCATAGGTATTAGATCCTGATCCAGTTAAATCAAAAGAGCCCGAGCCCTGTTTGGTTAAAGACCCACCACCAGTTCCTGTAATTGAGCCGCTAAAAGTGGTGCTATTGCTCGTACCGAAGGTCAGATTCTTGGTTCCTAGCGCGAGCGTTCCCGTCGCAGCAGCACTTAAATCTCCCAGGGTGGTCGAACTTGTGATTTGAGAAATATCCAAAGTGGCTCCCGCAGAAATCTGGACCAAGCCTGTCGGAGGGAGCGAGCCACTACCCGTGAGGGCGAGGGTTCCAACGCTAATTGTCGTTCCACCAGAATAATTGTTGCTGGCATTCGAAAGCGTTAACGTTCCCGATCCGATCTTCTGTAAGCTTCCAGTGCCGGAAAGAGCTCCTGAGAGCGTATCATTATTGGCTCCTGTATCGATGGTTCCAATGAAAGCCCCGCTGAAGCTAAAGGGGACTGCCAGCGTAAATGCGTTTAAAAACTGCAAAGTGCTGTTAGCTCCAAAGGTAAACGTCCCTGTTCCCAAACTGCTCGCAGAACTAATCGCAATCGCTCCCCCTTGAATCGTTGTCCCTCCACCATAAGTATTAGGAGAAGTGCCATTGAGAGTAAATGTTCCCGCACCTGTCTTTGTGAGCACTCCAGAATTTCCGCTGATGACTCCACTAAAGCTCGTGCTATTGCCTGTTCCAAAGATAAGCGTTCTGTTTCCTAAATTAAGATTCGAATTTGCAGCGCCTGTTAAATCGCCGATGGTGGTCGATGGACTTCCGATGTTCGAAATATCAAACGTCCCGCCGCTATTCACTGTGACAGAGCCAGTCGAAAGGAGAGCTCCATTTCCAAACAGTGCAAGCGTGCCCGCATTGATTGTCGTGCCGCCTGAATAACTATTGACCTGGGTTAGGCTCAACGTTCCTAAACCCTCTTTCTGCAGCGCACCCATTCCTGTGATCGCGTTACTCACGGTAACGGATATCAAGGGATTGGCAGGTCCCACATCGATAGTGCCTGTCACGAGATTGTTGATGGTCATCGAAGGAGCAAAAGAAACGACAGATCCGGTAAATTGCAAGGTGCTATTGCCTGCGAAGGTGACCGTTCCAGATCCCAGTTTATTTCCCGCGTTCACGGAAATTGTACCGGCATTGAGTGTCGTGCCTCCGGAATAGGTGTTTGCAGCAGACCCATTTAACGTAAATGTCCCCGATCCCATTTTCGTTAATGACCCACCCGCACCCAAGATTGCCCCTGTAAAGGTCGTTGAATTCGAAGTCCCAAAAATCAGATTTTTACCACCAAGTTCTAACACTCCAAACAAAGAACTGCTTAAATCTCCAATGGTAAAAGAGGAAGGTGTGATCGCTGCAATGTCGAAAATCCCAAACGCATCGATCTGCACAGCACTCCCCGTATCTAAAACGCCAGTGCCGGACATTGCGAGCGTTCCTCCATGCACGATGGTCCCTCCCGTATAGGAATTGGAGCCAGTAAGAGTGAGCTTGCCCAGCCCATTTTTTTGCAAGGCGCCGCTTCCCATGATACCCGTAGGAATCGTCGCATTGTGAATCCCCGTGTCGACGATGCCCGTTACAGCAGGATTGATTGTGATTGACGGCGGGCTAAAGGTCATGGCCGCTGCAAAGGCCAAGGTGCTATTTCCTGAAAACGTCACGCCTCCAGTTCCCAGTTGATCTGGGGCCGTGATCGAAACGGTTCCCTGGTTCAGCGTCGTCCCTCCGGTATAGGTATTCAACCCTAAGCCGCTTGTGATGTGTATTGTCCCCGACCCTTGTTTGGTGAGCGATCCGCCGACACCGGTAATAGCGCCCGCAAAAGTTGTCGTGCCGCTAGATCCAAATGTCAAGTTCTTGCCCCCTAGAGCAAGTGTTCCCATAGCAGCTGCGCTCAAATCTCCGATCGTCGTACTTGCGGGCGTGATCCCCGAAATGTCAAAGGTAGCTCCTGCATCGATCTCAACACTTCCTGTTGAGAATAACGAACCCCCTGTTGCAAGAGCGAGCGTTCCCTGGCTGACGATGGTGCCCCCAGAGTAGACGTTAGCACCAGTGAGAGTCAGGACCGCAGAGCCAAACTTTTTCAAGGCGCCGCTCCCTGTAATCGCTGTGCTAATGGACGACGCATTGCCTTGTGTGTCGATCGTTCCTGTCACACCCGTATTGATCTGAATCGGCAAAGAAAGCGCAACGATCGGCGCTGAGAACTGCAAGGTGCTCGTTCCCGAAAATGTCAAAGCCCCTGTTCCGAGCTGGTTTGCAGCTCCGATAAGAATTGTTCCCGCTTGGAGTGTGGTGCCTGTATCGTAGGTATTAGGACCGGACAAGCTTAAATCAAACGTGCCAGCTCCTTGTTTTGTCAACGAACCGCCCACCCCATTGATTACCCCGCTAAATGTCGTGGAATTGGCCGTTCCAAACGTCAAATTCTTCGCTCCAAGCGCGAGCGTTCCCATCGCAGCTGAGCTCAAATCCCCAATCGTCGTACTTGCAGGGGTGATCGCCGAAATATCGAAGGTTGCAGTAGCGTTGATCTGAACGCTGCCAGTCGCAGACAGAGAGCCTCCTCCAGATAGAGCAAGCGTTCCTTGGTTGACAATGGTGCCGCCCGTGTATCCGTTCACGCCTGTCAGAGTCAAAACGGCGGAACCATTCTTTTGCAAAGCACCAGCGCCAGTGATCCCTGTGCTGATCGACGAGGCAAAGCCTTGCGTATCGATGATTCCGATAATGCTCGTGTTGATCGCAATCGGCAGAGAGAAAGAAGCCACAGGCGCTGAAAACTGCAGGGTGCTATTTCCAGCAAATGTCACCGCGCCCGTGCCCAGTTGGTTTTGAGCGGGGATGGAGACAGTGCCTCCAACCAGAGCGGTTCCCCCCGAGTAGGTGTTTGGTGCAACGCCACTAAAAGTAGCAATGCCGCTCCCTTGTTTTGTTAAAGAGCCCCCGCTGCCGCTGATGAGTGCGCTGATAGTCGTGTTATTTGCCGTTCCGAAGGTGAGATTATGCGCTCCCAGGTTGACAAACGACCCTGCAGCGGCTGTAAAATCTCCAATCGTCGTGCTCGTAAGGGGAGTAATGCCCGTAATGTCAAAAGTTGCTAGCGTGCTGATTTGTACACTACCCGTCGATGCCAATGCACCCGCTCCCGCGAGTGCTAAGGTCCCTACCTGGATCGTCGTGCCGCCGTCGTAGCCGTTCGGCTGGGTCAAGGTCAGCGTACCTAAGCCCTCCTTTGTCAATGCTCCGCCTGCTCCGTTAATGGTGCTGAGGATCGTCAGAGCATGAGGAAGAGAACCTGGCTCTGTATTGAAGACCGCATTTACCCCTGGGTTTATCGTGATCGGATGGTTGAAATCGGTTAGCGTTTCCGTGTTTTCCAAGCTTCCATTTCCTGAAAAAATGACCGGCCCTGTTCCTAAAGCTCCGTTATGGCTAAACAACACACTTGCTGTGTTGATGGTAGTTCCCCCTTGATACGTATTGTTATCATCGTTAATAGAGAAAACCCCACTATCGTAGGTGATCGCACCGGCACCAGAGATGAGGCCTCCCAAAGTAAAGCCCGTCCCCGAAAACGTTCCTGTGCTAAGCACACTGACGGGACGGTTTGTCGACACTCCTAACAACGCAGTCGAGTGCAACGTTCCTCCATCAAAAACAAGTCCTGCACTAGAATTGCCCAAATTGGTGTCGTGCCCCACACTCAAAACTCCCCCAGAAAGAGTTGTTGAACCTGTGTAGGTGTTGACTCCAGAGAGAACAAGTGTTCCAGCTCCCGTCTTTTCAAGACCGCCGCTGCTTGCCACTTGATTACTCGCAATGACTGAGCTAAATGTCGTGGTCCCTGCTGTGATATCAAAGACAACTGTCCCGCCCGACATCAAAAAGAGATCCAGTGAAAGAGCTTGACCGCTACCACCGCCCGAAGTACCGCTCCCTCCTACAACCGTATTTCCTCCAAATGTGGGATCTTGCAACGTGAGTGTTCCATTATTCTGAACAAACAGCGCTCCCCCAAGAGCGGCCCCGCCACCACCACCACCTCCTCCTCCTCCACCGCTAGCGAGGACACTGCCGTTACCGCCCCCGAATCCTCCCGTTCCCGGGGTTCCATTCGAGACGTATGCGCCACCACCAGCGCCACCAAAACCTCCATTTCCCCCAGAGAATCCGCCACCGCCACCACCGCCGAAGCCCCCATTACCGCTTCCTAGAAAAAAGCCGCCGCCGCCACCGCCAAAATCTCCTCCATCGCCTCCTTTACCCGCAAGCACTGATGGACTCAGGCCAAATGATCCTGCCGAGCCGCCTCCTCCTCCAAAAACTCCCCCATTGCCTCCGCTGCCCGACTGTCCAGTGCTACTACTGCTCGAGATCCCGCCGCTTCCACCACCGCCACCACCGCCACCCGCACCTCCCGCTCCACCCGTGCCGCCTGTTCCTGCAGACAAAGGACCTGAGGCAGCAGTCCCTGCCCCGCCGTTAGCTCCACCACCACCTCCTCCTACTCCTCCTGCTGTTCCAGAGCCTGCTGGAGCATCTCCTCCTCGACCACCACCACCACCACCACCAGAAACCCCTCCCGCACTCGTTGTGGCGATATTCGTCGAGCCGCCGCCACCGCCGCCAATACCACTGCTTCCATTTGCGCCAGAAAAAACACCACCACCACCGCCACCGCCGCCCGTGCCAGATGCTTCTGCATTTCCCCCAGCACCGCGAAATCCGCCACCGCCGCCAGCTGGCTCTCCTGGGGGACTGGCATTTGCTGCGTTATATCCCTGCCCTCCGTTCCCGGTAAAACCACCGCCGCCGCCGCCCACTCCGCCAAATCCGAACCCTCCGAGACCACCGCCTGCGCCCCCTTGCGCTTCGTTATTCAAAAAGCTGACAGAGGTCATGGAGACATTCGCACCATTGGCAACGAATAAACCCCCACCAGCACCCAATCCACCCCCTCCACTCGAAGCACCTCCCGCTCCCCCTAACGCCTTTCCATGCTGAACCGTTAAGTCAGACATCGACACAGTGACAGACGTGTTCAATCCAGAACCCACAAAAAACACCTGGTACAAACTGCTTCCATCAATCACTTGACCACCCACAGGCCCTATGATCGATAAATTTTGCTGATTGATGATGGGAAAAGCAGAGCCCAAGGTGATCGTTCCAAGAGCTGGATTGATCGTAATCGTATTCATGGGATCAGGACTGGCATTGCTGTCTTCGATCGCTTGACGCAGCGAGCCTGCCCCACTATCGGAATTGTTCGTGACCGTAAACGCAGCGCCCCAGCTCGACGAGCAAGCAAGAGTGAAGGCGGTGAGGGAAAAGAACTTCGTGTATCTCATGACAAGCCCACTTCGATCATTTGCAACACAAGAAGTGTGCGATCGTCAAACGGCGGAAGACCCTGAGAAAATGAATCGACTCTTTCTAGGATCGCATCGACAAGTTGCTCAGCGTTTCTGTGTTTATCCGCTTTGACAACTTCGAGAAAGCGCTCTTTTCCGAAGAGCTCAAAATAGGAATTTTGCGCATCAGTGATTCCATCCGTATACAAGATCAGCATATCGCCAGGAAGTAACTGAACGCTTGCCGCATTCACTTCCATATTGGGAATAACTCCTAACGCCATCCCTGGTGTTGTCAGTTCCTCGATCGTTCCGTTCGCCCGTTTTAAAAGCGCCGGCAGATGACCGCAACTGACATAATGCAACCTCTTTGTTTCAGCAGATACCAATCCCACCCACGCCGTGACAAAATTTCCCGAGTCCGCCGTGTCTTTACAAAATAGAGTATTCGTTTGCTCTACGATCGAGGTCAGCTGATCGCTGACGCTCGCAAAACTGCGCAGCATGCTTCTCACTAAAAATGAATAGAGACAAGCGGAAATCCCTTTGCCCGCTGCATCTGCAATCGAACATACGAGATCATTTTTCTCTGTGATGAACATGTCGTAAAAATCTCCCGCTACCTCTTGCGCTCCTTGGAAGCCCGTTGCAATCGAAACCCCTGCGAAGTCGGGCTTCTGACGGGGCAAGATGCTGCGTTGGATATCATGACCAATTTTCAGCTCTTTAGAGAGAATCTCGCGAGCCACCCGCTCGGTGCGCGCTTCTTCGATGTGGTGGATCACCGCATCGAGCATGCGGTTAAACGTGTGCCCTAACGTGTTGATCTCGAATCCCATTCTATCCTGGTGATACCTCGCAAGCAGGTTTCCCTTCTCCACTTGACCCATGACATGAAACAGCGCATTGAGAGGACGTGAGATCCGAATCGTGAGCAGCAGGGACAACCCTCCTCCTATCACGAGAAAAATGAGTCCCGCATTAAACAACCGCGTGACTAACGCAGAAGAAGGGATGACCGAAACAGAATCTGAAGGAGCGTGGATGAGAAGATAAAAGGAGGTTCCTGGAACCTGCATCCGAATTCCCAGCCACCGCTTATGTCCACCCAGAAAACTCATGTATGCTTGTCCCTCAGAAGTAGCAAGCACTTGGTTATAGAGCGTTTCTGAGTCGTAGGTCGGATCGATCGTAAAGAGCCACGCATTATGCGCATCGAACCGATCTTCTTGATTGATAAACACAGAACCATCTGCTTTCTGCAATGACAGCTGAAAATGGATCGGCGCCGTCGTCACAAGAGCAATCCAATTAAGCCAGGCTTTGGCATCCAACCCGATCGTCAGCGTCCCAAGCCCGCTCGGATTATGCGCAGAGTAGACCGCTTTAGTAATAAAAATTTCTTTTAGCTCCTCCACAGGATCAGCACCTAAAAACACGCTCTGTCCCAGCTGCAACGCTTCGAGCTGCTCTTTGCGAAAGATATCCTTACGGCCGATCAGCGCAGGCTCTGCCGAAAGAGTGCAAATAAATTCTCCCGATCGCGCACGCTCTTGGAAGAAAGCCGAGTCGGTGTTTTTTTGAAGAGCGATCTCCTTAAGCATCTGATTAAGAACATCTTTAGAAAGATCGACACCCCCTAACGCCCCTTGCGTTCCGATGGCGGAGGTCAAAAGCTCTGCCATGTTCAACTTATCTTGGATCATCTCTTCCGCAAAACGGGTTTTGCCCGACCCAATCGAACTTAAGCCTAAAAAGAGAACTTTTTTTCGAAAATAATAATCCTCGAGATAGCTCATCCAACCAAAAAGGATGAGAGGGACCACTAAAAAAATCAGGGAAATAAAAAAGACGCGAAACCCCAACTTTCCCGCCAACTTGGAAAGTAGTTTTTTAAACGAAAAAGGCTTCTTTTCCTTAGGTTCTAACTTGTGTGGGAATCCCGAATGTGCCATGATCCTTATCCTGAAAGGGGGTCGCAACTTAAATTTTTATGTATACACGAGACGTTACGAGTTTACAACATCCGATTGTCAAACATCTGGTAAAACTGCGGCTAGAACGCACTTACCGAGAAACCCAAGGCACCGTTTTAATTCCTGGAATTAAGCTCGTCCACGAACTTTCCTCTCATTTCCCCTTAAAAACTCTACTCGTTGAAGAAGGCACTCCTTTTCCCGCCGGCATCTCTGCTGAACAGGTGCTCATTGTCCCTCCGCAGATCCTCAAAAAAGTGACCGGCGTGCAACAACCCGAACCCCTTGCCGCTGAAATATGCCTTCCTCCTCCGGCGAGCTTTAAAGGCACCCAAAAACTGCTCATTCTCGATGGAATCAGCGATCCGGGCAATGTAGGAACTCTTATTCGCACTGCTGCCGCCTTAGAAATGGACGGCATCTTTCTCACCCCCGAAACATGCGATCCGTTCAATGAAAAAGCGCTGCGCGCAGCAAAAGGCGCCAGCTTCAAAATCCCTTTTCGACACGGCTCTTATGAGGAACTCATCGCACTCCTCGCCTCTGAAAAACTCCCCTTGTGGATCGCAGATGGCAAAGGCTCATCTGAATCTTCCTTCACCACGCCATTTGCTTTAGCACTTGGCAACGAAACCCACGGTGTTTCACCCCTTCTCCATCCCCACGGAACCTTCCTTGGAATCGCAATCCATCCCGAGATCGAATCGCTCAATGTCTCCGCAGCAGGCGCTATTCTCATGGATCGACTCCGTAGAGGCTCTCATGTCTAAAAAAGACGACATCTACCATTACGAAGAAGATTTTCACGCACGCGATAAAAAACAGCACCGCAAAGAGCGCAAAATCGCCGTCCAAAAAGACCGCTCCAAATATAAAAAATCCGATCAAGACCAGCTCAAAAAACACGCCGCAAATAAAACACTCTCTGCCGCAGACGAAGCCCTGCCTAAGGGACGTATCATCGCGATTCTTCCCGAAGGGATTGTCGTTGAAGCAGACGGAAAAGAAACGCTGTGCTCGTTAAAAGGCGCTCTCAAACAAGACAAAAGCCGCACCAAAAACCTCGTCGCCGTCGGTGATTTCGTCCGCTTCGAAGACAGAGGTCAAGGTCAAGGAACCATCAGCTTCATCGAAGAGCGAAAATCGATCCTCTCGCGCGCTGACAACCTTTCACGCAATAAAGAACAACTCATCGCCGTCAACATCGACCAAGTGATCATCACAAGCTCCGTGTTCACCCCCAATTTAAAACCCTCGCTTGTCGACCGCTACATCATCGCCACAGATAAAGGGAACATGCAGCCCCTTCTTATCGTCAACAAAATCGATCTCTTGACGCACCCCCCTGAGCAAACAACTCCTGAAGAGGTCGCACAAGAAAAAGAGATCTACGAAGCCTTTCTCGAAGCCTACCGCGCCCTTGGGATCCACGTCATACCCATCAGCGCCGAGACACACGAAGGGATTGAAGAGCTCAAAGCTGCAATGCGCGATAAAACCTCCGTCTTTTCCGGACAATCCGGCGTAGGCAAATCGTCTCTCATCAACCTCGTCGCCGGCACCTCGCTAGCCACCGGATCGATCGTTCAAAGCACCCGCAAAGGCTCTCATACGACAACAACAACCCATCTTGTTCCCTTAGAAGGAGGTGGCTTTTGCATCGATACTCCTGGGATCAAAAGTTTCGGCCTATGGGACTTAGAAGCACAAGACCTTGCCGCCTACTATCCCGAGATCACGCGTTTAAGTTCCGAATGCAGATTTCCCGACTGTTCTCACCAAACAGAACCTGGCTGCGCGGTGCAGCTAGCCGCCGAAGAAAAACGGATTTCCCCCTTGCGCTTTGCTTCTTATTGCGCTTTAATGACCTCACTTTCCGAAGAACATCGACATAGGTGAGGTGCAAGCCACACCAAACGCAACCATATAACTTCAAATGAGTTAATTTCGAAAAACAACGCATCGATGTAACCTGAACATCCACCTAATCTAAATGGGCGTTTCCGTTACAAATCAAATCCTTTTCCAACAAACGAGAAACCGGCGGGAATCGCCGATCATTCGTATCATTACATCATTCCTATCATTGTTTTGGTCTTCAGATGTCCTGTCGCAAACTCTTGGACGAAGTGTCTATTTGACAATTTTCAAATTTATGCATAACATTTTTCCAAATCCAAGATGGTCGAGGAAAAAATTCTTATGCCCAACATCAAAACCTACATCCACGGTCTTATCCTCGCTACAACCCCCTCTCTGTTTGTTTATCCTGAAGCTCCTTCT
>JAGVMG010000048.1 GCA_020053915.1 Parachlamydiales bacterium | reverse complement strand
TTTGAAATGGAACCATGTTAAGCGAAAGCATGTTATATGCAAAAACTTTTTTAACTATGTACTAGCTTATCTACAGAAGGATGCTTCCCTCAGTAATCAAAGATAAGTTAAATTTATAATTCACACAAAACCGCCTTGAGCCGCTCCAAAACCATAGAAAGATTTAGGGGCCATCAGGTAGAATACTGATTTCTATTTCAATACAGAGTGGGTGAAGATTCATGGAACGACAACAATACGAAATTGCAGTGATCGGCGCGGGACCTGGCGGCTATGTCGCCGCAATCAAGGCGGCTCAAGAAGGGCGCAAAGTCTGTCTGATTGAACGGGGCTTTCTCGGAGGATCTTGTTTAAACGTCGGATGCATCCCCACAAAAACACTTCTTGCCAATGCAGCGATCTACCATCACATCGCAAGAGCCGAAGAGTTTGGCATCACGACAGGACCTGTCAGCTTTGATTATGCTAAGATGAAGGCGCGTAAAGACGGCGTCCTCGAAAAAATGCGCAAAAGCTTAGAGGGATTGCTCCTATCCAATGGTCTGACCATCATCCGAGGCGATGCGGAATTCCTATCACCAAGAGAGATCAAAGTCAAAGGGGAAAATAGCGTCCTCATCGTGGCAGATCAAACCATTATCGCTACAGGTTCTGAGCCGCTCAACATCCCCGCATTCCCGTGCGACCATAAACGTATTTTTAACTCCTCATCGATGCTCGACCAGACGGTCGTGCCCAAAACGCTTGCGATCATTGGCGGCGGGTACATCGGGTGTGAATTTGCCTCTTTATATGCAGAACTCGGCTGCAAAGTGATCATCTTAGAAGCGCTTCCCACCATTTTAATGGCTCAAGGCAAAACCATAGCGGAAACCCTCACGCGCGCATTCCAAAAGAAAGGGATCGATGTTCAGACTGGAGTCTTAGTCGAAGGGATTGATACCGTAGGAGAGGGATTGAGCATCCGCCTCAAAGACAAGTCTCCTGTGGCATGCGATGCCGCTCTTGTCTCTGTCGGCCGCAAAATCGTCTCCTCTAACATGGGCCTTGAAAAAGCGGGCGTTCTTGTCGACAGCAAGGGAGCGATCCTTGTCAATGACAAGATGGAAACAAACGTTTCGGGGATCTACGCCATCGGCGATGTCACGGGAAAGTTCATGCTCGCCCACGTCGCTTCTCACCAAGGGATCATCGCTGCGTGCAACGCAATGGGCCAAGGGGTGAAAATGCATTATAACGCTGTGCCGTCTGTCATCTTTACGATGCCAGAGATCGCCACCGTCGGAATGACGTTTGAACAGGCACAAGAAGCAGGCTATTCTGCTGCCATTGGAAAGTTCCCGTTCCAAGCTCTTGGAAAATCTGTCGCCACCCTCGAAACAGAAGGATTTGCGCAAGTTATTGTCGACCGTAAAACAGGAAAAATCCTCGGCGCTCAAGTAGTTGGACACGAAGCGTCCACACTGATCGCTGAAATGGGCCTTGCGATTGCCAACGAACTCACGATTGAGTGCGTATCTGATACCATCCATGCCCACCCCACTGTGGCAGAAGCCTGGATGGAAGCAGCGCTCCTTGCAAACGACACGCCGCTGCACTTACCGCCAAAACCCAAAAAAGGGTAATGCCCATGTCCATAGACAGATTGAAGCTTTTCCAGCCGAATAAACTGCCGGAAAATCCCGAAGCCTCCGATGAAGCAAAAGCGGTTAAGCTGGGGAGATTTCCCTCCTGGCTGCACCGCAAACTTCCCGTTGGGGGCAATCTGTTTAAAACAAATGCGATCCTCGAAAAATACCGCCTCAACACCGTCTGTGAAGAGGCGAAATGCCCCAATCGGCTCGAGTGCTATGGCCGCAAAACCGCAACTTTTCTCGCTCTTGGAAAAGAATGCACGCGCAACTGCGGCTTTTGCGATATCGATTTCTCCAAAGCTCCCAAAGCCCCCGAAGCAGATGAGCCGTTAAGAATTGCGCTTTCGGTCAAAGAGCTGGGACTCAAACACGTGGTGATTACAATGGTCGCACGCGATGATCTTCCCGATCAAGGGGCAGGAGGAATCGCTGCAATTATCACCACCATAAGGCAAGAATGCCCTGATGTGACCATCGAAGTACTCACCTCCGACTTTTCCGGCGAGGAAAAGCTCATCGATCTCGTCCTCGCAGCAAAGCCCAATATTTTTAACCATAATATCGAAACCGTCCGCGAGCTCACCCCACGTGTCCGTCATAAAGCCACTTATGAAAGAACGCTTAGCGTGCTCTCCTATGTGAAAAAGAACTTCACGTGCCATGTCAAATCGGGAATCATGGTTGGCCTTGGTGAAACAGACGCTCAAGTCCTTGAAACAATTGCTGACCTCTCTCGTGCCGGATGCGATATCATCACGATCGGACAATACCTGCAGGCTGACAGGCGCAAACTTCTTGTCAAAGCCTTCATTCCCCCAGAACAGTTTAAAGCCTACGAAGACTATGGATATTCCCTCGGTGTGAAACAAATGTATTGCGGGCCCTTTGTCCGCTCGAGCTACCACGCCGATGAGATCCAAACCTTAAGTACAAAACACCATGGATAACATCCCTTTAGAAGACCCCAATGATTTTGAAATCCTCAAACACCGCGACGCTCATTTCGGCGGTAGCTTTTCCGTCATGCGCACCTATTATGAAAAAGAGGGCAAAGGGATCCAGCCTGAATTCGAACTCTCTCGGATCGACGCCCTAGAAAAGCTCGAACAACAGTCGCAACAAAACCTTTCCGACAGTTTGTCTGAAGGAGAAAAAGAAGAGGTCGAGCGCGCAAAACAGAAATACCTCTCTCTAAGAGATATCTATGAAAATCCTAAATCCTTTGGAACGCTCACTCAAGCCATCGCCGATTTAATCCTCTCTGAAGAAGATGATCCCTCAGCAGAAATCGCAGCCGTTGTTCTCTTTGGAGAAAAGGCAGTCGGATCTCTCATTGCACTCATCAAAACCGAAGACTTTTACAACCCCCTCTTTCCCGGCTACGGCGAAGCCCCTGCACTTGCAGCCCGCTCTCTTGGGCTCATCGGAGATGAGCGCGCAATCATCCCCCTATTCCACGCTTTGGGAAGACAAGACTTTTTCACCGAAGAGGCGATTCTAGAAGCGCTTCGCGTGTTAGGAGAGAGCGCTCAAGAATTTCTCATCAACACACTCATCCGCATGCCAATCACCAAAGAAAATGAACATGCCGCCATCGCTTTGGCTGGATTTAAAGAAGACCTGCACATTGCTAGAGCTTGCCTGCACATGCTCCAACAAGAACAGACCCTTCAAAAACCCACCTTCGCAGCCTATCTTGTGCTGTGCTGCCCCGCTTTAAATGCGACAAAAGAACGAGAAGCTTTTATTGCGCTTTCTCAACACCCTCATCTTTCTCGCGATTTAAAACACGAAATGGATATTGTCATTTCAAAGTGGTCAAAAGAAGATAATTAACTAATCGCCCAGTCAATTATTGCCAGATAATTAATTATTATGCTACTGATAGTTTTTAAAGGCATTAAGGCTGTTCATGGGTTCGTGTCAAAAGAAAGAGATCAAGTGCATCGATAAGGTCGCCTGCATTATTCTGGCAGGTGGACAAGGAACACGTCTATTTCCCTTAACACAAAACCGATGTAAGCCCGCCGTTTCTTTTGGCAGCAGGTACCGACTGATCGACATCCCCTTATCGCACGCGCTCAATGCCCAAATTCCCCACATCTACGTGATTTCCCAATACCTCTCTTCCAGTCTCCATCAACATATCTTAGAAAGCTATCAGCTCGATCTGATGCATAATGCGCGTCTCGTTTTGTTAAGTCCTGAAGAGACCGCAAACAAAAAAGTTTGGTATCAAGGAACAGCCGATGCTGTCCGTCAAAATTTAGAGCATTTTGAAACGTGCTCCGCCGATTACTTTCTGATCTTATCTGGGGATCAGCTATATAATATGAACCTGCATCAGATGCTTCTCTACGGCTTGGAAAGAGACGATGACCTCGTGATCGCCTCGCTTCCCGTCGAAGAAAAAGAGGCGAAACGGATGGGTCTTTTGGAAATTGATAAAGAAAACCACGTGGTCGACTTCCAGGAAAAGCCTCAAGACCCAGAAATCTTAAAACGCTTTGCCGCTCGTCCCGAGATTCTCAAGAACTACCCCAGTAAAAATCCAACGACGCCCCATTACTTAGGCTCGATGGGAATCTATCTCTTTAAACGACAGGCGCTTTTTTCTCTTCTCAAAGAGCAAGGCAATGATTTTGGAAAAGATCTCATCCCCTCGCAGATCAAATTAGGCAAAACATCGGCATTTATCTACCCAGGATATTGGGAAGACATCGGCACAATCGACTCTTATTACCATGCGAATTTAGCCCTCACGCAAAGAAAAGAATGCCTCAACACTTATGATGAAGCCCATCCCATTTTTACCCGTCCGCACAACCTGCCCAGCCCCCTTGTTACCGATACAATCATCCACAATTCGATCATCAGCCAAGGCTCTGTCATCGAAGCACAAGAGATCACAGGAAGTATTATTGGCATCCGCGCTCTCATTAAAAAAGGGACGATCATCCGTAATTCGATCGTCTTAGGAAATCACTATAATATCCCCCCCTCCTTCCAAAACCATCCGCTCCCTACCCACCTCTCCATCGGAGAAAACTGCCTGATTGAAAAAGCGATCCTAGACGAGCATTGCTCGATTGGCAACAACGTCCACCTGACCAATAAAAATCAGCTCAAAACCTATGACGGGGATGGCATTTATATCCGCGACGGCATTATCATCGTCACCTCGGGAACGCGAATTCCCGACAATTTCTCCCTATAACAAGGAATGTCATGAGTATTTGGGCTCTTTCAGATCCCCACCTTGCCTTTGGAGTGCCGGGCAAAACAATGGAAGCCTTTGGGCCTCTTTGGGAAAACTACGCTGATAAAATCGCCACAAACTGGCAAAAGCTGATTGCGCCGCAAGATCTCGTACTGATTCCCGGAGACATCTCCTGGGCGACACATCTTCAAGATGCGCTTGTCGACCTGCAGTGGATCCACGCCCTTCCAGGAACAAAAGTCATCCTCAAGGGAAACCACGACCACTGGTGGGGCTCTTCAAAAAAACTCTCCGAAATGCTTCCCCCTTCGATCCATTTCATTCAGAACAATGTCTTCAACTGGAATTCTGTAACAATTGCCGGAGCACGTCTATGGGACACTCCAGAATACACGTTTGACGGCTACATTGAGTTCCGAGAAAACCCAAGGGCGCGCATCAAAACTCCCGAACAGATTGCAAAAGAAAAAGAAGATGAAGAACGTCTCTTCCAACGGGAACTTGAGCGCTTAAAACTCTCTTTAAGCCTGCTCGACAAAAAAGCTATCACCCGGATCGCCCTAACCCACTATCCACCGATTGGTCCCGATTTACAGCCGTCGCGCGCCTCAGCACTTCTCGAAGAGCACAAGATCGACATCTGCGTCTTTGGACACCTCCACAGTGTGAGATCCAACTCGCTTCCTTTCGGCACAGCCCGTGGCGTGAAGTACCTCTTCACCTCGTGCGACTACCTCGACTTTGTTCCCCTTAAAGTGATGTGACTTAGAGGCTGTCCACAAACTCAGGCTTCGTCGATTTTCGGGATTATTTTGGCCGATTTTCGATTCAAAAGAACCCGAAAATCGACAGAAGCTGAGTTTGTGGACAGCCTCTTATACCAATTGCGAAAGAAATGTTTTAGCTGGAACAATGATCGGCTTAGTCGAAGAAAAACAATTCCCTTCTTCGTAATCGAGATCAAAGACAACCTGAAAAGCATGCGGCGCTTTCGTCATTTCCTGGAAATGATACAACGACTTGGAAATACCCGCATTCGCCGAGCTTTTGACCTCAACCAAAAACCAAGGCTTTTTATTTTTAGAAACAAGAAAATCCACCTCTCGTTTTTCCTTATCGCGCAAAAAATGTAATCCATACTCTCCCATCCCGCGATCCGTCCAAAACTGCACGGCCTTCAATAAGTGGGAAGCAATGAAATTTTCCACGCGAGCCCCATGGTCCTCAACTAAAGACCAATCCCATAAAAAGACCTTAGGTTCCTTAAGTAAAGAGCGTGAAACATTCTTCGTCCAGGGTTGCAAGGTAAAACAATAGTAAAAGGATTTTAACGTCTTAATCCACCTACTGATAGTATCATTAGACACCTTGACCTTCGAAGCCAAGGCAGAATAACTCGTTAACTGCCCCACTTGTGAGGTTAATAATTGCGCTAACATTTCGATTTCACTGAGTTCATGGATCCGCGTTAAATCGCGCATATCCTCAGCAAATAACTGTTGCGCTCTTAATTTTCTCCAGCGCGTATAGAATCGAGGAGCTCTCCTTAAAAAAGGCTCTGGAAATCCCCCATACTGAAATAAAGCTTGGAATTCTCGATCGCTAATTTTTTTGGCCGCACTAGCAATTTCAACCTCACGTAGAGAGGGACGGACGATCTCTGCCACAGAAAGAGGGTGTAAACGATAGAGAAAATACCTCCCCATCAAGCTATCTCCCCCCGCCTTATAGACATCTAAACGAGCACTTCCCGTTACAATGATCTGGACTAACGCCCCATACTTATCAAAAAAACCCTTTAGGAAAGTCTTCCACTTGCGGTATTTGTGCAACTCATCAAATATGATCAGGCGTTTCTTTTTCGCATATTGATTCAGACCGGCTCTTTCAGCCACCGCATCCGCACCTTCAATAATCACAGCCTTATCAGCCTGAATATCCCAGTTCAAATAGACAGCTTTAGGCCAAGGAGCAGACACTTCTAAGCTTGTTGTCGTCTTGCCCACCTGACGAGGACCGACAAGAAAAAGCATTTGCCTCTCAGTTTCTAGATGCTCTTCCATAAGAAGCTCGTAAATTCTCTTCACAAAACACCCCCTTTCCCTACTGACCATTTTACGATATATCGTAAAACAGTCAAGACCATTTTACGACATATCGTAAAATGGTCAGATCACGCATGCCATGCGCAAGCTAATGAAAAACATCTATCTTATTGGAGACAAGTTATTTAGAATCAAACTTTGCAAACGATGTACCAGGAAGTCAGCTGAAAATCTGAACTATATGATTGAGCGCCTTATCCGACGGATCGATTTTCTGATCGAATTTCAGATGCTTGCGCTTATCGAGAAGGCTTACGACGGCTTTCTCCTCTTCTTCCCGATCGAGACATCGGTAATAGGAGGCAATTTGACGGAGCAGGTTTTGTAGATCCTCTTCCTGTTCAAGCAGAGGAATCGCTTGTCTCACCGCTTGCATAAAGAGGTGGACATCTCCTCGGTTCACAAGGTAATCGGCCATTTCAAGGATCAAAGAAAGATCAGGCTCTTCGCCGAGCAATTCGAGCAATCTGCCGATCAGTAAATTCCCTTCGGCAATGTCGCTTTCAGCAAAAATTCGGGCGCGTAAAAAATCAAAGCGCTTTTGATTGGCGATATATTCATAGAACGAATCGAGAAGCTCTGAAGCCGCGAGATCATTTTCCGCTTCGATGAGATCAGAGATATAATCGGAGATAAACCCTTCGAGGTCATGAGCGCAGTATTGGGAGACATCCTGGAAGGCTTCTTGAGGAGATGTGCCATGATCGACTGCCAAATCCAAAATATCTTCTAAATCGCTTAAATGATCTTGTAAAACCTCTTCATCTTCCATCGTTCCATTGTCGTACTGCTCAAAAAGTTGATCGAGCTCGTCGCAGAACAAAGACAACGACGGTTTGTCGGGTAAAAAGCGGCGCCAGAGTTCGCAGACGATGAGAAAAGTTTCATCCCGCAGTTCGAGATTTTCCTCATCGTAACAGAGACAATCAACCAATTCTTCTGGAGACTCGCAATTTTCTGCATAAACGAGGAAACTCTCTTCATCCAGAACAATCCCGAGGCGCTGAAGTCGGGAAAATAGGGAAGTCTCGTCCAATTGACGATAATCCTCCACTTGCCACGGCTTGACCTCCATCGAAGGATCTTCCTGCAGACTGATTCTTAAGAGATTATAGAGAGCTTTGCCCTTGAGTTCCATATCCACACTCGAAAAACATTTATTAAGGACCGCTAGGATACTCCCCCTTGAGATATCTCGTCAAATACTGATCGATGAAAAGCCATCTCTTCGGCTATCCTCCATTGCCATGAATAGAAGAAGACGTTGCTATAATTTTCTTTTGCTCGAGCTGATGATTGCCATCAGCCTCTTCACCTCTTGCATCCTTCCTTTGACTCACATCCCCTTGAAAGCCTTGACAGAAGAGCTCAAAACCTATCAAAGACTCCAGCTCCATCGGATCAGCGACGAAGCGCTCGCTGAGGTGAAAGCCAAGCTGTTCCAAAATGCAATCTCTTGGGAAGAGCTCGACGTTAACAAAAATAATAAATCGCTCGTATTTCAAGACAAGGTAGCATTGAATTTAAAAGGGTTAGGAGCGCGGAATATCGAAAGGCTCGGTTATGTCTCGTCTTCATCCCGCAAAAAAGGGGGAAACCAGGACCAACACCGGCTCGTCAATATTGAGATTAAGCTAGTCACTCCAAAGACAAGAAAATTTTTTCTTTTCAACCACATCACCCGCGACACCCTTTCTTTCCACTACAAAGTCTTTGTCACACAAAAAAGCGGTCTCGAAGAAAAAAAACCGACCATCCCCACTCCTCCTCCGCAGATCGTTCCGCTGACAGCTTAAAGTCGGTCTACCTAAACAACTTGAAGAATCGGGATTTTGGCAAGGCAAGAGTGAGAATCCAACGCAGCCAAAAACCGATTCTTCAAGTGGTGTCGGTATAAAAACTGCTAGGCAAAAAGAAGGGGAATCCCCCATGATCCTTTACTAAATCAACAGAAGATTCTTGCAGTGAGAAAAAAGCACAGCCTTACACTTCTTGAGGTCATGATCGCGCTTATCCTCGCCGGAACGCTTCTCAGCGGCCTTGTGACCTTTTACGGCCAAATTTCCCGAAAAAAGCTCGAGCTGATCGAGCTTAAAAAAAACATTCTCCCCGTCGAGCTGATGCGCCAGCGCTTAAACCATCTCTTTGCACGTGCGGAGCTAGACGAGCATCCCCGCATCTTTACCACCCTCTCCCATCAAGATGCCGTGGGCTCCGCCCTGTTTTTCACCTATGATTACGGCGTCGACCCTAACCCCGACTTCTCTGGCCCTGTGAAAGGAATGCTCTACCTCAACGAAAAGCACCAACTCTGTTTTGCGACCTGGGGAGGAAATGAAACGCGCCAAGAGATCTTTTTAGAAGGAATCTCCACGGCCTCTTTCTCTTTTTTTGACCCTAAAAAAAAACAGTGGAAGCCCCTGTGGGATAAAAAAGACCCCCCCCCTCCCTTCTTTAAGCTTCTCTGGACCACCACAAGCGATCCAAAAATCACCCAAACATGCGCATTCTTTTTTCCCAATACAGAAGCAACGATCTCTTATGAGAGGCCCGTGACGTCCCTATGAACATCCTTCCTTTAGTCTGCGGACTAATCTTCATCTTTTCCTGTTTGGCATTCACCTTCTTCCGCGATGCGAAGTCTCTTTCCATTGCCGAGTGGAGCTTGACCGCTGCCGCCCGCACAGAACGTGCCGTGAACAACCGCCTCGAAGTGCGCAAATTTCGAAAGGCGTCCACAGCTGCAAAAAAAGAAAATAAAACCCCTCCTAAACCTAAAGAAGAAAAAACACGGGGCAGTGCCGTTTATCTGCGCGCTATTTCCCCCTTTCCCGACACCTCCAAGCTCAGCCTGACCCCTTTATTCGAACCTATGGCAGACCCTTCTCGCCATATCGCCTATCAGACAGCCGCCCGCCTCCTCGTTCTTCTCTACGAAAAAACATCCCTCTTCTCCACTCCCCCCAAAAAAGGCTGGGAAACACAGATTCTAAACGCACTGATCGCCCAAGAAAAAACACTAAACGCATACCATGATCTCGCAGAATTCTTCCCCAAAGATCCCAAGCTTGCGCACCTCTACTACCACATGCTTAAAGGAACGAATCACTATTCCATCGAAAAAACCCAAGGCATTCCTCCTCTTCGCGATTTCTTCACCTTGGGCGAAGAGGCTGAAAAAGACGCTTTCAATTTCTATTTCGCCCCGCCCGTTCTCCTTACAGCTCTCTTCGGAGCCAAGGTCGCACAAGAAGTTCTCGCATTAGAAAAGAAAAACTGGAAGGAAGAGAAAACATACCACCTTCTCGACAAACAAGAGTTACAAGAGCTCTTATTCAAACACAACGGTGCTGACGGCAACCTCTCCGCTTTCGAACCCTACCTCAGCTTTTCAAAGCAGATCCCTCCAAAAGAAAAGTTAAGCGGTACGGATAAGCAAACAGGCATGCGGATCACGCGCAAGTGCCAACCTGTGCGGTAATATACCGAACGTGTTTCAAAATTTGGGTTTCGGCAAAGCGGGCGCTTCAGATTTGTAGTCGACGAAACAGGCTATGTGTAAGCACATGGCCGATGGAGGCGACTGCAAAGATGAAGATGCCAGCGCAGCCGAAACCCAAATTTTGAAACACGTTCGGTATACCACGACGTCTAGACTTTCCACTTGCATCAAAAAATTAGTCATCTTAACCTTGGACACAAGATTTTATTAGGAAGAAATAAAAATGATCATTCACAAATTTTTCACCTTCTTGTGTTTAGTGCCTTTTTTTGCATCGTGTCCTTTCACTCTGCACGCACAGACGCCAGTCGAACAGCGAATCCATGAAATCATTGCACACAACACAGTTCAGATCCTTTCTTCGTATTACTCAAACACCTCTCTTTCTGATCATTACTGCACACGAGGCGAAAATTATCTCTTACTTGAAAAATATACTGAAGCGTTAGATGACTTCCAAGTTGCCTATGACTTGGCATTAGATACAGACAGCTCCAACGGGCAAATCTCTTTGATCCGATCTCTATTTGGACAACTAATTAGCTATGGAAATTTAGGAAATGAAGAGATGACGTTCTTGATTCAACAGGAGCTACTTCATATCGTTCATTTTTTGAATTGCCCATCTGCTGCTTCAGAAATTGTATTAACTAAAAGCCCTCATGCCCCTATTGTTGACTGGGAACCAGATTCTATTCCGATAGATGAATGTTTGTTTAGAGCGCGATCAACAGCAAAAAGAGCTCGCGATTTGTATAGAGGCAAAGGACTTAAACGTTCAATCGTTGATGCTTGTGAACAAGTAATTACTATTCTTCTCGACAACTCTGAACGCTGTTGTTATCAGGGATGGCCGTGGAAAATGTGTCTTCAGCAGCTGCTTAATAAATGGCATGACTGGTTTCAAAATGGAATTCCGAATAACACTAAAGAAGTCACCCTGGATTAAAGCATGAATAACACACTTAGATTCCATCCATGGCTCAGTTTCACAATCCTTTATATTACCCTTTTATACCCTTTTTTTGCTTACACACAAACAGCCGAAGCTCTCAAAGAACAGACACTTGATCCCACAGAGGCTCTCGATGCCCAGTATTTTGAAACGCCAAACATGAGCACACAGTTCCAATCATTAGAAAATATCCCAAGCTTTCTTATTTCTCCCCATATTGATAGCATTGAGACTCAGTATCTGGCTATTGCAGAAAACGCTTTTCTGACCTGTCTACAAAAAACCGGAAAAGTCGCTTGGGTGAAATTAATTCAAGAGGATGGGATTGATGTCTCCTCTTTTTCAAAACCACCGCTTCATTTCACCTTGAACCAACTTCATGATTGCAATGGAGATGCATTGCCAGTCTATCGCTTGTCCTTAGAGTTTGAAATGATTGCCCAATTCACAAAACACAAACTCTTTAACTTCGGAACTTTTTGGCAACGCGCTTGTTACATTACCAAAAGCGAAATGAAAAATGAGCTCTCAAAAAATATTAAGTTGCTTTTCGATAGTTTTGCTTTGGATTATAAGCGAGCTAATCCCACTCAACCAAAACCAGAATTCTACCTTCCTGAGGAAGATTCTTCCTTTTTGCGTAACATCAAGCATTCCGAATCACGCGCTGATTAGGCAGCAGGACAGCAAAGGTTGTCCCTTGCCCTAAGTTTGAAGTGACGCTGATGGTGCCCTCGTGCTTTTCGATGATCGTTTTAACAATCGACAGCCCGAGTCCTGCGCCGCCGTGCCTGCGGGATCTGGCTTTATTGACGGTGTAGAATCTATCGAAGATATGCTCGAGATCTTGCTCTGGGATCCCGATCCCTTTATCGGAAATCGCAATGGAAGCTTCCTCGCCCATTTGGTCGATAGCGATCGTGATGTGAGCGGGGGGATTGGAGTACTTGGCCGCATTGTTCATTAAGTTGAGGATGGCAAGTTCTAAGATCTCAGGATCAGCGCAGACGGTGACAGGGTCCTTTTTCTTTTCGATAACGATCTGAGCCTCTTGGAACACGGTAAGCACAACTTGGCGGCAGGTTTCGACAAGCGCGATGAGGTCGCACTCTTGAAATCGAGATTCGGGAAGATTTTCGATATCGGCCAAAGTGAGAAGATTTTTAACGAGGTTATCCATGCGCTGACAGTTGCGGACAATTTTTTCGATGATCTCTGAGAGCATTTCAGGAGGAAGTTCTGGCATGTCTTGAAGTGTTTCTGCAAAGCCTTTGATGATCGTGATGGGAGTGCGCAATTCGTGCGAGGCATTGGCGACAAAATCTTTTCCCATCTCGAGGACGCGGTAATGGCTCGATTTATCCTGGAGGACGATGATAGCGCCGCTCTGGTGTAGTTTGGGGGCGGCGATGAGATCGAAATATACCCGTTTCGCATCGCCAAAAGAGATCGAATCGGTGACGATCGAGCGTTTCTCCTGGCAGGCAGCGAGAAGGAATTGACACTTTTCTAATAGAGGAGTAATCGCCTTATCTAAAATGACTGGGAAAGGTTTGTTGATAAGATGACGCTTAGGAAAGCCCAGCATGCGGCTTCCAATGAAATTGACATAACGGATTCCCATTTCAGCATCGACGGCAATGACCCCCTCTCCAAGGGACTCGAGGATCGCCTCTTTTTCATTGCGCTCATCAATTAAGCTCGAGATGTGCAAGCGCACGCGGTCAGAAAGGGAGTTAAGCACTTCTGCAAGTTGAAAGAAGGGATCAGCTGAGTCGATCGAAGGGTGTAACTGGATGCTGGAAAGCACCTCTTCTTTGCCGGCTTGATAGGGCTTAATCGCGCGGATCATTTGAGTGACAGGAGAGCGAATCCGATGAAGAGCGGTCCATGTCACAAGCGCAAAGAAAATAAAGGCAAGAGCGCAAAAAATGAGAAACCACACTTCAAACTGTGCGGTGAATTCTTGCACATGGTGATAGGAAAACTGGCTTGCGTTGGGAATCAACTCTTCTATGTCAAGCTGGAGGGTATGCGAGACAATGCGCTTCACTGCTTTTTGAATGAAGGGAACTGCAGCAATTACAAAACATAAGAAAAATAAGATTTGCAGCAGAAGGATCTTCTGGCGAAATTTGAGTCTTAGGTTCATGTCCCCTCCTCCTTATTTCCCTCCTTGGACGCGGAACACCTCAATAGGGTGATCGAATCCTTTAAGCGTAATGGGACCTAGACTCTCAGAGACTGTTTTCTCTTGAACATAAGGCTCTTGTAACGTCTCTTTGGTAATCCGAATCTCCATTCCTTGCGCGGAGGAGCATAATCGCGAGGCTAGATTAACATTACTGCCGATTACCGTATAGTTTAGACGATTTTCTGCTCCCATATTTCCAGCCAGTACATTACCTGTATGGATCCCAATTCCCATCTCAATCATGGGCCAACCGCGTTCTTTGCGCTCGATATTCCAGTGCGTGATTTCTTCGACAATTTTTAGTGCGCTTGTGATTGCTTGCAACGCGCTGTTTGGATGGGAGATTGGTGCGCCAAAAAGAGCCATGGTGGAATCGCCAACATATTTATCGATCACGCCTCCGTTATGGTCGATGATATTGGAAATTTTCGTCATGCACGCATTGAGAAGATCGACCACTTCTTGGGGTTTCATGTTCTGTGTCATATGGGTAAAATTGCGTATATCCGCAAAGAGCACTGTAACTTTCATCTCTTCGCCACCGAGATGGATATTCCCTTTTAAAATCTCTTGGGCAATTTCTTGCGATACGACCTTATTTAAAACAGCCTTCACTTTTTCTTTTTCTTTTAAGCCACTCACCATCTGCTCGAATGCCGTACATAAGATTTCCACTTCGTCGCCTCTGCCTGGATGAAGAGGCTTGGGGAGGTCGACTGCATCCAAATGTCCTTCTCCAATTGCTTTTGTCGCTTGAGCAAGCCGAGTGACGGGGCGAGTAATGCGCAAGGCGATGTTATGCAATACAATTAGCACTAGGAGCATCGTCGAGAATCCGATGAGGTGAACATTAAATAAAATCGAATTGACAACACTGATTGCCCCATCGACAACGTACTTGGTGAAGCCAAACTCTACAGAAACCGGATTGAGCATGAGAAAGTGTAAATCGACTCCAGGAAAAGGGGTCATCTGACTAAAAAAGTAATCTTCATTATTCCAGGTGATGGTTCCTGTTTTACCCGCAAGCAGCTGAGGTAGGGGCAATGCCTTTTGTTCTGTGAGATCGACGCGTTCTCCATTTTTCGTGTAGGCGCCAAACACTTCATTGTTATGGACAATGAGAGCCATTTGACTCATCGTTTGCACAAGTTTTTGCAAGATCACATCTGCATCAACAGCGAGCGTCAGATAACCCGTTTTTTCCATGTTTTTTTCAACAGCTAAAAGCTGGGCGGTATTGCCTAAAAAGACATGGTGATCAGGTCCGCGGAACACGGCGATGCTCGAGCCTAAATTCGAAATACTATCGGGATCGTGGTTCTGTTGATAATAGACCGCCTCATTTAAAAAAGGCTGTGAATAGAAACAATCCACAGTATGAATGCCCGTACCTTGCGCCTCTCCTAAGCGATTGACAGAGATCCCAAGAGGAGCTGGCGATTTAAACATATCATTGCCAAAGGCGCCGCTATCAAACAATGAAGCTACCACCCAAATCATGTAGACCTGGTTGTACTGCATCGTCAGCTCGCTTAAGCGCTTTTGAATATATCCCGAAGAGAAGGTGGAATAGCCTTCGGGATAGAGGGGAATGTTCTCTAAACTCTTTCCTTTGGAAGCAAGCTCCTTTTCAATCCAAGCGCGGATCTCATCGCTTTGCACATTTGTTAACTTGCCCAAGCCCTGCTGAAGATAATTACGCACATTTGTAAACGCGTGATAAAATCCATTGAGGTCCAAGGTAAATCCCTCGCTCCAAGGCAGCAATACACTCCCCTGTTTGGAGAGGATCTCAGGTTGAAAAATGGGGGCTTTGCTACTTTCTGCAGATGGATGGAGGAGCTCTTCCACGGAAAAGAGAAGATACCCTTCGGGCAAGGTCCCTTTGCGCAAGACGATCTGTTCCGATTCGGGCTGTTGATATCCCGGCTTGTATGCAATCGGAATCCGCACGCCGATGAGTGGCATTTTCTCTTTTAACTCATCTTTCATGACGACCCATGCACAATCTTCGTTGATCGGCACGGTATAGGAAAAATCTAAGGATTCAGGACGGGGAACGATACAAGAAGCTACTTTTCCTTCGATCGTGTTTTGAATCAAATCGATCCATTTATTATTGGCGAGAACGGTCGCAGTATCTCCCCAAGTTCCCGAGTCTTCGTTCTCAGCGATCGGCGCAAAATGCTCCACCTGCAGGAAAAAATTCGTCAGTTGTCTTAACATGAAATCACACATCGATTGTTTATCGGCAATTGCAGATGCCAGATAATTTTCGATGCTTTTTCGTTTTTCTTCGCTGGTCTCAATGATTTTTTGCTTCAAGCGATTTTGCGCTGCGTCAATTTTACTTGCCGTCGTGAGATCTTCCAAAACATAGTCAATTCCACCAGCTACGGCAAACGTCAGCGTAATCCATAAAAATAAACGTGTGCGTAAGTTCATGTAACCCTTTTAAATAAGCAGTTGACGTTTGTTCATCTCGGGAAAGAAACTCTGGTGACCCTTCTCTGTAATCACAATGGTATCCTCGTATCTTACTCCGCCCTTTCCGGGGTAGTAGAGACCTGGCTCAATCGTAATGACCATTCCAGGCTCCAAGATTAATCCTTTCTCATCTCCGTCAAATTTGATTCTCGGTGACTCATGCGTTTCCAGTCCGATCCCATGACCTAAACTATGCACAAAGTGGGATTCCATGTTGTGGCGGCGCATCACAGAACGCGCTGCTTCATCGAGTTTTCCCACGGCAACACCTGGCTTAGCAAGCTTCAATGCCGCCTTTTGCGCTGCGCGCACGACCTCGAACACCGTTCCCATGAAGGGATCGATCGATTTGAAAAACAGCATCCGCGTCATATCCGAATGGTATTTGTTTAACACGACTCCAATATCGATCAGCACAACATCCCCTTTTGCAAGCCGCGTGTTGCTCGCCCTGTGATGAGGCATCGCGCTATTGGCTCCAAAGGCAATAATCGGATCAAACGCCATTTTTTCTCCGCCATTCTCCAAGCAGAAGATCTCGAAGCCGCGCGCAACCTCGAGCTCGGAGACGCCCAACTTTAACAACGTGCGCGCATGTTCAAATCCTTTGTAGAGCAGCTGCGCAGATGCCTGCATATATTTCACTTCTTGAGGGTCTTTAATCATGCGAAGTGTATTGAAGAAGGAAGAAAGCGGTTTGAGTTCTGGCGGCGCTTTTAGCTTGCGTATCAACTTCTGTAATTTGAGATATTGATCATACGAGCAATGCCCACTGTCAAAGATGAGCTTCTTTGCCTTGGAGCTTTTAAGGAAATCCAATACGGAAGATTCTTGAGATAAAGCGGCAGGAATAGGCGCCTCATGTTCTGCAACCGCAAGATAACGCCCATCGACAAATAGCTGCGCATCTTTGCGCTGCACAAACAATTGTCCCGCTGAGAGATGCAAACCTGTGAAGTAATACAAGTCGAGAGGATGATCCACTAAGCAGAGGTCGACTTTTTCCTTTCGCATCTTGTCTTGTAGTTCAGCAATCCGTATGAGGTGCAGCTGAGATTTACGAGGTTTTGGAGTCTTAAGGAGAGTGCGTTTTGAGCGTGCGGCCATAAAGAATTTCCTTGAATTGCAATCGTCCTATTTAGCTTCTTGTACCATAAAATTGTTTTTGAACCTACCGAATTTTAAATACAATTCAATGAGTAGTTTATGAAAAATTAAGTGATTTCGACTCTCACTTCTTATTGACAGTTAGGATCTTATGGAAACACTAAGATTAAACATGCTAATGCCTTATAAAATAAAAT
>JAGVMG010000027.1 GCA_020053915.1 Parachlamydiales bacterium | reverse complement strand
TTGCGTATAAATTAAAAATTGCAGGAAACTCCTCATTTTGTCATAAGATATAGGAAATACGTTTTTAAACATGGACTTTTCCAATGCGTAAACTCTTCGCCTCCACTGTTTGTTTTGCTTTAGTGTGTCAAAGCCTTTCTCTGTTTGCAGATGATGGCGGACTCAACCAGTACAAAACCGATACAGAAGCACTGTATCAAACAGGATCGGGAGCTCAAGAAGGAGCTTTCACTGCCATTAGTACATCCATGCTCGGATGGGGTGTTGGATTAGCAGTAGGAATTGCAATCCTCGCTTCTGTTTTGCATCAAAGCACTGCATCCACTACCCACTCTCACAGCCATACATGTCATTAATCAAAGCGTTTTTTCTCTCATTCCTCCTTTTTTTTGCTTCTTCCTCGGGCTTAAACGCAGAGACTCAAGAGCTAACAACTGAACAAAAGCCCACTTATTTTTGTTATTTTCTTCCTCCCAAGGGATGGGACATTGTCGACCCGCGCACCTTATCTCCTCGCGTCCAGATTTCTTTTTTCAAAAAAAAGTCGGAAGGTTTTTGCCCCTCAATTAATTTAGCGATTGAAAACGTCGATATCTCCCAATCTGAATACCTCAAAGCGGTAAAAAACATCCAAGAATCCGATCGCGCCAACAGGTGGAGACACCTTGGGAAAGTCCATACATCCGGGGGAGTTGCAGAGCTCACTGAGATCGATACGCAATCCGACTGGGGACCTGTCAGAATGCTTCAGCTTATTCTCGTCAAACACGGCAATGCCTATGTTCTGACCGCAGCTGCTTTAAAAAAAGAGATCCCTCAACTCTACCGAGAATTTCAAACAGCATTTCGCTCCCTTCAGATCACAGATGATCTCGTCTCCTGCATCCCTCAAATGGAGAGAAGAGAGTCCTTAAAAACAGCAGAAACACACCTTGTATCCGCATGTCAAATGGTTGAATCGCAAGAGGCTTTTTCAGATAAAGGGTTTCAGGAAAAACATTGGATTCCCTTCCAGACATCCATTCTCGGAGATTATCAAGACATGGGAGCTCACTGGCAGTTCCTTGTTTTAAAAGACTTGCAGACCCAGCTTCTCTCCGTCAAAACTTCTGTTCCCACAGAAATTACCCCTATTACAGAAACCTTACCCTAACCTCGACTTTGCATATTTTTGTGTCCCGTCGCCTGGCAGGGAACCCTTGATGCGTAATTTCAATTCTTAGGAAGGCTTATTCAAAGCCGAGCTAACAACTCCCATTTTTAAAGTTGTTTAAGGTTCATCTTTCGCCGTAGACAAAATATTCTTATAACTTGTATAACGCAAAATAGTACGATAGACGATCCGGTGGCATCTTCTGTCATCATATGGACTTATAACAGGAGAAATCCGATGAAAAAAATGTTTCTTTCCCTTTTTGCCGTTTCCGCTCTTGTTCTGACGCCCGCTTTGCGCGCTGATGACACTGATGGAACATCTGTAGGACAAGCTTCTAATGAAGGCTCGAGCACTGCCAAATCAAAAACATGGCAGAATGTTGCGATTGGAGCTGGTGCTGTTGCGATTGCGGTGACTGCTTTAGTGTTGGTTTCTAATAATGGCGGGCATCACCATCACCATAGTCATAGCCACGCACACACACACTAATCAAGACCCACTTCCGGAATCTGATTTCAATTAAAGTCGGATTCCGGAATCATAATCTTTTTGAATTCACCTCGAGCTCTCTGTGACCCGAAGATCCTTTTTTCTTTTACTTTTTCTTTTGTCTGCCTGCCAGAACAGAGACCGTTGGGCCTACAATCAAATTGAATCGGGCGATAAAAAATTCAACTCCACGAAACTCTCTCACTTCACCTCAGATCTGGTCAATGGGCTGGACCTGGAATTCATGCGGATCGCAGGCGAAGTGCGTACCTATCTCAATGTCCACTCCCTTCCAATCCCTTCCTCTAAAGAAGACCCCAAAACAACCTCCGGATTCTTAACCATCGGATCTGAAAAATACCCTTTTCAAGCCTGCCGCCACGAAGGAGGACAACGCTTACTTCTCCCCCAAGACATTTCAAACATTTTGATTGAGGCTCTCTCGAACAACCAAACCGTCCATATCAAAGTCTTTGGATATGCATCCTCCATTACCGCGGAAGGCTTTGAGCCCAAATTTCAAAAAATGATGAAGGATTCCCATCTCCAGAACCCCTTTCATCTTCCCTTCTAAATTCTAAAAACGCTATGATCAAGTAAACTATCGAGGTTTAAGATGAAAAAGCTAGATCAATTAAAAAAAACGACCACCATCGTCGCTGATACGGGAGAATTTGAAGAGATCAAAAAATTCCACCCTCAAGATGCCACGACAAACCCCTCCCTCATCTTGGCCGCAGCGACAAAGCCTGAATATCAATTCTTAATCGAAGAAGCGATCCAATATGGAAAAAAGGTCTCCTCTCAACCTAAAGAGCAATTGGAGAAAATCCTCGATAAAATCTTTGTGAATTTCGGATTAGAAATTCTTAAAATCGTCCCTGGACGCGTCTCGACTGAGGTCGATGCGCGCCTCTCGTTTGACATCGAAGGCAGTTTAAAAAAGGCCCGCAACTTTATCGCTCTCTACGAATCTGCTGGCATCGACCGGAAACGGATCTTGATCAAGCTCGCTTCTACTTGGGAAGGGATCAAAACTGCCGAAATCCTCGAAAAAGAAGGGATTCATTGCAACATGACCCTCCTGTTTTGCATGGCGCAAGCAATTGGCTGCGCTCAAGCAAAAGCAACCCTCATCTCCCCTTTTGTCGGCCGCATTCTAGACTGGTACAAAAAAAGCGAAGGGAAGGAATCTTATCCCCCTGCAGAAGATCCCGGAGTCATCTCGGTCACCCAAATTTACCACTATTACAAAAAAATGGGGATCCAAACCCAAATCATGGGCGCGAGCTTCCGTAACACCGATGAGATCCTCGAGCTTGCTGGCTGCGATCTTCTCACCATTGCCCCCAAGCTTCTCGCTGAGCTGCAAGAAGCTGAAGGCCCTGTGCCTCTCAAGCTCAATCCAACTCTCTCTCAAAAAATGGCCATTGATAAGATCACTCTCGACGAAAAAGCGTTCCGCTGGGAACTCTCTGAAAACGCTATGGCTAACGACAAGCTTGCAGAAGGAATCCGCAACTTCAGCAAAGATATCGTCAAACTCGAAAAGATGATCCTCCAGCGTCTGTAAGGCGAAGGATCAGGAACAAATGACCGGAGCTCCGATGTCCCGATCAGCTACTTTGTCAAATACGTACTCGATACAGCAACGCGATTAGCGCGTCTCTGATATCGAGGGAAAAGTTGTTTGCGGAGCAATCGGAGCCGTTACAGCGCACCTATTCACCGCTTTATCCCCGCTCGAAGGAGCTTTTTACACGATCGCATCTGCCTGCTATGGCCCCTATTTTACGACAGATGCTATCGCAAATTGCTCCACTTCAAAAACCGCGCACGTTGCCATTTGCCTTATCGGTGGAATCGCATTGGGAATACTCATGACAAGCTTACTCGGAATTTCTGTACCTCTTAAATCCGCTGTCCTCTTGACGCTGAGTCCCTTTGCGTTTCGATTTGCGCAAGGGTTCTTCGGCTTTAATTCCGAAAAATAAGAACCTATTAATTTTTCATATACCCGACTTGGTCTCAAACTTGGAATTTGGGGGTCTTAGAGCGGTCCAGTTTTTTTGAACAGCGACGGCGGGAATATTCATGAATATTCTCGAGGAGCAGTTCGAAAAAAATAGGCCGTTCTAAGACCCCCAAATTCCAAGTTTGTGACCGAGTCGGGTATAACACATTGTGACATAATATGTCACATCAAGCTTCAAATTAAAATTACTTTTCGTATTTACTTTAACTATATTTTTATGCATAATTAAAACTAACTAAAAAAATTATAGTTTAATTATGAGTGCAGTTAGTAAAAACAAAAGTCAATCAACCTGGGAACAGACAGAGTCTGGCCTTGTACGCACCAAAACTTATGAAGATGGGAGACGGAAAATCACCTCATTCTTTGTCGGAGAACTCTTAGGGATAGGTGGTTTGTGTACGCTAAAGCAATTAAACCCTGAAAAGGATGGAAAAACTCTAGCAATAAAGTCACCTAAAATGACCAGCAAACACTTCAAGCGCTTTGAATATTTCGCAGTGGAACGGGAATATAAAATACTATTGGATATATCCGAAAAATGCCCTTCGTTTCAGGGATATCTCAAAGGTTTTATTCCTAAATCAGAGACACAACACCCAGTTCTCATCATCCGCCAAATGAACAAAACATGGAAAGATCTTCAACCTAGCGACATTTTTGAATGGATATGCGCCGTAAAAGACCTCGCAAGTCAACTCAAAGAACTTCATTCAGCCGGCATAACCCATGTGGACATCGCTAACGATAACATCATGTATCATGAAACCAGGAAAAAATACTTCCTAGTTGACTTCGGATGTTCAAAAAGAAACGACGAGTGCAAGAATAGCACCGATTTTACAGCTCTCTGTGAATATGACATCCAGAAATTAATTGGATCAACAAAACCCGCTATGGACTCTTTCCTTGCTCGCAATCCAAAAATAATGTGTCTATGGAACATTGTCAAAGCACCTAAAACCATCGATGAACTTTTAAAGAAGATCCAAGCCGTCATTGATTATCTAGGGTATCCCTGTCACTCCTAAAATCCCCTCAAGGCACTCTTGCACCCATTCCCCATCTTCTTTATACTTGCCTGCGTTTATCCTTTAACTTTAGGAGCGAATCATGTCTGTATCAAACGCGTTAACTCTCCCAGAATCCCTTACACGTTCTCTAGCTTCTGCTGCCTACCTCGGCGGAGTAGGAGCCATCACCGCCGGCCTTCTCACCACATTAAATCCCCTCATCGGCGCTGTTTATACCATCATTTCAGCAACTGGAGCCTCCATTACCCATATCATCTGCCAACAGTTCAGTTGCCAAACGAGCTCGAAAACGGCTCAATTCGCACTCGACTGGATTGGGGGAATTGGGTTGGGCGTGTTAGCAACAAGCCTTATGGGTTATCCCCTTTCACTGAAAGTCGCAGCAATCATGACACTAGGCGCTTTTGCAACGAGCCTTTCGATCGATTGGATCTCTAACCACATAAAAACCAATTGACACCCTATGACAACATCACTCACACCTAGCCCGAGCTTAGGAGATCTTATCTGCCGCAACGCGACCTTCGCAGCCTGCAATGCAGGGATAGGAGGGATCGCAGCCACAGTCTTTACCTCAATGGATCCTTTAACAGGTGCAGTCTTTTGCGGCACCTCTTCGTTAGCGCTCAAATTAATCCAATCACTTACAGGACAGTGCGATTGTGGAAATAATCGTATTGTGCAGTGCGCGCAACTTGCGCTTAGCATTATCAGTGGAATTGGAGCTGGAGTGCTGATGACGACACTGGTGGGATTCCCTTTGTCATTTGAAGCGGGAGTGACATTAACTGTATCGATGCTGGCAACGAGCGCAGTAATTATGCTCTGCGTTGTTCCTTTGATCTTTAATTATTAGAAAAAAAACCGCGCTCTCATTTAGAGAGCGCGGTTTAGAATTAGACCTAGTCGGCGAATGAGAACACGAGTTCTCCTTCCCCTTCTCTATCAACGAGTTTAAGCACGCGGTTGCGGTATTCTTCGAAACCGGTTCCACCTGGGATCATATGACCAATGATCACGTTCGCTTTGAAGTCGAGAAGATCGTCCACTTGACCACGAGACGCCGCTTCCGTTAAGACACGAGTTGTGTCTTGGAAGGAGGCCGCAGAAACAAACGAATCTGTTCCCAAGGAGGCCTTCGTGATCCCGAGCAGCACAGGCGCAGCCTGAGCTGGTCTGCCACCTTCATCAATCGTTTTGCGATTGATTCTATGGAAGTTCTTCTTATCGATATCTTCGCCATACAAGAAGGTCGTGTCGCCTGGATCGGTGACGCGGACTTTTTGAAGCATTTGGCGCACGATGATCTCAATGTGCTTGTCGTTAATGTCTACCCCTTGGAGGCGATAAACTTCTTGGACCTGGTTCACGAGATACTTTTGAAGTTCTCTAACACCGCAGATCTCGAGGATCTCTTGAGGAACAACAAGACCATCTGTCAACTGCTGACCTTTAATCACTAAGTCACCACGCTGGATGATTAAGTGCTTTGTCAACGGAATGAGATGCTCTTCTTCCATGCCAGACTCTTCATCGCGAACAACCACAATCCGTTTGTTCTTCTGAACACCGCGGAAGTCCACAACGCCATCAATCTTAGCGATCTCAGCAGCGTCTTTAGGACGTCTTGCTTCCATCAACTCAGCGACACGCGGCAAACCGCCCACGATATCTTTCGTCTTAATAGCTCCACGTGGAAGTCGCGCTAGCAACATACCGGCAGAGACCCTAATGCCTTCTTGCACCGAAATATAAGCTCCGGATGGGATCGCATAAGTTCCGACGAGTTCAGTGCACTCTGCATCTGCGTAAATAACGATCTGAGGATGCAATTCCCCGCGATGCTGCTTCACAATCAGTTCAGTTTGACCCGTCTGTTTGTTCACTTCACGCTGTGTAGAAATCCCTTCAACCAGATCTTCGTATTTTACATATCCAGGGCGTTCGCAAATAATAGGAACGTTGTGCTGCTCCCAATGGCCTACCTTCGCCCCTCGTTTAACCTTAGATCCATCTTTTAAGAGGATGCGAGTCCCCAATTCGATAGTGAAGGTCTGCAACGGTTCAATCGACTTAGCAGAGAGCAGTTTTTTGTACTCTTCTAGCGATCTTCCCTCGTCACGAACGATATGCAAGGAACCATTCTTGTTCAGAACAATCCAAATGCCCTCTTCGTTTTGTACGGTACGCAAGTCCATGTAGACAAGGATACCATCGCCTTCGGCTTCAAGCTCAGGGCTGATGCTCGCAGAGGCAATACCCCCCGTGTGGAACGTACGCATCGTGAGCTGCGTTCCCGGTTCCCCGATTGACTGAGCAGCGATAATTCCGACCGCTTCACCCGTAGAAACCAGCATCCCGTTGGCTAAATTCAATCCATAACACTTCGCGCAAACCCCGCGACGGGATTCACATGTGAGTGTAGAACGAATGCGAACACTTTCAATCCCCGCATCGTCGATGGCCTCAGCTTGATGAACATTCATCAAGTCGCCAGCACGAGCTAAGAGCTTAGTTCTATCACCAGGCAGATAAATATCGTCGCAAGAGCTACGTCCAAAAATACGGTCTTTAATCGGCAGAAGTTCTTCCTGGCCTTGTTTAATCGCCGCAACTTCGATTCCATTGAGCGTACCGCAATCTTCTTCAGTGATGATCACATCTTGCGATACGTCGACAAGACGGCGTGTCAGGTAACCCGAGTCAGCCGTTTTCAACGCGGTATCCGCAAGACCTTTACGAGCACCGTGAGAAGAAATGAAGTACTCAAGGACAGACAGTCCTTCGCGGAAGTTCGCAGTAATCGGCGACTCGAGAATCTCTCCCGATGGTTTCGCCATCAAACCGCGCAACGCGCCAAGCTGTTTAACCTGAGATTTGTTACCACGCGCTCCAGAGTCCATCATCAAATAGAGAGGGTTGAGCTCCCCGTTTTGAACTTCACTGATAATCTTAAACAAGCACTCGGAAAGCATGTCGGTGACTTCCGTCCAAATACTAATGATCTTGGAATGGCGCTCACCGTCAGTAATAATCCCGTCCTCGTACTGCTTTAACACAACGGCAATCCGTTTATAAGCAGCCTCAATTACATCTGTCTTATTCTCAGGAATACGGACGTCGCAAACACCCATAGAGAGGGCTGATTTTGTCGCTTCCGCAAATCCTAAGTTTTTCAAATTATCCAAGAAACGAACGGTCGCTTCTAATCCGACCTTTTTATAGGTCTCGAGAACAAGCTCACTCATCTTTTTCTTGCGCAGAGCATAGTTCTGGAATCCGAGTTCTTTCGGAACAATCGTATTGAAGAGCACACGTCCTGGCGTCGTATCAATAATGCCGCTTTCCAGCTTCAGTTTGATCTTTTCATGGAGACGGACACCCCGCCCAAGCTCATCTCTACGCTGTCCTTCTGGGGTTTCCTCATCCCAATTGTAACTGCCACCAGCAGAAAGGGCCATTAAGACCTCTTCTGTCGAGCCGAAAACCTTGGTTTTCTTGTTATGCTCTTCAGGAATGTAAAGAGGGTCGTGCATTAAATAGTACAACCCTAAAATCATATCCTGAGAAGGCACTGCAGCAGGTTTTCCAGAGGATGGCAAGAAGATGTTATCCGGCGCCATCATCAATAACCTTGCCTCGAGCTGCGCTTCGATCGACAAAGGAATGTGAACCGCCATTTGGTCACCGTCAAAGTCCGCGTTAAACGCAGTACAGACGAGTGGGTGAATGCGGATCGCCTTTCCTTCAATGAGCACAGGTTCAAACGCTTGGATACCCAAACGGTGAAGTGTCGGAGCTCGGTTAAGAAGAACGGGATGCCCTTTAATGATATCATCTAAAACGTCCCAAACTTCGGGAGCCTGTTTTTGAATCATTTTCTTCGCAGAGCGGATCGTATAAACATAACCTAAGTCTTTTAATCGCTTAACGATAAAAGGCTCAAATAATTCAAGCGCCATTTGTTTCGGCAAACCGCACTGATTGAAGCGAAGCTCAGGACCGACGATAATGACCGAACGGCCAGAGTAGTCGACACGTTTACCGAGTAGGTTCTGACGGAAGCGACCTTGTTTCCCTTTGAGCATTTCGGAAAGTGCTTTTAACGGGCGATTGCCAGCTCCCATAACAGGATGCCCATGGCGACCGTTATCAAATAGCGCATCGACAGCTTCTTGTAACATTCTCTTTTCATTGCGGACGATCACATCTGGCGTCTTAAGCTTTAAAATCGCTTTCAGACGGTTGTTGCGGTTGATCACGCGGCGATAAAGGTCATTCAAGTCTGATGTCGCAAATCTTCCGCCATCTAAAGGCACAAGAGGACGCAGATCCGGTGGGATGACCGGAACGCAAGACATCACCATCCAATCGGGACGGTTAGGAGAAGAGGAAAAGCTCTCAATAATCTTGAGGCGCTTCGCCAATTTCATCCGCGCTTGCATTGACTTTGTTTTACGCAATTTATCTTTAAGATCGATCACGAGAGCACCTAAATCTTCCTTTTCAAGAAGATCGCGGATCGCCTCTCCTCCCATACGAGCCACAAAAGCATCGGAACCCCATTTCTCTTGGGCTTCGCGATATTCTGCGTCGGAAAGGAGTTGCTTGCGCTCAAGTGTTGAACGACCCGCATCGATGACCACATACTCTTCGTAATAGATCACGCGTTCGAGGTCTGTCGCAGACATCCCGAGAATGTTTCCAATGCGGGATGGCATGGTTTTAAAGAACCAAATGTGAACGACAGGCACCGCTAGTTCAATGTGCGCCATCCGTTCGCGTCTCACTTTCGAAAGCGTTACTTCAACGCCGCAACGGTCGCACACAATCCCTTTGTGTTTGATTTTCTTATATTTACCGCAGGCACATTCCCAATCGCGAGTTGGTCCGAAAATCTTTTCACAAAACAAGCCGCCTTTTTCAGGCTTAAAGGTACGATAGTTAATCGTCTCAGGCTTCTTTATTTCCCCCCTTGACCAGTCATTGCGGATGACATCATCAGACGCAATCTTAATCGTCAATTTGTCAAATTGGGAATCTTTGAAGTCTTCTTCTGACATTGAGTATCTCCCCTAACGATAAATATTTATTCTTCCTTAGCTTTTTCGGTACGCACATCCAGACACAAGCCTTGCATTTCCTTCATCAATACGTTGAAGGATTCAGGTGTACCTGAGCGGAGGACATTGCCCCCTTTGACAATCGACTCGTACATGAGCGGACGTCCGGACACGTCATCTGACTTCACAGTCAACATCTCTTGCAACAGGTTAGCTGCGCCATAAGCTTCCAGCGCCCATACCTCCATCTCTCCAAAACGCTGTCCCCCCATCTGAGCTTTACCGCCCAATGGTTGTTGCGTAACAAGAGAGTAAGGACCAATCGATCGCGCGTGGATCTTATCAGCAACCAAGTGGCTTAGCTTCAAGATGTAAATGTATCCCACGACAACACGATTCTCGAATCTCTCGCCTGTTCTTCCATCGTATAGATGGCTCTTACCATCTACGGGAAGCCCAAGCTCTTTCATCATTTCCCAAATACGAGATTCTGGGAAACCTTCGAAGACAGGGCTCTTCACATAAATACCCGCTTTCTTGGCCGCATAACCTAAATGCGTTTCAAGCAGCTGACCCATGTTCATACGAGATGGAACCCCAAGAGGATTCAAGATGATCTCGATCGTCTCGCCGTTATTCAAATAAGGCATGTCTTGTTCAGGAACAATTTTAGACACGACACCTTTGTTACCGTGGCGTCCTGCCATCTTATCGCCGACCTGAAGCTTACGTTTAGAGGCAATGTAGACTTTAACCTGGCGAATGACACCTGGGTCGAGTTCCGTATCCCCTTTACGCGTAAATTCAACTTCGGTTTTATGCTGACTTTGTAATGTCTGCATCGCCGTGTCGAATTCCCGCATTGAGGTACGAAGAGCCATAAAGATCTCATCGTCAGCCATGATTAAATCTTCAGGTTTCTCACCTTCTAGAGTTTCAATCATCTCTTGATTAATGGTCTCTCCTTCTCTGATGATCATGTCGCCTGTTTTGCGGTGCATAACAGGGCTAGGAGCAACTTCTCCCATTAACAGCGCGCCAAGTTTCTCGTGAAACTCGATCATCAACTCCGCTTCTTTTGTTTTGAAGTCGGAATGGATATCTTTAATGCGGGATGCTTCTTCCACTAGCTCATCATCTGTTTTCGAGAGGCGGTCTCTTCGAGAAAAGACCTTAACGTCCATGACGACACCTTCAGTTCCAGGAGGAACTGTCAGAGAAGCATCTTTAACATCGGCGGCTTTTTCACCGAAGATGGCGCGAAGTAAGCGCTCTTCCGGTGCTAATTCAGTCTCAGATTTTGGCGTGATTTTCCCGACAAGGATATCTCCCGGCTTCACATCAGCACCAATACGAATAATCCCGTCTTCGCCTAAATTAGCTAATGCCTCTTCAGAAACATTCGGAATATCTCGTGTGATCTCTTCTTTTCCAAGTTTCGTATCGCGAGCAGTGAGCTCGAACTCTTCCAGATAGATGGATGTGTAATAATCATCACGGAGAAGTTTCTCAGAGATGATGATCGCATCCTCGTAGTTGTAACCGCACCAAGGCATGAACGCTGCAAGAGCATTTTTACCTAGCGCAACCTCACCTTTATCGGTCGCAGGACCGTCGGCGATGACATCCCCTGCAAGCACTTCATCCCCTACGTTACACAAAGGCGTTTGGTTAATACATGTCCCTGCGTTTGAACGCATGAACTTCTTCAACACATAAGTCTTTTTGTTAAGAGGATTTAGCTTGGCAGCAATCACAATTTTAAAGCCATCGACGAAGTCAACAGTTCCATCTTCTTCAGCGACAATAACTGCACCCGAGTCGCGTGCAGAACGGTGCTCTAAACCAGTTCCTACGATCGGAGCGTCCGTTTTAAGTAGCGGAACCCCTTGACGTTGCATGTTCGAGCCCATTAAAGCGCGGTTCGCATCATCGTGCTCCAAGAAGGGAATAAGCCCAGTGACAATCGAAACAAGCTGCTTGGAAGAGACGTCCATGTGGGTAATTTTGTTCGTTTCAATCTTAAACGATTCCCCACGGTGACGCGCCCAGCACAGCGGCTCGGCAAACATATTGTACTCATCGAGAACAGCAGAAGCCTGAGCGATGACGCAGTTTTCTTCCTGATCTGCCGTCATGTACTCGATCTCTTCTGTCACAACGCCGTCACGGACGATGCGATAAGGTGTTTCGATAAATCCGAATTCGTTGATCTTAGCAAACGAAGATAAGGAAGTGATCAAACCAATGTTTGGACCTTCAGGAGTTTCAATGGGGCAAATTCTTCCATAGTGGCTCGGGTGAACGTCGCGCACTTCGAACCCAGCGCGTTCTCTATTCAAACCACCTGGCCCGAGAGAAGAAAGACGACGTTTGTGCGTCAATTCCGCTACAGGGTTAGTTTGGTCCATGAACTGAGATAGCTGAGATCTTCCAAAGAAGTCCTTAAGAACACCGGCAAGACCTTTTGCAGAAACGATCTTTCCTGGTGTAAGCGTATCAGAGGTAAAATCAAAGAGATTCATCCGTTCTTTGATAATCTTTTCCATCCGAGCAAGGCCAATACGGCACTGGTTCTGGATCAACTCACCCACAGAACGCACGCGTCTGTTACCCAAGTGGTCAATGTCATCGACATTGGACTTCTCATCCCCTTTCTTCAAGCGGATCAGATACTTTAAAGCACCAATAACGTCTTCTTTGCGCAGAGTAACAAGTCCAAGTTCTTCGTCTGAGGTTTCAAGTCCCAACTTGCGGTTGAGCTTATAACGTCCTACACGTCCCAAATTGTAGCGTTTCGGGTCGAAGAATAGGCGCATAATAGCGGAACGCGCATTGGACAATGTCGCAGGTTCGCCGGGTCTAATTTTACGGTAAAAATCTTTCAAAGCAGACTCATAGGAATCCGTCGGATCTTTCGCAAGCATTTTAATCACAGGGCTCGCTTCGTCAGCGTCTTCCGCAATTCTTACTGCTGCAATGCCCGCATCGAGGATCCGCTTAAGCATAGCTGTCGTCAGCTTTTCTGAAGCCTTTCCAAAAATTACGCCGCTTTGCTCATCAACCACATCTTCAGCCAGGATTTTACCGACAAGTTTAGGAAAATCTTTATCGGACTTGATTTTGACTTTAATCGTGCTGAAAAACTCTTCAATGATATCTGAATCTGTCGAGTACCCCAGCGTTCGGATAAAGGACGTTGCCAAAATTTTTCGGCGTCTTTTCTTACGGTCGATGTAAATATAAATTAAATCGTTGGTATCAAATGCACCCTCTAGCCAGCTTCCGCGGTAAGGAATAATTCGGAACGAATAGATCACTGTCCCTTTAGGATGGCGTTCATGTTCAAACGAAATCCCAGGAGATCTGTGCAATTGAGAAACGATAACGCGCTCAGCGCCGTTGACGATAAAGGTTCCTTCATCAGTCATCACAGGGATAGTCCCCATGTAGACTTCTTCTTCTTTAATCCCTGTCTCGTCAGTAAGGCGGAATTTAACTTTTAATGTGACGTTATAGGTAATCCCGCGTCGAATGCATTCTTCAGGAGTATATTTGGGGATTCCTAGATTGTAGGATATGTACTCAAGTATTGTTTTTTCGTCATAGGATTTAATGGGAAAAATCTCAGTAAATACCTCTTGCAATCCAATATTCTCTCTCTCATGGGGCAACTTGTCCGCTTGGAGAAATTGATTGTACGATTTAATTTGGATTTCAATCAGGTTCGGTAGATCGATGATTTCTTCCCTACCACGAAAACTCACCCGTTGAGGCGGCCTTTTAAGCATTGAGACGGCTCCTAAACTTTATAATCTTGATGACAGACTGATACTGCTTGAAGTTCAACACAAGGGATTTTTCAACCTCTACTTGTGTTAAATCTTTTTTGTGCAGAGTATCATTTTTGCACTTCGCACTTAAAAAATACAAAAATCTAATTTTATTTGCAAAATCAAAGAGCAGAAGCCTCATTTTTTAGGCTTCTGCTCAAGAAAAACGGATCCTGAAACGATTAGAGTCCCTTTAGGGTGACTTTACCGCCAGCAGCTACAACTTTCTTTGCAATCTCGTCTGCTTCTGCTTTAGGAGAGGATTCTTTCAGCACTTGTGGAGCGCTGTCAACTTTCTCTTTAGCTTCTTTTAATCCAAGTCCTGTCACTTCACGTACGACTTTGATCACGCTGATCTTCTTGTCGTCAGGTGTTGCTTCCAGAGTGATTTTGAACTCTGTAGACTCAGCTGCAGGAGCTTCAGCAGCAGCAGAAGGAGCCGCCATCATCATTGGAGCAGCAGCAGCGGCTTTAACGCCCCACTTGTCTTCTAAAGCTGTCTTCAGTTTTGACATGTCGAGAACGCTCAACTTGCTTAATTCTTCGACTAATTGTTCAATATTTTGTTGCGTAGTCACGGTTAAACCTCTTTGCTTAATCTAATTTAAAAAATTTATGAATTGCTTTGTTGGCTCTTATTTTCCAAGCAGTGCATCACGCTGCTAAGCAGCGCTTCGATCACAGCTAATGTCTGAGACATCGGAGCTTCCAATGTTCCAAGGAACTGGGCTCTCATCTCGTCTTTGCTTGGAAGTTTAGAGATCTGCTCAACATCTTGAGCTGAACAAACCGCACCTTCAAATCGACCTCCAAGAACCCGCAAGATCTCTTCGTTCTCTTTACAAAATTGATAAATCGCTTTTGTTGTTTGAACAGGATCTTCATCTGCGAAAATGACAGCAATGTGCCCATCTAACAGATCTGCATCAATTGTTACGCCAGCAACTTGAGCTGCTTTAATAAGAACGCGCTTGCGCACGACTTCTAGGGATCCGCCTAATTGATTTAATGTCGAGCGGAACCCAGCAACAACGTTAGGTTGCAAACGTTTATAACTTGTCAGTACAAGTGCCTTTGAGCGGGTCATCTTGTCTTTGATCTCATCCAAAAGGAATTGTTTTTCTGCTCTCATGAGTTATTCCTTACCCCCTTGAATGTCCGCAATGCCAGAGATATCGATCTTCATGCCAGGCCCCATTGTCGTTGACAGCGCCAAGGATTTTAAATAAACCCCTTTTGCCGTTGCGGGTTTAGCGCGGACAATAGCATTTAACAATGAAAGGATGTTCTCAAGAAGCTTATCCGATTGGAAAGAGAGCTTTCCAACAAGCGTGTTCACCACGCCATGCTTATCAGACTTGAACTCGATCTTCCCTGCCTTAACTTCCCGTATCGCCTTTGCGACATCATTTGTCACAGTTCCAGCTTTAGGTGTAGGCATAAGTCCACGAGGTCCCAAGACTTTCCCGAGTTTACCGACATCGCGCATCATATCCGGTGTGGCTATGACAGCATTAAAATCGGTCCAACCGTTTTTCACTCTTTCTAATAATTCTTCATTCCCAACGTAGTCAGCTCCGGCGTCCAAGGCTTCTTTGACTTTTTCACCTCTTGCGAAGACGACGAGTACGATATGCTTTCCTGAACCATTCGGTAGTGATACAGTGCCTCGTACTTGCTGATCAGACTTTTGGGCATCGACGCCTGTTTTAAGCGACAGTTCCACCGATTGATCAAATTTGACCGGTGGACATTTTTTTAAAATTTCGATAGCTTCTGCTAATGTGTAACTTTTGGTTACATCAATTAGCTTTTCTATCTCCCGAAATCTTTTGCTACGATGCATTCTGATTTCCTTTAGGGGGTTACCCTACTTGTTTCCAAATCTGTCTAAGTTTAACCTTCGACAATGTCAATGCCCATAGAGCGGGCAGTTCCCTCAACAAGACGCATTGCCGCTTCTTCCGATTCGACGCGCATGTCTGAGAGTTTATTTTTGACAATCTTTTTCACCTGCGTACGGGTCAGTTTTCCGACCTTATCGCGGTTTGGCACTTTAGAGCCTGATTCAACACCTGCTTCCTTTAAAATCATCCGAGACACTGGAGGTTGTTTCGTGATGAACGTAAAGCTCTTATCCGCATACACATTAATGACAACAGGAAGAATATCTCCTGCGCGTTCTTGTGTCTTTGCGTTAAATTCTTTACAAAAAGCCATGATGTTAATACCGGCACCACCTAGCGCAGGACCAATCGGCGGCGCTGGGTTGGCTTTTCCGGCAGGAATCTGAAGCTTAATGACTTTTATGAGTTTCTTTGCCATTCTTAACTTATCCTCAATCTGTTATTGAATTCTCTTCTAGCATCTGGTTGAGGCAGACCAGATTTATGCCATATCTACGTCAGCAGGAGCTTGTTCCACCTGCCAAAATTCCAAATCATCCACACGTGTTTCACGACCAAAGATCGATACCATCACGCTTAAACGTCCTTTATCATGGAATACTTCAATCACAGTTCCGATGAAGTTGACGAATACGCCATCTGTGATTTTTACTTTGTCTCCAGGGGCAATATTGTGTTTCTGAACAACCCCTTTCTTCTTCTCTTCTAAGTCTTTTAAAATCGCATCGACTTCGCCTTGCGCTAAGGGTTCTGGCTTCTCTCCCCCGAGAAATCCAAGGACGCCATTCGTATTGCGCACATACATCCATGTATCATCGGTAAGATTCATGTTGACGAGGATGTAGCCAGGCCACATTTTTTTCTCGCTGATGCGCTGTTGTCCTTTCTTGACCTCAGCGACATTTTCAGTTGGCACGAGGACACCCTCTACGAGATCGGCCATCCCTTTGGATTCGCGATTTTCTTCGATTGCCTTCTTAACTTTCTTTTCTTGCCCAGAAACGCACTGAACGACATACCATTTATGCATGACGACCTAAATTTTTATTAGCCAAAGATCAAATGTACACTTAGCGAGATCAAATCTAAACATCCCTTAATAACCATATCTACGAGGTAGATCCCCAATCCCAGAAGAAATGTTGCGCCGACGACCATTTTCGTCGCAAAGAACAGCTCATCTTTTGATGTCCAGCTCACCTTACGCAGCTCTTCTTTGAGCTCCTGGATATACGCTAGGCTCGAGCGTTTTTTTGATGCTTGTTGCTCTTTAGCATCAGAACGTGTCCTGGAAGGGTTCACTTTAATTTCCATAGCGCACATAAAACCCTCTAAATCTGTTAAACGAGTGCGGAGGGATTCGAACCCCCGACCGGCGACTTTGGAGATCGCTGCTCTACCAACTGAGCTACACACCCAATAGAGGCTTGATTGTTAGAGGATTCTTCCTCTAATTCCTCAAGCCCCATGACGAACTTGGAACTTACTGGACAATCTTTGTGATCGTTCCAGCACCAATTGTTCTGCCACCCTCACGGATCGCAAAACGCATCCCTTCTTCCATCGCAATCGGGTGGATCAATTCCGCACCGATCTCGACGTTATCGCCAGGCATAACCATCTCTGTTCCTTCTGGAAGAGTTACTGTTCCAGTCACATCCGTTGTACGGAAGTAGAACTGAGGACGGTATCCAGTAAAGAACGGCTTATGGCGGCCACCCTCTTCTTTCGTAAGAACGTAGATCGTTCCTTTGAATTTAGTGTGAGGTGTGCATGTGTTAGGTGCAGCTAGAACCATCCCGCGCTCGATGTCGTTTTTCTCAACACCACGCAAGAGGATACCAACGTTCTCACCAGCACGAGCTTCATCCAAAATCTTGTTGAACATCTCAAGACCGGTTGCAACTGTTTCACGTGTTCCACGGATACCAACGAGTTGTAACTTATCGTTCGTCTTAACAATACCACGCTCTACACGGCCTGTTGCTACAGTTCCGCGGCCAGAAATGGAGAACACGTCCTCAATCGGCATTAAGAATGGCTTGTCTGTCTCACGAGTCGGAGTTGGGATTTTCTCATCCACAACTTCCATCAACTTCTGAACAGCTTTAACATACTCAGGATCACCCTCTAATGCTTTTAGAGCAGAACCGCGGATGATAGGAACATCTTTATAGCCTTTCGCTTCGAGAAGCTCAGTGAGTTCCATTTCAACGAGTTCCACGAGCTCTTCATCCCCTTTGCCGATCATGTCCATCTTGTTGAGGAAGACGACGATCGCAGGAACGCCTACTTGACGTGCCAATAGGATGTGCTCTTTTGTTTGAGGCATCGCACCATCAGTTGCAGCCACGACGAGGATCGCTCCGTCCATCTGCGCCGCACCGGTGATCATGTTTTTGACGTAGTCGGCGTGTCCTGGGCAGTCTACGTGCGCATAGTGACGACCTTCAGTCTCGTACTCAACGTGTGTGGAGTTAATTGTAATCCCACGCGCTTTTTCTTCTGGTGTATTGTCGATAGAAGAGTAGTCGCGGAATTTCGCTCCCCCTTTCTCAGCCAACACTTTTGTAATTGCTGCTGTTAATGAAGTTTTTCCGTGGTCGACGTGGCCAATTGTACCGATATTGACGTGCGGCTTGTTTCTCTTAAACGCTTCTTTTGCCATTATAGCATCCTCCGTTAGGCTCCAGGATATGTTGTGTAGTTAATCGTAATTTTCGAACTTTTGCCCAGAATAGGAATTGAACCTACGACCTTTTGCTTACCATGCAAATGCTCTACCACTGAGCTATCTGGGCGCTCCACTCAATGCAACACCTCGACTTGAAAGTCGAAAGGTACAAAGTTTATTCTCTAAGGCGAATAAATTCAACACTTATCGCATCGATTTTCGAAATTTCCTTAAAATCTTCCCTTTAACTTCGGACGCTACTCTCATATTTTTGAGTGAGCATTTAGCTAATTCTGGAGACCTCTTAAGGATTTCTCGAAAATCATCTTTGTCGATAAGTTATACGGGCCTTAGTGAGGTCATAAGGTGACATCTCTACTGTCACAACATCCCCTACTAGTACTCGAATGTTTCGCATGCGCATTTTTCCACATAAGTGGGCGAGCACATGCATCCCGTTTTCCAGAACCACGCGGAAAGTCATATTGGGCAGCAACTCTTCCACGGTTCCATCTATCTTTATTGTGTCTTCCTTAGGCATAAATCTCGGCATTTTACGTAAAACTGGAACCATCAAACTAAATTTGCGCGTTTAAGTCAATATTTTCGATACGAGCACCTTGCACTGCAGGAGGAAAAGCTCTCTATAAATACTAAAACAATTTCATGAATCGCTTGAAACTTCCGCATAAATCGCGTTGTTGACATTCTTCAGGGGTCTCTTTATACTCTAGGCTCATAAATATTATTTTGAGATTAAGATGAAGGACGCTTGCGAAACTACATCCTTTCAATCGTGTTTAACCAAGCAGAAAGAGCTTAAAGAGTTATTTAAGCTGTGCTTGACTCGCGACGAAAAATACCAAAAGATTATTGAACTCGGACGCAACCTTCCACTTCTGCCTGCTGCCTATATGACAGCTGAAAACACCGTTTCAGGCTGTCAAAGTGTCATGTATCTCCACTCCTCTTTTGATGGGGAAAAAATCTATTTTACAGCTGATTCTGAAGCTCTTATTTCTAAAGGACTTGCAGCGCTGATGATTTTTGTCTATAGCGGGGAAACTCCAGAAGTTGTACTTACCTGCCCTCCGCTTTTTCTTGAAAAGTTAGACATTCCTGGAAGTTTAACCCCTAGCCGCGCGAATGGATTAGCAAGTCTTTTTTTGCGGATGAAACAAGACGCGATGCTTTTAATTAAAAATTAATGCACCCTCTTTTTTATAATGCTAATTAATTCCGATTACTGTATTATTTCGCCAATTTAATTAACTTAAGGTGAATTATGTCTTCAATTACTGCAAGTCCCCTTTCACTCCCTACACATACAAATACTCCTAGTTCTACTCCTCAGACCTATCTTAGCAAGTGTTACGAGCAGCTCAATTTACAAGAAGCTAACGAAAACAAGCGCTCTGCTGATATGTGGAACCTCGCTGCCAAAATCGCCCCTTGGGCATTTATGATTCTTGCCGTCTCAGGCTTTGTCGCAACAGGACTCTTTGCCGCCTCTTACCTTCCATTTACTGGGATTGGAATTCTTTTTCTTTTAGGACCTGCCTACCGATTCTCTCAACGTTTAGCAGCGAATGCTGAAGAGCCTCAATTACGAGCTGCTATGTTAACTGAGATAAAAAATATCTACGACAAGCTCCCTACAGATCCTAAGGCTCTTGCCGACAAACTTCACCGGATGGGAATTCAATGGAATAAGATCCCAGGAGTACGCAACACCGAGGACTTAAACACATTAAAACCTTTACTTGCGCGCTATAAATTCTGGAAAAAGGAAGCGAAGCAACATCAGCTATTAGCCAAGGAAACCGCAGACGCTGCTGATGAGCTCATTCGCAACCGTAATGAACTCAAGAATGATTCAAAAGGACAGTTAAAGCTTAATATTCTTCCGAAAACATTCCGAAAAGCATCTCTTGCTGCATCTCAAGAGGCTCTGACCGCAAAAACGCATGCTGCATTCACACATTTTGCATTGCAACATCCTGATACCAGTCCTTCGACTGACCTATATACCATTCAATCCAAAAGTTATAACAAACGGGCATTAGAGCGTGCTTTTAACGAGCCGGACGCGGATACGCTAGTGGAATTTAAAAAAGTCGGCAAGTCGGTTCACAACCTGTCTGTCAACGAAGTTAAAACAGACTCGATTCGGCAACTTGCACAGAAAATGAATCAGGCTTACAGACTTGTAAAATAGCTCAAAGCAGCGTGAGTAGTGATTCTTGAACACCCCCCGTAATCAATACGGTATGATCGGGATTTAGATAGACATCGTGCTCTAAACGAATCCCAAATTCCCCCGGTAGATAGATTCCAGGTTCAATGGAAAAACAACTTCTGGGGATTAAGGGACGAAAATCTTGAGTTTCCAAACTATCGATGTGCGCTCCTGGCCCATGGTCCTTCGTGTAGATGTTATGGCCGGTGCGATGCACAAAAAATTCTCCAAATCCCGCCTCTTCGATCACTTGGCGGCATACTTGGTCTACCTCACATCCTTTGATTTCTTCTCGTGCCGACCAGCGCCTTGAAACGTAATCGGTGGCTGTTTTTTGCGCTTTTCGGACGAGATTGAAAATTTCCGCTTGCTTGGACTTGAGGACTGTGTCTGCAACAGCAACGCGTGTAATGTCTCCATAGACAGCGCGCGGGGTTTGTCTTTTGCACCATAAATCGATCAAGATGAAATCTCCGCGTTTGATCCCCGTTCCGTCTTCTTTTCTCGGTTCAAAATGGGGGTCGGCTGCATGGGCATTGACTGCACAGATGGGGTGACTTTCATGCATAAATCCATGCACTGCAATCTCATTTGCAATGAATTGGCTCACCTCATATTCAGTGATGAGCTTCCCCTTCTGTAAATAGTCAGCGATCATTTCCCATGTCTTTTGAGCCGTTTTATCCAAGAGATCACACGCATCTAAATGGGATTGAAGTTGTTCATCGTTCAAAACACAGGTATAGTACTGTAAAAAAGCGCCTGAAGAAACGACCTCTACGCCAAAGCTGCGCACGAGATCGAGCATCCCTCCATCCACTTTAGATAAATAAGGGATTGCATTCCGCGGAGAGTATTCCATCGCAATCGTTTTACAGCCCTTTAACGTGCGCGCAAGTGAGGATTCCAATTCTTGCCATTTGAGATAGATCTCTTTACGGCCAGGCAGGGAAGCTAGAACCTGCTGTTCGATTCTATGTAAGATCTGTACAGGCTCTCCCTCAGTTGGGATCCAATAAAAAAATCGCCGTGTGGCAAGTTGCGAGGAAGGGATCTTCAAAAATTCGCGCGCAAGCGGGTTCTGCCCGCTGAAATCATAGAGGAGCCAGCCATCGACTTTTGCAACTTTTAAATGGCGTTGTACATCTTCAATTTTCTGCTTCCAAGTCATGCTGTATCCTATTCTAATGGTATAAACACTGGATTAAAGCAGAGGCAGCAACAACACGCAAGATCTGAAATGGTTCTTTTAAAATTTCGAGTAAAAACGGGATCGATTGGGGATCGCCGACATGGGCTAACGCTTCTAAAATATGAACCTTCATTTCGCGCTCGACGTGGGGATAAGCCTCTTGCAAGACTTTAACAGCTGTTGGATCGCTTCCTACAGAGGCTAAAATGAGAGCGGCTTGAACGCGGATTTTTTCATCTTCATCCGAGAGCAGTTCTCGTACAGCCGCAAGCCCCTCTTCATCCCCTTCTTGGAGCAAGGTGGCAGCGGCAGATCCAGTAACGCCCCACGCAGCTTTCTGCAAGAATCCTTTTACAGCGGCTTGAGCGTTGGGATAGCGAACGATGCTTAACACGGAGAGCAATTCCAGCCGCGCCATCTGATCCACGACCATCGGATAATGAGGGATTTGATCAATATGACTTACGCGAGAAGGAGCCAAGGATCGAAATAGGGGGTTGTAGGCTTCCTCCCACATCCAGAGGGTCTTATGTTCGGAGGCAAACACTTTGTCTATGACTCGGCAGGCTCTCTTCACCTCGACGCGCTGCCCAATCAGTCCTAGAGCCAAATTCACTTTCACATAAGGGTCTCTACTCTCTTTTAATCCTTTTAGAGCGAGCCGGACTCCATATTTTCCACTGGCAGAAAGAGCGGCCGATGCAAGGCGTCTCCATTCGGCAATTTCACTATTTAACCATCCTTCTAACTTCTCCTCTCCTTTTTTCGATTCTAAGAGCAAGGCGACGTAAGAGGCTGTAATTGCCACAGGTGGAGAAGTGTCGTTTAAGTTTTTTTCAATCAAAGAGAGAACAGGTTGGTCTTCAAGAGTACGGATCCGCAATAATCCTAAGGTGTTTAAGGCGCTTAAACGAACGTCCGGAGAGGGATCTTGCAATAGAGGAGCGATCAAGTCCAAATGCTCTATTAGATTAAGATGGCAGATCACTTCGCATCCTAATTGCCTCAACCCCGCTCGGTCACTGTGTGTTAATTGTTTCAGCTCTTCTCTGTCCACCGACTCATACATGCTGACAAGAGCCAAAATCGCTGCCACTTTTTCTTCGGCAAGCGTTTTAGGATTTCCAATGATCTCTTTAAGCTCTGGTTTGATCTGTTCCATACGCAACTGTCCGGCTGCCTGGATCGCTTCCAAACGCACATACCAGACTTTTTCTTGGCTAAGAAGTCGAGCAATCTCGTCTAGCAAGGGAGCGTCCCCATAGGATGCGGATAATTTGATTGCGATAGAGCGCAATAGAGCATGCGAGGAGCGCATTTGTTCGACTAATAGAGGAATCGCTTTCGCATCACGGGTAAACGCCGCACCGAGCAATGCATTCAATCGGATTGCAGGTTGAGTAGACACTTCTCCCTTGTTCAACACTCCCCATGCGATCACTTCAAGCATCTGTCGATTGGATGCTTCTTCCGCATAGACACTGAGCGTTTTCTGCCACTCTTCCCAAGCTTCCGTTTCATTGCCCTGTGCACAGAGAGCGCGCACATAGGCATTTTGCAGCGCTTTAGATTCAGGGAATAGCTCTAACGTCCGTTTTGCTTCCTCGACAGCGGAGCTATAATCATGGATCCGCAAATGATCGTAGACCCGTTTGACAGCAATCTCGTCTGCACACACGGATGCAGTTGAGAAGAACAACAAACAACTGAAGAGAAAACGAGCCAGTTGCAAAACTCCAGTACTCAGAAAAATCGATGATTTTGAAGCAGATTGCAAGGGATGCGATGCAGCCAGGTCCCTTCTGACGAAGGCAATCCCGCAGCGGGTTGATGAGGAAGAAGGGATGCAACCCGCTTCAAAAGCGCGATTTTGATGGGTACTGGAGTTTTGTAACTGGCTCAACGCTTTATCCAAGATGATGAAGCTTGCGCCCCCCGATCAGGTGAAAATGAAGATGAAAGACGACCTGGCCAGAATCAGGACCATTGTTGGTCAGAAGCCGATAGCCTTCCGTAATTCCAAACTCAAGTGCTAATTTTTGTGCCACGCTAAGACACTCTGCAATTAAAGGAAGGTCTTCTAAGGGAACCGATTGGAGATCGGGAAATACCTTTTTAGGGACAATGAGCAAATGGACGGGCGCTACCGGAGCGATATCCTTGAATGCGAGAATCCGCTCATTTTCAAAGACTTTGTCACAAGGAAGTTCCCCTGCAATAATTTTACCGAAGACTGTGGTCATGGGACATCCGTGTTAAAACATAATCTAGAGCTTTAAAAACATCCTCTTTCTTTTCCCAAACAGAAATAAAACGGCCCTTATGGCAAAAAACGGCCCCGGAAATCCCAGAAACGCGTTTTAGATCTTCATCGAGAAGTCCCGCCCATTCTTGGGGAAGCGGCTCGCGCACCTTCATGCGGTCTTCATATGTGGGTGGAATCCCGCGCAGCTTCCAATGTCCTCCTGATGGCATAACCACAAACAGGGCAGGATGGGTTTCTCCTCCGTGCTCAAAAAAACATTCAATCCACGGCATCGCTTCATCGAAAAAGAGATATTTCTCTTTAGGTTCCATGCTCGCGATCACTTTTTCACGACAAGAATGGATGTAGTGAAAACGCTCTAATAATCGCCTTAAATGGCCCAGGACAAATTCCAAAGCCTCAAAAAATGCTTTGTTTTGCACGTCTTGCGGAGCATCGTAGAGCACAGGCACATAATTGCTCACCACATGCGAAAATGTACAAGAGCCAACCTCAGGAGTGACACGTCCATTGTCATGAGCATCGACACCCAAAATCAGTGAGCGATTGAAAAATTGATAGACATCTTCTGAAATGACATGGCTATCTCTTAGGTACCCTAAAACCATGCCTGCGCTACTTAACTCTCCCGGATACTCTGACTGGTGATGATCAAATCGCTTCGATGCTGGATCATAGATCCCGCCTACATCACAGACAAATTCACATTGAGCAAGTTTTGTTGCATCCCGCGTGCGGATAATCCGATCTTTATCAATTAGCCCAAAAAGGAGCAACATCGCACATGCTGTGACCTCATCTGCATGGAAGGATCCATCATGTGTTCCACAGCTTCTCGGAATCATGGCTTTAGCCTCTTAATGTCGTGAAAAATCCCAGTTTATCTCCGAAAAAAATATTGCTCAAGCAGGAACCTTGGCTTATGTCATTTTTATGCCCTATCCTGAATTCAGGGCATAAAAATGACATAAGCCAAGGGGCTGTCTAAATCTAAGTTATCAACACGTTTTCCACACTTTTCAACAGCTCTTATCCATGTTCGAAATATCCTCGAGAGATAAATTGCAACATGCTTAATTTAAATAGCTTAACACAAGACACGCTTCGAACTTACACGACTTAAGCACAAAAATCACGCGCCCACTCTATCGATTTCTCTTCGCATTAGAAAGAGTTGTAAACAAGTTTTCCACACAAATTGACAGGCGTTACTACGTCAAAGATTGTGGAAAAATCCCCGCTTTTGAGATAGTACAGCAACTATAGACCTCTTGCTAACTTAAGGGTTCGTCGTTTTTCGGGATTATTTTGACCG
>JAGVMG010000025.1 GCA_020053915.1 Parachlamydiales bacterium | reverse complement strand
TTGGAGGTGGAACCGTCGATCAAAGATGCTCCGGATGCCGTTGAAGTGACCGATGTGCAAGGAAACATCGAATTTAAGGATGTGAGTTTTAAATATAAAGAAGACTATGAGCATGTGTTGAAGCATATTTCCCTGAACATAAAAGTGGGCGAATATGTCGCGCTGGTTGGGCAGTCAGGAGTAGGGAAAACCACTCTATGCTCATTGATCCCTCGCTTCTATGAAGTCAGCCAAGGCAAGATTTTGCTGGATGGAAAGAGTATCAGCGCGATCACATTGCGTTCACTGAGAAAAAATATCGGCATTGTCCAGCAAGATGTGTACCTATTTGCCGGAACCGTTTCTGAAAATATCCGTTATGGCAAGCTCGATGCGAGCGAAGAAGAAGTGATCAACGCGGCCAAAATGGCCAATGCCCATGATTTTATTATGGAATTGCCCAAAGGGTATGCGACAGACATCGGAGAGCGGGGGGTTAAGTTATCAGGCGGTCAGAAACAAAGACTAAGCATCGCACGCACGTTTTTGAAAGACCCACCGATCATCATTTTTGATGAAGCGACCAGTTCGTTGGATAATGAAAGCGAAAAAGCCGTCCAAGATTCGGTGGAGAAACTGATCCACAACCGTACAACCATTGTGATTGCTCACCGTCTGTCAACCGTCATTAATGCGCAACGGATTATTGTGTTAACTGATAACGGGATTGAAGAGCAAGGCACTCACCAAGAGCTGATGGCCTTAAAAGGCACCTACGCTAATCTGTACAGCATGCAATTAAGGATTTAAGTTGCTTTCATCATGACTAAAATCATCTTTTTGTATCGGGTTATGATGCGCGTTATCTTGCCTATCACATCTATCATGAGCAGGTAGCTGTTCAAATTATCGAGAAGGAGTGGGTTTGATTTTGCGATAACCTTCTAATATATTAAATTTTATAACAATCGACAAATAATATAATTCATCGTATACTATTTTAATTTTTTAAAAACACTGGTAATATTATTGGATTTATATGGATTTATCTTCTGTTAGAAGATCGCCTGTTGGAACACCTCCACTATCCCCTGTATTGGAATTTGAGTTCGAATCTTCTGAGGGATCGGAATCCTCAGCATTAAGTAAGCTGATGGTTGAAGCATCGGTCCGTCTTGATCCACACGCTTCGAATCCACCCGAACCGCGGACATTAAAGCGGCAAGCTTCAACAGAAAGGATCGAACCTGCGCTGAAAGCTTTACGAGGGGATGAAGTGAAGCCCGACATTCTCATGTCGGAGAGCGGCATGCATTTCTATCCTATTCCAGAAAGTTTCGACTCTTTGTATACGCAAGTATTCCCTACCGAACTACAGTTGCCAAGAAAATGGACCGAGCAGCTGGAAGCGAAACGAAAACAGTTAGCGCACGACCCTTTAGCGTGGACGAATGGTTTACGGATGAAAAATCGAGTTTACATCGGTGAGCTTCAAAATGGCCTTCCGCAGGGATTTGGAAAATTAGTCGGTCCCAAAATGATCCAAATCGGAACATTTCAAAACGGGGTGTTGCATCGAGAAGGATGTCAATTAGAAGTTGGAAAGGCAATTTATGAAGGAGAGTTTTCCCAGGGCAATATGCATGGCTTAGGAACCTTGATGGAGTTCGATGAGTCCGGCAACTGTTGGAAATATCAAGGATATTTTAGCGAGAATACTTTGGTCGATGGCGGTAAGAAGTTGATCGATGAAAGATTTGAGGAGTTGTTTGCGCAAGTGCACTATGCAGAAGCGCATTTGCGAGATTTTAACTCCCCAGCAATGGGTATGCCGTGTGAACGCCAAGATTTTACCCTTACGGAAGGGGATTTTTCTATGACTGGGCACGTGCTATCGAATCTTCCCCAGCGCCAAGCTGCTTTAGGAGACTAGCTTGAAGGGAACGTATTAAGTTCAGCCCAAAAACTGCTTTTCAGATAGTTTTTATATAGTCGAATGTATAACATTGTTAACTATTTAAATTAAAATTATCAGTTTTATCTAAAACGATAAAGCGAAGTGGTGTTATGCATCAACGTATTCATTGTCCGATTACCGGAGAAAAAACCGAGATTATTTTTTCAAGGCCCTATACTCATTCTAGAATTCAAGCGATGGTAAGAAATCCGGAAGTGGTTCGGCTGTTGAATGACAAGCCGTATGAAATTCGGTACGCTCCCTCTTCGGGACTTGTGTTTCAGGCATGGGTACTGGAAGACCATGAATTATCCCTTTTGTATAAAAATTCAGAAACGAATCCTGATTTCAAGGAAGAGATTAACTGTCAAAAGCTGCACGCCTTCGCGCATCAGACGGAAGAGATCCTTGTTTTTCGTCAGGTATGTAAGAACAAATGCCCCGTCGTCTTGGATTTTGGCAGCAGTTGGGGGAAATGGGCCAATATGGCTTTGGCCTTCGGGTGCGATGTGTATGGGTTGGATATTAACCCGCAGGCAATCCAATTTTGTTCGCAGCGTGGCATAAAAATGATCGATGATGCCCAAATGAGCAACATGCAGTTTGATTTTATCAATTGCGATCAGGTGTTGGAGCATGTGAAAGACCCGCTAGGACTGATGAAACAATTTAAGCGCTGCTTAAAGCCGGAAGGGTGTATAAAAATCAGCACGCCGAATAGCCCAAAACTGATTCGGAAGCTCCGGAAAGGAATTCGGGAAGACGACCCCGTGGTAAACCCCGTTGAAATGGATCCTCTCGCTCCGCTGGTGCATATCAATTTATTTTCCAGGGAGTCTCTGATGAGGTTGGGTCAGCATGCGGGACTGAAGCCGTTTCAACAGCCATTCTTCAAATGGTTTGGGGCAAGCCAGCTCTGGAATATTCCGCGTCAATTAAACCGTAATTTGATTACGGGTTATAAGCGCTGGACCGGAAAGGGCACCTATATCTGGTTTCAGAATGTTTAAAATAATTCTCTTGCAAATATGTCATTTTCTGACATATAATTAAAGCATGCCGAACAGCTCGAAATGGGACGTAACGCTAGCGGGACAAGCAAAGAAAGCGCCTAGGGATTTACCAAAGAAAACAGCGTTAGCATTTTTTGCTTTACTTGAAGATCTGGAACGAAGCGGACCGAATCAACCCACCTGGCCTCACTACAGTAAGCTAAAAGACGCAATCTATCATTGCCATATCGAACGAGGAAGACCAACTTATGTTGCCTGTTGGCGAGCTGATAAAAAACAAAAAAGTATAGAGGTATATTATGCGGGCACACACGAGAAAGCACCCTACTAATGTAAGCCGGCAAGAAGGTCGGTCGCATCACAATACAGATAAACCTATTCCTTGGAGGGAAGCTTTTAAAGATGTTTTGGAAAAGCTTCCTGAACCAGCTGTTGCTCTACAAGGATTTCGCAATCGTGAAAACCTGACTCAAAAGCAGCTTGCTGAGTCATTGGGAATGAATCAGGCGAATATCTCCAAGATGGAAAACGGTAAACGTTCTATCGGAAAAAACATTGCAAAAAAACTTGCAACCTTTTTTAAGACTGATTACAGAGTGTTTTTGTAACGGCTGGTTACACTAACTTTTTTTGCAGATAGAATCGCTGATGCTCTGCGCAGCCTTCATTTGTTCACAATAATTATGGAAGTCGTTGCAAGGGTGAGGGCGGTCCGGAGCACATACGCATCAAGCTAAGAAAAGTTTTTGTGTCGGACTTACAGTCCTTAGAATGATGAATTGCATCAATCCCAGCCCTGCGCTCGCTATCGCTCGCTTGGACTGGGCTATAAAATGGTCGGGCCTGCGGCCCTCATGAAAAAATGCAGACTTTCTTACACCGACAGGGCCGCAGGCCCGGTAATTTTAAAGCCTAGTCCAAGCGAGCGATAGCGAGCGCAGGGCTAGGTATGTGAATCCAAAAAATATTGAGGACTGTAAGTCCGGCACAAAAAACTTTCTTTAGCTTGATGCGTATGTGCAGAGCACTCCACTCCAGGGATCTTGCTGACGCTCGATCAAGAAAGGCGCTTTTTTGACTTCTGCAATTACCTCTCCAAAGTTCGCATCGCGCATGGTAAAGTATGCCGTGGTTAGAATAACAGAATTCCCTGTTGAGCCATTCTGCATTGATATCGCCGATCCACCTTTTAAGGGATATGGCCTTAACTAGAAAGGTCATTCATTAAACCGTTGCGGTTTGCATCAGCTTTTGAGCAGCGTACCCATAGCTTTCTCAACTCTTCTACCCATAAGACAAGGCTGGCTGTAGATCCGATAATAAATACTTCGCTTAATGGCATGGGGACCGTGTGAAGAATGCGGTTAAGGGGAGGAAGGAAGACCGCTCCCATGTGCAGAAGATTGCCAATCAAGAGAGCCATCAACAAGGAGCGATTTTTAAAAAATCCGGAAAAAGCCGATCTTGTCTCGGAACGACAGTTAAGAGCGTTAAACCACTGGCAAACGGCTAAGATTGTAAAGGTACCTGTTTGTACTTGATTAAAAGGTATATCAGAGGAAAGACGATAGAGAAAATAAAAGAGGGTTGAAGCTGCCATCGCAGGAGTCATAAACGCCATCCGTTTCAACATGGTTTTATTAATCAACGGCTCGTTTCTGGGAATAGGGGGTGAATGCATTTCATTTCCTTCTCCTGGTTCTAATACCATCGGTATTTGGGAGACGCCGTCCGTCACTAAATTAATCCACAAGATCTGGACAGCGGCGAGGGGAAGGGGATAACCAAAAATCAGAGCAAAATAAAGAATGATGAGTTCCGTGATGTTCGTGCTGAGGAGATACAAAAGCATTTTTTTGAGATTTCTGTGAATGATGCGTCCTTCCAAAACAGCACGTACAATGGTGGCAAAATTATCATCAGTAATGACAATTTTAGCGGCTTCCTTAGCCACTTCCGTTCCGGTAATTCCCATCGCAACGCCGACATCTGCTTTAACCAAGGCAGGGGCGTCGTTGACCCCATCGCCGGTCATGGCGACGATAGCATTATTTTTCTGCCAGGCTTGAACGATTTGAAGCTTCTGGGCCGGATGGACACGGGCAAACACGGAAATATGTTTCAGTTGGGACTCGAGTTCTTTTTCAGAAAGCGCTTCCAGAGCTTGACCATCAATTGCCACGTCATCTTTTCTAGCAATTTCCAACATCTTGGCAATTGCCAGTCCTGTGACTTTATGGTCGCCGGTGATAATCACGGGACGAATTCCAGCAGTACGACACGCTTGCACAGCTTCTTTAACTTCAGCTCGCGGAGGGTCAAATTGTCCAGAGAATCCCAAGTAGCACGCGCCGGTTAAAGAGTCCCATTTTCCGGTCCAGTTGATGTGAGGATGTTCAATGGCAGCAAAAGCCAAGAGCCTTAAGGCATTCTCAGCCATGGCTGATTCCTCTTTTTTGATCTCATTTACTGTTGTTTTGCTAAAGGGTTTAGATGTGTGATCAGTTCGGTAACGATTGCACAGGCGTAAAACAGCTTCAGGTGCGCCTTTAATAAAAACAGTTTTGGTACCCTTTTTCTCGACCAGCACTGCCATCATTTTGCTTTCTGAGTTAAAGGGAATTTCACCCAGTCTGACATATTGATCTCGAATGGTTTCAGGATCGATGCCCGCTTTATAGACCATGGTTAAAAGGGAAATTTCGGTAGGATCGCCAATGGTTTTCCAAGAGTTCTTATCTTGATGAACAAAATATTTTGCGTCATTGCATAAAGCAGCTGTTTGAATGAACTCGGTTAATTGATCATCTTGCAACGGATTGATTTGTTGCTGATTTTGAATGAAGTGTCCTTGAGGATCGTAGCCAGCTCCGGTTAATTCAATATTCCCTTTGCTGGGGAGATAGATTTGCGTGACGGTCATTTCGTTACGCGTTAATGTTCCGGTTTTGTCGGTACAGATGACAGTGGTGGATCCTAAAGTCTCTACAGCATCAAGCTTCCGGACAATGGCGCCGCGTTTTGCCATGCGCTGTACACCCACTGCTAGGGCTACGGTCATGGCCACAGGCAAACCCTCGGGAACCATGGAAACGACTTGGGTGAGTGCGATACTAAAAATTGTGAAGAAAGGAAGATCCCTGAAGAAGCCAATGGCAATCACAGAGAAAAAGACGAAGAAAGCCGCAATTAAGATGTAGGTGGAAAATTTGGCAATCTTCTCTTCTAAAGGAGTGGTAATTTTTTGAGTCGATTGAGTCAGGTCGGCAATTTGCCCGATCTCGGTTTGCTGGCCAATGGCAACGACGACAGCCGTTCCCTTTCCTTTAGTGATGTAGGTTCCCGCATTGAGCATGTTTTTTCTGTCTGCTAAAGGAGTGGAATCAGCCAGGAGGGTATCCATTTTTGATACTGGCATCGATTCGCCTGTTAGAGAAGCTTCGGATACAGAAAGTGAGGTAGAGTGGAGGATGCGAGCATCGGCGCCGACGGCGTCTCCCTCATTGAGCAGCAAGATATCGCCAGGAACCAGGAAGGTAGAATCGAGAACCTCTTCGATCCCATCGCGAATCACTCTAGATTGGGTGTTGGTTAGGCGTCTGAGAGCTTCCAAGGAAACTTCCGCGCGTTTTTCTTGGTATGTGCCTATAAACGCATTGATTAATAAGACGGTTAGGATAACGAGTGCATCTATTTTTTCGCCGATTCCAAAAGCAATGAGGCAGGCGACAATCAAAAGGCAGATGAGGGGACTTTTGAATTGTCGTAAGCAGATTGTTAATAAGGTGGTCGGTTGAGTTTTTCTTAACTCGTTGGGTCCGAATTCTGTATGTCGTTGGCCTATTTGTACACTTGATAAACCTTGATCTGCAGAGGTTTGAAGTATTTTAAGCACAACTTTTATGTCAATCGAGTGCCAAGAAAGAGTGGATTGCCTGACTTCTGGTTGCATGATTTTTTTTATAACAGGTTTAACAATACTCGAAAACAGGAAGGAATCGTCTGAACAAATATTTAATATTGTTTAAAAGTATAATTTAATTTAAACTGACCGATTAATTTAATTTTTAACATTAAAATATTATCTAATTTATGGATTGCGTTCTTTTATTTGGGAGTAACAAACCCTTTGATTTACGTGTGACGTTTAAAGAAGAGAAGGTGGCGCATGACCTTGAAGAGGTAATCACAAAAATAGAGCGAATAAAAGATGAAATCGATCTCGTACGTTCCACCTCAGAAAAACGACACACTTATTATTTTTACGGAGATGAATGTGATGAAAAGCTCTTAAGCGATAAATCGGCTTTAGAAAGCTTTGAAGAGAAAATGACTGATCTCTTTATGGATATTGAAGTGTTTCATCTAAAGCATCAAAATCACAAAAAAAGCATCTCTAACTCCAGAGCGCAGCTATTAGCAAAATTTTATCTTCATGCGGGCATTGTCTACTGTAAGAACTATCCCCAGAGGTACTATAGCCATAATAATCAACCAAATACCGTAGAGCTCTGTGGTCATAAAGGGTATGATCCCACCCGTGGAGATAGTGAAACATTTGTTGTTCTGACCTTGGCTAATCGATTTCTTACGCTAGGACTCCTTTATCAAGCTTATGTCTTTGGTCTCATTCCTGAATCACCTAACCTACAGGATAAAGAAAATTTTTTTAGGTTATTGAAAATTCTGGGGAGTCCTGAATGGACTCAAAAGATGATGACCTTGGATTTCCCCAATTTAATTCTGATCACTAAAGGGTTGCGCGCTCTTTGTTGGTTCCATCTTCGTCATCTATGTATCACCGATGGCCCATCGCGTTATGGTACCCTCTTCTTTGCACCAGAAATAAACGCATTACAAAAATTTCTATATCAATGTTTACTTCACCAGTCTCAACAAGCGTCGCAAGATTTAAATAAGATTAACAATCAGTTAAGAAGGTTAGTATTTAAAGACTGCGACGACTGGCCGTTTTTACGTGGAGCGATGCGAGGGATTCGTCAACTAAGAAATCAGTTTGTAGGTAAACTGGAAGCTCCTTTAGATAAACTCTTTGCTAGATCCCTTCAAATGCGTCCAAAAATGACTCCCCATCCAATCGTTAAGGGGAAGCTGCGTCCGGATCTTATTCAGCATGCAGAAACGAGGCTAAGACCGCGCCGTATGGCGGTGTTGGAAAAATGCAGCAAAGTTGAGGCAAAATTTAAGTCCTTACTGACACGTTTCTCCGAATATATTGAGCAATTAAATAAGCGCTGCTTAATTGTGGATCGGCCAAGAAATGACTTAGACATGCGAGCGATTTACTTTCACAACTACTTTTGTGGGGCGATCGAAGAAAAAGATTTTACCTTAAATAAGAAAGAGGCTTACGCATTATTAAATGAACTCAATATTTTTGAGTTAGCGGTCAAAGTCTATGCCACAACAGGGGTTTACACTCCCTATACAAGTTCTAGTTACGGGATTCGATTAAAGATCTTAGAACTCTGTCCCGAGTTGAGAACGTATGAAGTGATGCATAAACTCTTTGGAATTTCTCCAGAGTATAAACTCAAGCTGACGTACGAGACCGCTCCGGCAGAACACATCGCTCGCCGCAATAGAGCCATTGTCAATCAAACGCTTTGTGCGCGGGCACTTTCTACAAGACTCCAAGAGCTTTATCAAAGAAAAGTGATAATTGCCCTTCGCGGCACTTCGGGTTCGAGAAAGACTTCCACGGTAAGAGAGATTGTGGGTCCTTTGGTGAGTGGAGCGTTTAGTGAAGACCCCGTTAAAAAACAGGCTCGCAATCAAAGGCTCAGAAATCATCAGGTGCGCCATGAAATCACAGAAGTTTTTAAGGAGTATTACCCAGAAGTGACTGCTCGATACAACTTAAGTTATATATTAGATAGCCGACTTTTGGAACTATCGGATGTGAAGAAGCTTGTTAATACCTCTAAAACGATTCAGGCTGTGGTCCATATTTATGATCATGATGTTCTTTGGGAATCTTCAGTCAATAGTATCTTGGGGCGTTCTGTTAAGGGAGAGGATCCTGTAGTGGACTTTGAAGGGGTTTTTTCAGGATTTAAAAGAGCCCGTGCCCATCGATACTCAATCGTAAACTTGATTAAAGACGATGACACTGTTGAGATATACAAATTGTTTTACCGGGGACAGTTAGTGGCTGAGAAAAATTTAAGAGCTGCAATCCCGTTTACCATTTATGATTATCCTTTGTATCAAAGGTGTTTTGTTGTGCCGACGCCGCCCGCAGAAGCGAGAATGGTAAATCAAGAGGTGGATGATCGATGGTATCAAGAAGCTGTCGAGAGGCAAGATCTGTCAGGTCATGATCAGTATATGAGGTTAAGATACTGGGCTGACAAGAAAGTGTCTGTCAAGGAAGCGCTCACTCGTCATGCAAATGGGGAGGAGTAAACAGTTTTTGCCAAAAGTTGTTTACTTGACTTTTCTAAAAATACCTATATTCTCCCAGAGAAATGTTTGCGAAGAGCATCGCAAAAGTCTACCATCTTATTTAAATGGAGCGTGGTATGTTGATTAAACAAGAGGCTGGGATAAGAAAACACAACCCTATTAAACAGAGTTATATAAAGCTATTTTTCTGGTTATGTATGGGATTTATGTCTCCTATGCATGCTCCCCCTCTCTGCGCGGCAGAACAGCCCAGAGAACAAACAACATTCCTGTACTATTTGTACATCGAAGATTTTGCAGATAGTTTTATTGAAATACCCACCTCTAACGTATCAAGTGGAAGTTCTACAATAAGTTCAACGTATCTTGCAGGAAGAGCGGCGATTTATAATGGAAACAATCAGAAGGTGGGAACATGTTCTGCCTCTTTTTTATGTATGCAAAATGCAGATGGAATCTATACAGATATTTCCAACTATCTATCTGTTGATAGTGGGTTAGTCGTCTCGTGGTTTACGCCGACAACCTTAATCAATTTAGATTTAGATAGTATCATCCATGGCATGGTTACCGAATGCATGGTGACGGCATCGACAAAGATTGGTGTTAACCCTTTTTATGGGCAGACATTTAACTTAATTGTTTCATCGGATGACCAAAAAATCTATTTTAAATTTACTAGAACGGGAACGATTTTCTGAAAAGGAATTTTATGAAATATGTCTTGACCGTCCTATCATTCCTAGCCACCACCCTTTCAGGCACTCTTTCAGCTCAGTGTTGCTGTCAATTGCAGGATTGTTCTTTCTATATTAAAGGAGGTTCTGGCGTTTCATTTTCTGAATCTGCCAAAGTCGTCGCCCCTTCACCGACATGGAATCCGGCACTTCAAGGATATAATGCAACCTTAGGAAATCAGGCGATAGCCGATTTAAGTATCGGTTGCGAACTGATGCACTTAGCGGATGTGGAAGTCGGTGTTTCTACGCGTTCGACGTTTAAGTATAGAAAATTTCAAACAGCCTTGGATGGGAGTGCATCTTATACAAGAGAATTTGATCTGGATGTGATCCCTATTCTCTTTTCCGTCAATCTTCTTGGACGAGAAATCCCATGCTTAAATTGGGATATTGCTTGTGGTAAAATTTATCCGATTGTGGGAGTAGGGGTAGGGGTAAGCAGTCTTTTAATATCCAATTTTAGAACAACAGGATTGCCACCTTCTGGAGGCTCTGCTCCATTTCCGAGTTTTTCAGCTGAAAATCAATACACACGGCACACCAATTTTACTTATACGGCTCTGATTGGCTTTGAATACAATTATCATGACTGTTGGGCGCTTGCAACAGGTTACCGTTGGTTGGATGCGGGTAAATTTAAAGGGCCGCGATTCTTACGGGTGGATACTGGAGCAGCCGTTGATGTAGGTGGGCAAGAATGGAAAATGCGTTTCAGATCTAACGAGTGGTTTATCGCCCTTAAAATTTTTCTTTAAGATAGCGGTTTCCCTTTTCTCGGCAATAAGGTAGGCGAGTTTGCCATAAATCGGAGAAAATGCATGTACAAAGTGGTCGTTGATTACGTCCCTAGTCAGGCTGACAATGAGGTGGTAAGAGAGGGTTTGATTAAGTGTTATGAAGCTCAATTCGGGCAGCGAGATAAACAGTTCTCAATTTTCTTAAAAAGTGACTCAGGAAAAGTTTTTGGTGGCTTACAAGCGTTTATGGATACAGAATCGCTCTATATCGATGTGTTGTGGGTTGAGGAAAATCTCAGAAAACAAGGGTATGGCGCAAAATTGTTAGGGGCAGCGGAACGAGAAGCGATCGAAAATGGATGTTTATTTTCTCAAGTAGATACTTGGGACTTTCAGGCGGAAGAGTTTTATTTGAAAAACGGGTATGAGCGGATAGGGGAATTAAAAAATTATTGGCATGGTCATTCAAAACTATTTCTTAGAAAAAAATTAAACTCATAATTTCATTTTTAATCTCCTCATTTTAGCACTCAGGAGTGTTCCTGGGTGGGACTTTTCGTTGAGTACAATCACAAATTTATATGTAGCTTTACGAAGATAATTTATGAAGTGAGTTGGTTTTTGTCAGGTCAACATGATATGTTTGGCCATATTCGTATCCGTATCGTAAATAGCGATGCTTGAACCTTTGATCTTGCTTGAGGTTTCTTTCATTAACGATCCGGGATTTAATGAAAGGGTTTTACCTATTAGTTGGTTGAAGATTTGATGGGTGTGGCCATGGAATACTACATCGTAGTGGCCGCAAGCAACAAGCGCATCAGTGATACCTGGATAATCTCCATGAAAGACAGCAATGCGTCGATGATCGATTTCGATATCGATGAATCTGTCTTCATAAGCAACATCTACTCCCCATTTATCCTTGAATGCGAGATGTCGAAATTTGTCTCCATCGTTGTTACCAAAAACTCCTCTTAAAGGAGCTTTAAGACCTTGGAAAAAGCTGAGAATGAAAGGAGAAACCCAATCGCCGCAGTGGAATACCCAAGACACCTGTTCTTGATTAAATTGATCGACGGCTACTCGGATCATTTCCCCTTGATCGTGAGTATCGGACAAT
>JAGVMG010000029.1 GCA_020053915.1 Parachlamydiales bacterium | reverse complement strand
TCCGAGCAAATCTGTGCAGACAGAAGAGAAGCAAGAGCAGCCGCCAAGCGTTGAGCCACAAGTCGAGCCGCGTCAGCAGCGCACAACTCCTAAAGTGCGGGGGGCTCCTCGCAAATCTGTGCAGACAGAAGAGAAGCAAGAGCAGCCAAGCGTCAAGCCGCATCAGCAGGGGACAACTCCTAAGATGCGCCAGGCTCCACGCCAATCTGTGCAGACAGAAGAGAAACGAGAACAGCCTTCAAGCGTACAGCCGCAAGTCAAGCCGCGCCAGCAGCGCTCTTCTCCTGCATTGCGCCAATCTGTTCAGTCAGAAGAGAAGCAAGAGCCGCCGCGCACTCAGCGTCAAGCGCCCTCCCGTCAGAAGCACTCTTCTCCTGCAGCAACCCAGAATCCTTCTCGAAACTCTGTCTATACAGAAGAAGGGCAACACCAGCAGCGCACTTCTCCTCAGCATCAAAAACAGCTGCATCGGGAATCGGTCTCCACCGAAGAAGGAGAATCTAAAGCGCTTTCTTACCATTACACGCCAAATCGCGTTGTGTTGATTTCAAGCGCAAATAAGACGCATCTTGCAGCTCAAAAAAATGCCACTCAAAAGAGGCCCCCAGCATTTTTCGAACGTCAAGCTCCTCTAACAAAAGAAAGCGTTGCAGTTCCGCCTTCAGCGAAATTAAGTAGAAAAGAGCGCACACAGGCGTTAGTGGATCAAGCTGCCGCGTCCAAAACTGCATCGAAACAGGAAGCGCATCGTTCGGCTCAGCCTCAATCCAGAGTGGGTCAAGCTTCGCGTAAAGCGCCCCCTTCTCAGCTACAGCGATCGCCAAACAGAGTTGCAGCAGAACGAGAAGTTTTACAAACCACTCCAGTGGCCCCAAGTAAAGCATCTCCTGGAGAAAGAGCGCAGCGCAAGCAAAGTAATAGCCAAAAAGAAGATAAGTCGTATCACTTAGGAAGACGTACTGCAGGATAAATTCAAAGAGGGATGCGCGTTTGAGGTTCTAAATCAAGCGCGTCACCCTCTTTTCTTTGAAGAAAACAAGTGTATCCAAGTCCTGCGATCATCGCCGCATTATCTACACTCAGTTCTTTGGTCGGAAAATAAACGGAGAGATTCTTTTCCTTTTCTGAAAAGAGATCTCTTAAACGTTGATTTTGGCTCACGCCGCCACCAACATAGATTGCCTTACACCCGTATTCTTGAGCAGCGAGACGCGCCTTTGTTACAAGATCGTTAAGAGCTGTTTCTTGAAACGAAGCAGCGATATGGGCTTTGTCTTCTTCAGGCACTTGAAGAGGCGCATGTTTATCGGCATTGGGGCCTTTCAAAGTATAAAGGACATTTGTCTTTAGTCCGGAAAAGGAAAAGTCCCACGGTTTGCCTTTGACAGAGCCTGCTTTAAACGGATAGCGAGTCGGGTCTCCCTGTTTGGCAAGAGCTTCGACAGCAGGTCCACCAGGATAGGGGAGTCCGAGAAGGGCCGCTACTTTATCAAAAGCCTCGCCAACGGCATCATCTAAGGTCGTTCCTATCATTTGATAAGAACCAACCCCATCGATTTTGACCATGAACGTATGTCCGCCGGAAACAACAAGCCCTAAAGCGGGAAAGAAAAGCTCTTCTTGGAGCATCATGGCGGCGTAGAGATGGGCTTCGACATGATTGATCCCGATGTAGGGAATATTCCAGGCAAAGGAGAGTGCTTTTGCTGCATTCAGACCAATGAGAAGAGCGCCAATGAGTCCGGGACCTTTGGATACAGCGATGAGGTCGATGGCGTTAGAAGTGAGGCCCGCTTGGTCTAGCGCCGCTTGGATAACAGGAATGAGCGCATCGATATGTCTGCGGCACGCAAGCTCCGGAAACACTCCGCCATAGCGTGTGTGCACGTCGATCTGAGAATAGACCACATTGGCTAAAATCTCTTTGCCATCTTTCACAATGGCACATGCCGTCTCATCGCAGGTGCTCTCAAGGCCTAATACGATCATTGCTCTCCGATAATTAAGATCTAAATAATGGCAAATTCCGTCGTTATTTTGTATTAAAAAAATTATTCTTAGATTATTTTGGAATTAAAGGAACTGATATGATCCACCCCTATCTTTTTTGGATCGGCTTTCACATCTTAATCGTGTGCATGCTCATACTCGATTTGAAAGGCTTCCATCGGAAATCCCATGTCATCCGGCGTAAAAAAGCTTTGCTCCTCACCCTCTTTTGGGTGGCCATCGCCTTGCTATTTAACCTCTTTGTGTATTATGCGATCGGCAAAGAGGCAGCGCTCCAGTTCTTTACCGGTTTTCTGATCGAAAAATCATTGAGTGTCGACAACCTCTTCGTCTTTCTCCTTGTCTTTTCCTACTTTAAAATTCCCGCTCACTTTCAGCATAAAGTTTTATTTTGGGGGATTATTGGCGCCATCTTTTTCCGCATTACCCTGATTCTTTTGGGGGTTAAGTTCATTCAGGAATTCCACTGGGCGACGGCGGTATTGGGATTGATTCTTTTGGCAACGGGAGTCAAGTTTGCTTTTCAAAAAGAAGAAGAGATGCATCCAGAGAAAAACATTTTGGTAAGGGTCGTACGAAAATTTCTCCCTCTTTCTGTAAGAGGGGGGCGTGGTCAGTTTTTTGTTAAGATACGAGGAAAATGGATGATGACAACCCTGTTTCTTGTTCACTTAACCATTGAGAGTTCCGATGTGATTTTTGCGCTCGACTCGATCCCGGCCATTTTTGCAGTCACTACCGACCCGTTCATCATCTACACGTCTAACATCTTTGCGATTTTGGGATTGCGCTCTTTGTACTTTGTCTTATCCGGGTATTTTCACAAGCTCCGCTTCTTTAAGTACGGTCTTGCTGCCATTTTGGTCTTTATTGGTGCCAAAATGCTCCTCATGAGATTCTACGATATGTCCCTCTTTCTCTGTTTGGGCGTTGTTATCGCCATTCTTGCGGCAACGACAACGCTGTCGCTTCTGTATCCACAAAGAAAGAAAACTTAAACTTTTCCCTTTTCGAGCAAATCCGCAGCCGCTGCCTCATCGGCGATCCAAAGAGCCTTATGCTCTTTAGTTCCGATTCCTTGGGAGGGATAGCGGTCGAAATCGGGAGGAGAGAGGAGCACTTCGGAGAGGGTGTATTTTTTGGAGGCGCCGAGGACATAAAATACGATGGCATTGGCCAGATTGATGCAGGGAAAGGTTAATGTCATTCGCGCGCAGTTTTTTTGGGGGATTTCGTTTGCGATGACAAGTCGGTCTGTCACTTTTAGTCCTTGAGTATGAGGAAAAAGAGAGGCGGTGTGACCGTCTTCTCCCATACCGAGCATGACAAGATCAAAAGGCCTTCCATGCATGACTGTGCGGATTATGTCTTCGTAGTGCTTCGCATTTTCTTCCAAATCAGTCTCCGCTTGCATCCGATGGATTTGGGTGGGAGGGATGGGCATTTTTCCAAGTCCGCAGCTCATTGCCATCCGGTAGTTGCTATCGGGATGATCAGGGCCCACGGTGCGCTCATCTCCCCAAAACAGATGCACTTTCGACCAGTCGAGATGAGAAGCGAGACGTCCTTCGGTTAACAAATCGAAAATGGCTTTCGGAGTGGAGCCGCCAGAAAGAGCGACATAAAAGGATCCATGGTCTTGGATAGCAGCTGTAGCAAGGCTGACGAAATGTTCGACGCAGAAGATAAGCGTGGTGTTGTAGTCGCCGGGGATGATGAGAGAGCGTCTCTCGTCCCATGCCTTGGGATGAAGTTGATCAATTAGCATAGGTCCTGCACGTTCATCTGTTTTAAATGGGTCAGCACTTTGAGGAAATGTTCACTTGTTCCGCGGTGGCAGATCTCTTTGACAAGAGAATGGCCCGACTCTGCTTTGGCAAAAATGTAGTTGCAGGGCATTTCACAGCGATCTTTGGTTGAGGCGATCAGGGTGATTTGGTGGATCGATTCTAAATTGCGCTGAAACTGGAAATGGTCGCCTTCTTTTGTCGTCACTGTCAAAGAGAGGATGAGCCCAGGAGGCAGCTGTGGGTAGGAGGCAGGAACGAGATGGACTTGGATCGGTGATTGGGAAGAGGTGTAATTGAGAAGGATCTTTCCGTTTTCCTGAGTGGCACTTTCAAATGTCCAGTTGAGCTGGCAAGCGAGCCAGGCTTGGACGTAAAACGACTGGATTCGCGTGTGGCAGAAAAAAGTGGATTCTTGTGCGTTATACGTGATCTCTATCGTTTGAGCCTGTCTGATTTTGTTGAGGCGTTCATCGGAGTAAAAAGCGGAGGAGAGCATATCTCTCCATGTCTCGATGCGTGCCCAGTTGAGATCGGCAATGTCTGTGTGGGTAAATGCTTTATGATGCAAGAGGCTCGCTGAAAAATAGGTCAGACTTTCTGAGGTTTCGGAATCGAAAATTATCCGATGGCTAAACTTGGCGAGTTGCTGGAAGAGTAGGTCGTCTAAACAAGGATCTTCTGCCCAGACCAAGTAAACGGGGAGATCGGAAATGAGATGGGGGAGAACCAAAAAGGGGATTCTTTCTTGGGAAACGCCACCTGCTTCAATTTGAATGAAATCACAGGCGACATCATTTTCTCCTGTGCTCGAATTGAGGATCGAAACATCTGTTTTTAAGTAATTCTCAGTAGAGTCTTTGTTGGCAGCGACAAAGATAACGCGCGCAGGAAAGCGTTTAACGACCGATTGGGCGATTCGTTGGATGTAAGCGGTGCGATGATTTTTTTCGGTATAAAAAATGAGATTAAAGAGACAAGCACGCGTCGTGTTTGTCGTTTCTAACGATTCCCAGATCCGGTTGAGTTCTTGTTGGATGAGTTCAGGTTTGACGGGATGAAGGGAGGTGACCATTAGATCAACCTCCATTTGCGGTGATCGCGCTCAAGGAGCTCGTCTGCAGCTTTAGGTCCCCAGGTGCCTGAAGCGTAGTTGGGGAATTCTTTTGCAGGTGTAGCGGCCCAATGCTCAAGGATGGGAGTTAAAAATTTCCATGAGTTAAACACTTCGTCTTGTCGTGCAAATAGAGTGTTATCACCCAGGATGCAATCGAGAATCAACCGCTCATAGGCTTCTGGCGGGCTCATTCCGAAATAGGATCCATAGCGAAAATCCATCTTCACAGGTTGAATGGGGCTGCTGGGACCTGGGACTTTACAGTTGATTTTGAGCGATGTCCCTTCATCGGGTTGAATCCGGATTGCAAGCGCGTTGGGTTCATTTTTTTTGCCGCTTTGCTGGAACAGAACGCTCGGAGGATCTTTGAAGATAACGGCGATTTCAGTTCCTCGTTTGGGCAGTCGTTTGCCGCCGCGCAAGTAAAAAGGAACTCCTGCCCAGCGCCAGTTATCGATAAAAAGGCGCAAAGCCGCATAGGTCTCGACATTCGAGGTGGGCGAGACATTTTTTTCAGAGCGGTAGGCTATTGCATCTTGTCCGCCGATAAACCCAGCTCCGTACTGCCCCCGGATGACACTCGAGTCAAAATCCTCAGGAGCAAGGGGGCGGATCGCTTGCAGTACTTTTACTTTTTCATCGTGAATCGCATCAGCAGAGAGATTGACCGGTGGTTCCATTGCAACAAGGGAAAGCAACTGCATCATATGGTTTTGCAAGATATCGCGGATGAATCCAGCTTCTTCCCAAAATGCGCCGCGCGTGCCGATTCCAATATCTTCTGCAACGGTAATCTGCACATGGTCGATGTAGCGGTTGTTCCAGACCGATTCAAAGAGGGAATTCGCAAAGCGGAAGACTAAAATATTTTGAACGGTTTCTTTTCCGAGATAATGGTCAATTCGGTAGATCTGTTCTTCTTTGAGATAACAGAGGAGCTCGTTCTGCAAATCCTCTGCGCTATTTAAATCGTGGCCAAATGGTTTTTCAATGATGATCCGCGACCATTTGTCCTTCACTTTCTCCGCATCATAAATCAGACCTGAGCTGTGGAGCTTTTCGCAGATCGACGTGAAAAAGCTCGGCTGTGTTGAAAGGTAAAAGACCCGATTCCCTTTGGTGCCGAGTTTGCCGTCTAACTCTTGGAGAAAAGTTTTAAGTCGCGCATATCCTTCCTCTTCATGGAACTCAGAGATATGGTAAAAAAGCTGGTCCTTGAAACGGTCCCAGAGAGGTGTATCGAGAGGCTTTGTACGTGAAAATTGAGAAATGGCTTCTCTCATCTCTTCGCGAAATTGATCGTGCGTCTTTTGCCTCCGCGCAAATCCCACACAGGCAAATTGAGCGGGAAGTTGCCCTTCTTTGGCTAAATTATACAAAGCGGGAATGAGCTTGCGCGCAGTCAAGTCGCCGGTCGCTCCAAAAATCACGAGGATGCACGGGTCGATGAAGCGGCTGGACACACCAGGCTCTTCCAAGGGATGGGCGGAAAAATGGGGCATAGGTCACTCATTTCTAATTGTTAGGTACACTAAAACATGAGGAGCAAATTGCTGCCAAGCATATTTTCTGCACAAAAAGGAGGTTTGCAAAATCTTAACATTTGCTATGGTTTTTCTCCAGTTTCAATGAGAGGATCCTATGGCATCGACATCATATCCTGTCCTAAGCTCAAAAGGGGAATCTCTCCTCCAGCGTGCAGAGTTCATTTACAGCGGTACGCAACAACTTCTTCCTTTTCTCTCTCATGGCAAAGACTCTCCCGCACGTCTTGCGTGTGCTTTTACAACGTTTGTCGTGGGACTCCTTTCTTGTTTCAATGGAGAATTGAGCGGTGTGATTCCATTAGGCTTAGGGGGAAAAGAACTGCTCAATATGTCACGCTCTGCTGAAAATTCTAATTTATACCATTCTTTGAAAAATATTCAGGCAGACGCTGGGATGGTGTCTGTTCTCCTTGCGGCCAATCAGGATTCCTATCATGTCATGGAGGGCAATCTCTCTGAAATTGAGCGGGGTGTTCAGTCTCTTCATGCACAGCTCAATGAAATCTCTCAATTATGCACAGAGGGAAGTGAGCAGCTTCAAGCGAAAAAGGAGGAAGCGCTTGCACTCAATCAGAAAGCAATGGCCTCTTTCCATAAGGCGCTCAAATTATTTCAAATTGCTCAAGAAAGCCTTGCAAAATCTTCAAAGGTCTATGAACAATGCGGCTCTTTTTTTGAGCAGATTAATGAGATTATCAATACATCCGACTCGGTGATGGGCTCTAAGGAAAAAATTCAATTTCTTAGCAACATCGCTCCCAAAGCAGTAAAGAAGTGTAAACGAGGAAAACAATGGCTCGATGAGACCTCAGCAACGATGAGCCAGGCTTTAAGAGCATTATCGCGAGCGAATGAGCGCCGAGATATGGCAACGCTAAGTTTCGGTCAGGCCCTCCAGCTCGCTCAAGACACGCTCCATTCTGTTCGTGAAAAAGCGGTCATCCAAGATCAATGCCAAGAGCAAGTTGCAGCAGCTCGCCGTGAACTCAAGCGCGTGAAAAAAAGAAGTAAGCAAATCATGCGGCTCATTCAGGCTTTGAAGGAAGATGTCAACCAGGCGATGTCACAGGCTAGAGGAAAATTGTCACCTACTGAAGTGGCCTTTGGAGTAACTGCTGGGGTGTTATGTGCTCCCTTAGGAACGTCAGCTGTGTTTGTGGGTGTTGGAGGAGCTTATGCGTTACACCATTCTCCATTTCTTTACGCTAGTGTTACGAAAATCTATCGCTTTGTGCGCAACATCCCTCCTCCAAGTAGCCCTCCGATCGATGAACGAGAATTGATTATGCATGAGTTTGATAAAGCGTCCAGCGGATGGTGGGGGTATTATATTAAAGGTCGGCCATCGGTGACAGTGGGAACCTTAACAGTCGTTTTGGGAGATGGCTCGCTCTATTCCCTCCGTTTTAATCTTAACCAGAAGGATAAGATTAGCAAGTCGCACCTCTTGGAATTATACGAAAGGATGAATCAGAAATTTTCTAACGGGGAATTAGATCCTGTGCGTTGTCTTGCGATTTTAGAACAGCTCGAGAAAACCCCGATTTCTCGCGGTCAGTTATATCCAAGTGTCACCGGATTTATTAGCTCGAAAGATCCGACCTATGCCATTTTCGCACTGCTGAAAGAACTATGCCAAGAGAGAATAGAGTTAATGGCTCAGCCTTTGGGAATCGAGGTAGTTTTCTAAGATGGTATTGGCAGCCATGGCATCGACATGCTGCGCTCGTTTTTTGCGGTTAAATCCCGCTCCGATCATGAGTTTATCCACTTGAGCTGATGTGAGCCTCTCATCCCAGTAAATCACCTCGACTTGGAAGGCTTCTTTTAAAAGAGCTCCAAATGCTTTGACTGCAAGGGCCATGTCTCCTTCTTTGCCGTTTAAGAGCAGCGGCAAGCCGATCACGATCTTTTCAATTGCGCCATAGGAAGCGAGCTCTCTAACGAGCATTTGTATGGTCAGTGCTGGCGTTTTTTCAGTGCGAAAAGCCCCTACAGGCAATGCCATGATTTTACGCTCGTCTGTAATGGCAATCCCGATGCGGGCTAGCCCAAAATCAACTCCTAAAATTCTTCCCATTTACCCTTTCTTGTGTTGGATGATCGCTTCTATAAAAGATCGAAACAGAGGATGAGGATCCGTGGGTTTCGATTTAAACTCAGGGTGGTACTGGACGCCGACCATCCAAGGATGCTCTTTGACCTCAGCGATCTCGCTTAAGTGACCGCTTTCCAGGACTCCAGAGAGGGTGAGCCCCTGTTTTTCACAGTCGTCTTTGTACAGATTATTAAATTCAAAGCGGTGGCGGTGACGCTCGGAGATGCGCGTCTGTCCGTAGGCTTGCTCGGCTTTTGTTCCAGGTTTTAGTTGGCAAGTGTAAGCTCCTAAGCGCATCGTGCCCCCCATATCGGAAATCCCTTTTTGTTCACTTAAAAGAGAGATGACAGGGTGAGGCGTGTGCGGGTCCATTTCAGTGGAATTCGCGTCGTGAAGACCGAGTACGTGGCGTGCAAATTCCACACACATCACCTGCATTCCGAGACAGAGTCCGAAGTAGGGGATTTTTTTCTCGCGGCAGAACTTGGCAGTCATGATCTTGCCCATCCAGCCTCTTTCTCCGAAGCCCCCGGGAACAAGATAGCCGTCGCAGCCGCCGATGACTTTTTCTACATCTCCCTTTTCTAAGACTTTATCCGATTCAAATCGTCTGATCTCTAATTCCACCTGATTGGCTACGGCTCCGTGATGCAGCGCTTCAAAGACCGATTTGTAGGCATCTTGATGCTGGAGGTATTTCCCTACAATCCCGATCACAATTTTCATTTTCGGGTGGAGGATCCGATGCAGCATCTCTTCCCATTTGGAGAGATCTGCTTTTGTTTGAGGCAAGCTCAATCCTTCACAAATTTTTTGATCGAGCCCTTGCTTAGTCATATTCAGTGGCACTTCATAGATGCTGTGAGTGACATCGACGATGTCCATCACTCCTTCTTTTGGTACACTGCAAAAGAGGCTAATCTTATCTTTGTCTTCCTCGGAAAGTCCCTGCTCGCAACGGCAGAGGATGAGATCGGGAATGATGCCGATACCGCGCAGTGTTTGCACTGAGTGCTGAGTTGGCTTCGTTTTGACCTCTCCCGCAGCTTTCAGATAGGGGATATAGGTTAAATGGATATTTAAACAATCTTTGGGCCGCTCATACCGAAATTGACGGATCGCTTCAAAGAAGGGGAGGGACTCGATATCGCCGACGGTTCCCCCGATTTCTACAAGAACAACATCAGTAGAAGGCTGCTGCAATGCGCTCGCCAGAATGCGCTGTTTAATCTCATCGGTCACATGGGGAATGACTTGAACTGTTTTTCCTAAATAATCACCGCGCCGCTCTCGTTTAATTACGGTATCGTAGATTTGTCCTGAGGTCGCATTTGAAAGGGCGGAAAGAGGAGCGTTGGTGTACCTAAAGTAATGGCCGAGGTCCAAATCGGTCTCTGCACCATCATCGGTCACATATACTTCGCCGTGCTGGAAGGGGTTCATGGTTCCTGGATCGACGTTGAGGTAAGGATCTAATTTCAGCATCGCCACTTTTAGTCCGCGGCTTTCTAAAAGCATCGCAATGGATGCAGAGGCAAGTCCTTTTCCTAATGAAGAAACGACCCCGCCGCTAATAAAAATATACTTCGGTTGCATAGGAGACCCTCCGCTCAATAATTATGACGTGATTATGGGCCGGGAGGACTTAAAATTCTACGCGTAAAAAAAAGATTTTACGATTTGGATTATACTGAAACAATTTCAAGAATCGGTTTCTGGCTGCAAAATTCATTTCCAATAATGCTCCGAAGGTGTATATTTCAGGCAATTTCTTACAGCAATTTGACTCTATGAAAAAACCTTTGATCACCTTGCAGCAGGCGCGTGCTCTTTATACTCCTAAGCTTCCCTCTATTTTAAGCGATTTATCTCGCGTCAGTTTTGTCGCTGATTCTGGGGAGCAGCTAGGAAAAGAGGCTGAGGCCATTCAACCCTTATTTCCTCACACGTTTGGACGCGCCTTGCTGAAAGGGACGCTCTCCCAGGCTAAGCCAGCTTCTGAGGAGCGCGTTGGAGTGGTGTTTTCCGGAGGTCAAGCTTCTGGAGGGCACAATGTCATTACAGGGCTTTACGATGCTCTGCAAAACCTAAATCCAGACAGTAAACTGTTTGGATTTTTAGGTGGCCCCTCTGGCATTATCAATGGAAAATCGATCGATCTCACCGAAGAAATCCTTAAGTCCTACCGCAACCAGGGCGGTTTTGATCTTATCGGGTCTGGACGCACCAAAATTGAAACCGAAGAGCAGCTTCAGGCATCGCTTTCAACCATGAAGGCGTTAAATTTAACCGGCCTTGTCATCATCGGAGGCGATGATTCCAATACAAATGCAGCCATTTTAGCCGAGTATTTTTTAGCTCATGGTTGTCATACTACCGTGGTCGGAGTGCCTAAGACAATTGACGGCGACTTGAAAAATAAATTTGTCGCGACCTCCTTCGGCTTCGATACGGCCTGCAAGGTTTATGCCGAAATGATTGGCAATATTGCCCGTGATGCTCTTTCTGCGAAAAAATACACCCATTTCATCAAACTGATGGGAAGATCCGCCTCTCATATTGCATTAGAATGCGCGCTGTCTGTTCAGCCCAACATGACCTTGATCAGCGAAGAGATCGCCAAAGAAAAGATGACCTTGAGCCAGATCACTGATGAAATTGCGAATCTAATTGTTAACCGCTCTGCATTGGGAAAAGACTATGGAGTGATCCTGATTCCCGAAGGATTGATTGAATTCATCCCTGAGGTCGGGGTGTTGATTTCTGAGCTCAATGCGCTCCTTTCAGGACAGGAGGCTCCCAACAAAGAGACTCTAGTTTCTAAACTTTCAGAGCCGAGCCGCCACTGTTTTGCCTCGCTTCCTGAATCGATTCAAAAACAACTTCTCTTGAGCCGCGATCCTCATGGCAATGTCCAAGTTTCTCTTATCGAAACAGAGCGTCTCTTGATCGAAACTGTCTCCAGTGCTCTTGAGGAGCGTAAAAAACAAGGCACTTATCAAGGCAAGTTCAGTCCTCAGTCCCATTTCTTTGGGTATGAAGGAAGAGCTGCCTACCCATCAAATTTTGATTGTCTCTACTGCACTGCTTTAGGGCAAGTCGCTGCATTACTTATCCGCGAGAAAGCCACCGGTACCATGTGTTATGTGAACGATCTACATCTTCCTGTGGAACAATGGCAAGTCGGAGGCATTCCTATCACCTTGCTTATGCATATGGAAATGCGCAAAGGGAAATTAAAACCAGTCATTCAAAAGGCGCTTGTCGACCTGAATGGAAAGGCCTTTAGTTACTTCCATCAACACAAAGACAAGTGGGCCTGTGAAGATGCTTACCACTTCCCAGGACCGATCCAGTTTTCTGGTGATCCTCAGTTAACCGATTCTTTGCCTATCTCAATTGCAATTGCTTTTACATAAATATTACGGAGCCTAAGTCATGTCCTCTGAAGTAGCGTTTGGCGCTAAAATTGTGAGTTTTCATACCCCCATTTCTCAAGAGAAGAAGACATCTTCTCGTCGAAAACACTCAACTCAACATAACGAGGAACCTGCAGCTTCGCCGCCGCGCCCTGGCTCTCCTTTTCGCTTGGATTTAACCACGGTCATTGCCGCTCGGGAAGGATCTACTCGACATGCCAAGTTTACTTCCAGTTGCTCTAGCTCTTCCGTAGTCGGGGATGGTGTGAGCGACTCCTCTATTCCTCCAATCAGAGATCGCTTTTTTGAAGGAGCTAGCACAAATGTCTCGGGCAACGGTTTTTTTCCTCCTGTTCTGGATTTAACGGATGTCATTGAACAACAAGATGCTACAAGGACTCGAAGCAATAGCCTTACAGAAAGGGGGAGCCCAAAAGAGGTTTCCGCTGACGTTTCCTCATCTTCTGGATCTTTATCGGCTCGCACACTACACGATTGTTCAAAGCCAGAAACGCAGCCGTCTGTATCGGAACATCTTCAGGTTCCGGGATCCCGCTCTCCACGCACTTTGTCTGCTCGTGGCCTTCGTTCACCTTCCTCCAAGTTGACAAAACTGGCGCGTGAACGACTCCCGTTGCTTTCTAATGTGCGCCATGCGACTGGGGAATTTGATTCAGAAGCGGTAGCTCGAGAAATTATCCATGAATATCAGAAACCTTTACGAGATCATGATGATCGGAGCTTGGTGTTATCGACATGCCATTCTGTGATTCGTTCTTATCCAGACCAATTATTGGCTGTTTTTGACAAGTTGTTCTATCTCCCTCTTGGGACAGAGTTTATTTATGCTTATCTGACCTGTTATCCGCGAGATACACTAACCATAGTGAGAAAAATTCTTGAGAATAGACCGACCAATCTCGATATATCCGCACGTTTGACACTTCTCACTCAATTAGACAGCATGAGAAACGATGAAAAGCCTTCTCCTTTTCCGGAAAAAGGGGTGTCTTTTTCATTTGCTCATGAGTTTACACAAGCGCTGATTCCTCCCGACATAGAGACTTTAACTCAAAGCATTCATGAGTTATCTAGTGTGTTAAAAGGAAAGAAACGCTCCACACAAATCAAAAATATTCTCCCTTTGATTTTTTCGATGGAATTGTCGTTAGACGTGAAACAGATCTTAGAAGTAAGAAGAAACTTTTTTGATCATAAATTAAAAGAGAGCGGCTTAGATGAAGCAAGCATTAATTTTCTATGTGAGCAGATGGTTGCAAAATTCTTTTATAAATCCGTTTTAATTCCTGCGATTTCTAATCTGTCTACGGAAAAAATTAAAAATTCCACTCTTAAAAATGTATGTGACTTACTAGGATGCTTTGTGAATCACGAACGTCCCAAAGCTGCGCGTTTATCAAAAATTTATGATGTTTTTCTCGCTAAACATCAATCTTTTATCAGCCAGATTTCAGAATTTCGATTTTTAGCTGAAGAAGATAAGCCTCAGTCATATACATCTAGTAGCAGTTCCAGTTCTTCTTCGACAGCTTCTTCTCCAAAATCCAGAGGAATGCTTAGATGGTCAATTCAATCCTTACGACCTCACGGGACTAAAAAAGAGCTCAAAGAACCCTCCTCTAGCGCTAGTTGTAGTTCCGGAACTCTTCAGCTCAATCCTTTGCATCAAAAGGTCAAAACAACATCTTTGTGGACCCTTGCAAACCCGGAAATTGAATTTGATGCTGAAGTAGTTGCTAAGGAGCTCACTCGCGGCTTAAAAAAAGGAGTTGTGGCTGAACGAGTCATCGATCCTCTTCTCAAGCAGATTTGGCACCTGATCCAAAAAGAAGAGAATGCTGAGCTAAAAGCTAAGCTGGAATCGAGGTTAGATCAATTATTTGGAGCTCTCATTTTTAAACCTGTTGAGTCTGAGTTTGTCTCCAGCTGTCTTCATCGTCATCCTAACGTGACTAATGCGGACCTTTTTGCTCAAGCTGCCCTCAGAGCCGTCAAAACGCGTTCAATTCCTTTTGATAAGGTTCTCCATGTCTATTCTCGAGTGACAGAACAGGCCCTTTTATCATCTACGGAACCTGAGACACTATTGCGCGGCACCAATTTGGCCTCTGCCCTATACAAGGGATTGATCATGCAGTATGGAGACACTGTTTTTTCCGATTACATTAATAAAGTGCTTGAGCATTTCTGGGAATCCAGGAAATGTCAATCCGTTTCTCCAGAAGAAGCCTTTAAATTATTTGTAAATGAATCCATGACGAGTTTGTACAAGATGGATATTCCTGATGAGGTGATCAGAATTCTTGTAAAGCAGTATGAGCTTGCATTCCAACGTATTCAAGCTTTAAAACCAGAAATGCCTGTAGAAGAGATCAGAAAAAAAGCCATGCTATTTATGGGAGGGGAATTGTTTTTGAGAGTGTTGAATCCTTTGTTAATCAAAGAGTCAACGAGCGAAAGATGGATTATGGATTTTGCGATCATTTTGCAACGGTTAACGAATAATACTCCGTTTAATGGAAACAGCACCCAAATTGCATTTCCTGCAGTCTGCTCAGAAATGTATGAGAGCTATTTTGGAAAACATTTAATCTTTTTAGATGGTTTTTGCCGGCTGGACTATAGCCTTCCTAAGCCTCCAGCAGTATGAACTTCAAACTGTGGCTCCTTTTTTTCAAAGTCAAAGCCTATCTTTATCGAGAAGAGCGCGCAGTGAGATCTCTATTCCATGGAGATCCCATATTCAAAGAAATGGACCAAGCCCTAAAAAAAAGCTACCGTAGGGTCAATCCCTACCGTCTCTCCAATCAGTTTTTGATCTCTCAAGGGTCGGATGAACGCGATGTTTATGGGGAGACTCCACTCACGACCTTACAGAAGATCGCAACAGAATTGGAGCTTACCCCCGAAGACCATCTCTTCGAATTGGGATGTGGAAGGGGAAGGGGAGTGTTTTTTTTAAGATGCATTTTTGGATGCACAGTTACGGGGATTGATTGGCATCCGACATTCATCAGCATAGCACAAAAGATTGCAGAGCTAGATTCAAATGACAAAACTCACTTCATCTGCTCTAATTTTGCTAAGGCCGATCTTTCTAAAGCCACAGCAATCTATCTTTATGGCACTTGCCTAAAAGATGAAGAGATCTATGCCCTCGCTCATCGTCTAGCTCAGTGCACATTGCTCAAACGTATTCTGACAGTCAGCTTTCCATTAAGCGATTATAGTCCCGATTTCAGGACCTTAAAAGTGTTTACCGCTTCTTTTCCTTGGGGGGATGCCGATCTTTTTGTTAATCTCCGCAGCTAAAGCATCCCTTTGCCTTCGGCTTGCAGAAGCGCAAAAGCGAGATAAGGATCGCGGCAATTTGCTTTAACAATTTTCCCTTTGATCACAACTTCTACAAACCCTCTAGTAAAGCCATCTTTAAGTTCTTTCTTGGTGAAGACAGGATTTTGAGAAATGGCTTCTGAATATTCCTTATTGGATTCTCCAGAATGACTGACCTCGCCATAAAAAAGAGGAACGATACTCGTCAATACTCCGGCATCAGGTGCCATTGTGCCAATAAGGGTAGACTTAGAGAGCTGGTATCCCGTTTCTTCGAGCAATTCTCTAGACGCGGTTTGTTCTGAGCTTTCGTTGGGCAGTTTTTGTCCGCGCGGCAATTCGATCTCCCAGCTCCGCGTTGCATGCCTGTAGCTGAGATTGACAACCACTTTTTTGTTAGAAAGGACAGGAAGGATGGCGACGCCGGGAGTTCCATCGATTCCGCTTTTCCATAGAAGACGGTCGTAGGTCCCGTAAACTCCAGAAGGAAAAATGACCGCATCGCGGATCCACATCCAGTAATTGTCCTCAGCGACAACCCCGACAGAGCTCCAAGAGTCCGCTTCCGATTCATTGGCCCCGCTTGAGATCAAACGAAGCTTCATCTGATTTTCGATTTTCTTGATCTGTTCAGGATTCAAGACAATTTCGATCTCTCCTTTTTGCCAAGAACCTAAAGGTCCAAGAGCCACTTGATGCTCATGCATCATCTTTAGGTAAGATTCTATGCGCGAGCTGACCTGTCGTGGCTGCCGAGTCCGAGGGGTCGGGGCCATGGATAGAGCCGGCTCTGCGGCACAAGAAAAGACGCAGGGGGACACAAGGAGGATTGAGAAAAGAAATTTTTTTATATTAACTCTTTTTAACATATTCAAATGCCAGTGAGAGTGATCGACTAGGATTATTGCTGGTTCCAAGTATTATTATCAAGGAAATCGAGCAGCTCTGCAGTCCTTAGTGTTGTTTCTCCTAGGGTGAGCTGCTCAATCTCCTTGAACCAAATCAGTCTCCTTAGGTAGGCTTTTATGCTCAACTTCAAGGAGAACCCCATGGAATATTGCCCTTCAGTAACCCAGTCTCTTAGATGGAAGACACGTGAAGTTAAAGTCGGAAAGGTCGGCGTCGGAGGGGATAATCCCGTCCGGATCCAGTCGATGACTACCTCCAGCACGCGGGATGTCGAGGCGACCATCGAGCAGATCATCCGCCTAGCGGATGCGGGATGCGAGATTGCGCGCGTCACAGTCCAAGGCATGAAAGAGGCCGACAGCTGCGAGGGCATAAAAAATGGCCTGCTCCAAAGAGGGTATGAGATCCCCGTGGTTGCCGATATCCACTTTTACCCTCCTGCTGCCATGCGGGTAGTTGACTTTGTTGACAAAGTCCGCGTCAACCCAGGGAATTTCGTCGATAAACGCGCCACTTTCCGCACCATCGAATATGACGAGGCCTCCTACAGCGAAGAAATTCAAAAAATTGAAGAGTATTTTTCTCCCCTCGTCGAAAAATGCAAACGCTTAAACCGCTCCATGAGGATCGGCACAAATCACGGCTCTTTATCTGATCGGATCATGAATCGCTATGGCGATACCCCCTTTGGGATGGTCGAGTCTGCTCTCGAATTTGCACGTGTCTGCGTGAAATACGACTACCATGATTTCATGTTTTCGATGAAAGCCAGCAACCCGATCGTCATGATCCAAGCGTATCGCTTACTCGTCGCAGAAATGATGAAAATCGGCTGGGATTATCCCTTGCACCTCGGTGTCACTGAGGCTGGAGAAGGAGAAGACGGACGCGTTAAATCCGCTATGGGCATCGGCGCTTTACTCCTCGATGGGATCGGCGATACCATCCGCGTCTCCTTAACAGAAGACCCTTGGGCCGAGATCGACCCCTGCAGCCGTCTAGTCAACTTTGCACAAGCCTCCCTTGGCAAAAAGACGACGCCTTTCATCGAGACACACCGCACAATTGAAGCCATTTCCCGTCGACAGGTGAATTTGCCAAAAGAAGTCCCACTTCACCGCGACGGATCTGTCATCCTCAAGCTCCAGGCAGAAGATCTCCTAAAACCCGATCTTTTCTTAAACATTGGCTGCAAAATCCAGTTAAACCGTCCCGAAAGGACCCCATCCACTGTCGATCTCGTGTGGGTCGATGAAATCCCTTGTCAGGCTCCCTATCTCCAAGCCATTGAAAAACTCTCCGCCATTCATGTCGGCGTCCTCACAAGCTCTCACAACATCCCCGGAACCTATCGACTCGTCGAGTTAATAGACGCAAAAGACGGCCATCCAGTGATCGTGCGAACAAGAGAAGAAAGCGCTTGGGAGCATCTCCGCGGGAAAACAATCCCCTTCATTCTTTTTGCCCCAGAAGGCTCTAAATTACATGAAGGCAGAGCCTTTTTCGAATGGCTCCAAAATGAAAAGCTCTCCATTCCTGTCATCCTCAACTTCCACTACGATGAAAATTGGGATGACTTTGTCATCCGCGCTTCCACAGAATGTGGAGCTCTTCTTGGCGACTGCTTAGGCGAGGGAGTCTGTTTCTCCTCATCTCACAGTCTGGACAGCATTCGTCTCTTCAGCTTTAACATTTTGCAGGCAGCGCGCATGCGCACCTCCAAAACAGAGTATATCTCATGTCCTGGTTGCGGCAGAACCTTGTTTGATCTCCAGACGGTCTCTCAAAGGATCCGCACGAGAACCTCCCATCTTCCCGGCGTCAAAGTCGCCATCATGGGATGTATCGTCAACGGCCCCGGCGAAATGGCCGATGCTGATTTTGGCTATGTCGGGTCTAAAGCGGGTAAAATCGACCTCTACGTCGGAAAAACCTGCGTCGAGAGAAACATCGATTTTTCTGATGCTGACGAGCGGCTTATCGAATTGATCAAAGCCCATGACCGTTGGGTAGAACCAGAAATAAATATTAACGAGCTTATTACCTTGTAATTAAAGCGTTGTAATCGAGTTGTTAATTTGCTCTGTTTTACAATAAATGGAATAGTGCTATATTAAAGATGGAGGGGTGATGAGATCTCTCCATTTGTGGCTCACGGCTGCCAGTTTAGATAGTTTGCTTTGTTGGGTGCATGCCTGGCCTTGTCTTAAGATTTTCTCCTTTGGAGGGGTCCTGAGCGAGGAGGTGCTCATCAAAAGATTCTCAAGGTATCAAGGCCTCTCAGAGAGGTTAAGGATTATGGATCGTGTTTCATTAACAGTCCGTTATCCACCAGCTTGAGAAAACAGACTGTCTGACCTTCTTGCTTCACTTTGTTTATGCTGATAAACAAGTGGTCTAGGGCAAGAGGGTTTTTTTTTGCCAAAATCTTATTCCGACCCGTTGATTTTTTTGCGCAGATTCGAAAAGTAATCGAGTCGTTTTTTCATTTCCCGCTCAAAACCCCGCTCTACGGGCTGGTAAAATTGGGGTCTTTCGATCCCCTCGGGAAAGTAATGCTGCCCAGAAAAGCCGTAGGCGGTGTCGTGATCGTATTGATAATCTTTGCCATATCCGATCTTTTTCATGAGTTTCGTGGGGGCGTTCAGAATGGTTTTGGGAGGAGCAAGGTGTGAGGTTTCTTTGGCAAGTTCTGTGGCGGCTTTGAAGGCGGTGTAAATGGCGTTGCTTTTGGGAGCGAGCGCAAGGTAGACGATGGCTTGAGCAATCGCAAGCTCTCCTTCGGGAGATCCGAGCTGATCGTAGGCGCGCCATGCATCTAAAGCGAGATTCATCGCCTGTGGATCTGCAAGGCCGATATCTTCTGCTGCCATGCGGACGATGCGCCGACAGAGAAATTGGGGATCTTCGCCTCCTTGAAACATCCGTGCGAGCCAATAGAGGGCTGCATCGGGATCAGAGCCGCGGACAGCTTTATGCAATGCGGAAATTAGGTTGTAATGCCCCTCGGCAGCTTTATCATAAAGGGCAGGGCGTTTTTGGAGCAGGAGCTGCATTTTTGCAAGATCGAGCTCTTCATGTTCGCGTGCGGTAGAAGAGAGATTTTCGATCAGGTTTAAAAGATGGCGTCCATCTCCTTGCGCGAGGTGGATTAAATACTCTCGTCCCTCATCTGAGATCGGAAGTTTTGCCTGAGTGGTCTCGAAGCGGGATAAAATTTGTTTCAGCGCCTCTTCATTCAGATGCTGTAATGTCAAAACGCGTAAGCGAGAAAGCAGCGCGCTATTTAGGGAAAAGGAAGGGTTTTCTGTCGTGGCACCAATGAGAATGATCGTTCCATCTTCGACAAAGGGGAGGAAGAGATCTTGCTGCGCTTTGTTAAACCGATGGATCTCATCGATGAACAGGATCAGCTGCTGGTTAAAGAGGGGATGGGCGTGTGTTTCTTGAATGAGTTTTTTGAGTTCAGCGGTTCCATGAAACACAGCACTTAGCGGGACAAAACGCGCGCGGAATGCTTGCGCGTAGAGACGTGCAAGCGTTGTCTTTCCGCATCCTGGAGGTCCCCAGAGCAGAAGCGAGAGGGGTTTTCCTCCGTGCACAATGCGAGTGATGAGCCCATCAACGCCCAGCAAATGATCTTGCCCAACCACTTCGGAAAGCGTTGTTGGGCGTAATTTTTCAGATAAAGGTGCATTCATAATGTGATCATAAAATGTGCGTGCTTAAAAAAACAGCGCATCTACTTTTTTAAATCGCTCAAACGCACCATCCAGTGAGGCTTTCTGAATTCATGGATGATGAGAGGGAGTGCGCACATGATCCCGAGACCAATCACGAGAAAGAGCGTATAAAATAAAATACTTCCGACATCGAGCTGGCTCGGCGGCACAAACCCGAGCGCAATCCCGAACAAGCACGCTAAAATGCCCATTGAGCAAAAAAGCCAAACCCCTTTGAGTTTAAAGGGCACTTTGTAGGGACGGGGAACATGCGGTTTAGAATATTTTAAACGGATCGCTGCGATGAACATTAAGAGATACATCACTAAATAACTTTGCGCGCTCAATGCAGTTAAAATCCAAAAAGCGCTGCTCACAGAGGGCATAAATAGAAAAACGCACGAAGTGATCGAGACGATGATGGCTTGGAACAAGAGAAGATGCGTCGGGACGCCATGTTTATTGAGGTTTTGGAAAAAGGGAGGAAGGTTGCCGTGAATCGATGTTTCATGCAGTCCCTTGACAGGTCCGATAATCCAGGAGTTGACCTCGGCAATCGCGCCGATGATCAGTAAGACAGCCATGGGCGTTAAGATCCACCCTAAGTTGTAATAGTTAAAAAACACGCGGAACGCTTCCATGACACCGCTGACTAAACTGATCTGTTCTTTAGGGATGACAATCGCGATGGCAAGCGAGCCGAGCATAAACACAGTAAAGGTGATTACAGCGGAAAGGACGATGGCTCGAGGGAAGTTTTTTTGAGGGTTTTGGACGTTGCCTGCGTAGGCTGCCGATACCTCAAGTCCTGCAAACGCCAAAAAGAGGCCTGCGAGAAAGACTAAATTGCTAATTTTATGGAAATCGGGAATCGCGGCGGACCAGGTAAGGGGAGTATGCACAGGGTTGCCTTGGACGATCCATAAGATCCCCAACACGATAATGAGGATCCCGGGAGCGATCGTCCCTAGGATCACGCCAATCGAGCTAAACCAGCCCGATGTCTTGATGCCGAGGTAGTTGAGCAAGGTCATCCCCCAATAACCGACGAGAATCACGCTCAAGATATAGAACTTGTTCTGGGCGAGCTCTGGGTTGATCACAAAAGCGAGCGTTGCGGCGATAAAGGACATAATCACAGGATACCAAGCCACATTATGGACCCATTGGATCCAAATGGCAAAAAAACCCCATCTGTCGCCTAAGGCTTCTCGGACCCAAATATAGACACCGCCTGACTTCGGCCAGCCTGTCGCAAGTTCCGCTGAGACAAGAGCGCAGGGGATCAGAAAAAAAAGGGCGACGGTAAAGAAAAAGAACACCGCGCTTAATCCCAGCTCTGCGACGAGGGGTAAATTTCTCAGGCTTGCCATGATGGAGACGTTTAACATCGCCAACATAAAGATGCTGATCACCCGTTTGGGTTTATCCATTCCTAGTGCCATAGTCTTAATTTCTCCTTAAGTCATATTATGTCCCCTTGTAATTCAATTGCTTTAAGATGAAAAGGAGAAATTTTGCAAAAAAGCACCTGGAAAAAAATATTAGATTTATATTTCCGTGTCTTGCAGTTATTTGCATTTATGTTTCTGTTTTTGATAGTTTATTTGAGTTTATTTTATATCTGATTTTGGTTAAATTAATAATTAAGAGCGGAAAGCAGTTTGGAGAGAGAGGGCTCCCTGATCCCTTCCTTGACATACACCCGATGCTCCACTTTTTTGACTTGAGAAGCTCTTGGATAGAGGGGAGTCATCACCTAACAGTGATAGCTCCCTTTTTAAGCAGCTTAAGTTAAAAAAGTGGAACATCGGGCTAAACTCAAGGTTGAGCTCTCTCCTGGTGTTCTTTGCTTAAAAACCCGCCTTAGTCACAGGATAAGTCTCTTATGATGTACCCCTTGGTTATGGCCTTTAACACTATTATGGAGAAAATATGAAACAACATAAACAACCACAGAATCCAACTAATCCTAATCCTAGCAAAGTTCCTAACCAGGCTCCTCAGAGAGATCTGCCACAGCAAAAACCGCAACGTGAACATGAGAAAAAAAGACACGGGGCTTGCTAATTAGCTTCTGAACGGCGCACCGTAGATCGACCCAAGTCTGACCGAGATCTCAAGAGCGTGTTTGTGTGCGACGCGCCCTTGAGGTCTCATTTCAACATTGACCCTGAGTAAACACAGGGGTGGCCTTTGCTCAAAACCGAATTTTGAAACACGTTCGGTATCCTAAAAATCTTCCCACGTAAGACAATATTTTCTGGAATCTAGAGCTATCTCCTGGTATAAAAGCAGATACCGAGAGAAGCTTTCACTTTACCAGCACGTAGTTGTGGTAGCGAAGTCGCGGTAATATATAAAGCTGAGCGATATCCAGGAGCACCTATGCACAATTCATTGAGCTTTAAAGCAATACTATTCGGAATGACTGTCTTATGTTCTGCTCTCAATTTTTCGTCAATTAATGCAGGAGAAATGCCCATGACGTTTACTGAACCGGCCCAGCCAATGGCCTTTCAAGAAGGGAAGACTTACGTTGCTTTGATCCATACCTCGAAAGGAGACATCACCTGCGAGCTTAATACTAAGACTGCCCCTCTTTCTGTAACGAATTTCATTCAGCTTGCAGAAGGCGGCTTTTATAATGGGTTGATTTTTCACCGCGTCGTCCCCAATTTTGTGATCCAAGGGGGAGACCCGAAAGGCAATGGAACAGGAGGCCCTGGCTATACCGTTCCTGCTGAAATAACTTTGCCGCACACACAAGGCGCTTTAGCGTGGGCTAGACTTCCCGATCAGATCAATCCTCAAAAAAGATCGAGCGGTTCTCAGTTTTACATCACCTTAGAGAAGATCCCCTATTTAGATAATGAGTATTCTGTATTCGGACAAACGACAGCTGGCTTTGATGTCGTGAAGAAGATCGAGCAGGGCGACAAAATCAATAGCATTGAGATTGTTGTTAAATAAGTTTCTTTCTTAAAAGGTTGAAAATTAAGGACTTGAGTTCTTGTTTTTCAGCCTTTTTTCTTTTTATTTAATATATCAGTTGTTAACTTCTTGATTTTAAATTAGTTAAGTCTAATTTTAACTATCATAATGTTTTATTGATTATATTCATCGTTTTTTATATAATATTCGTTAATATAAATAATAATGGTGTTATTATGGCTGTTTCTTCAAGTTATCCTTCATCTAGTGCTTCAAGTGAATTCATTTCGTTAGAAATGATTAATGATAGGGCTCGTTTACTTTGCCAAGTTAATGAATTGAAATCTGATTTAATTAACTTTAGTGACAAATTGAGCAGAGATTTTGATCAATGCAGAATCATTGCTGGTTTAAAAAACGCAACCTCGAGAGTTATTGTAGTCGTCAGTGCTATTATGTCTGATCAAAATTGCTTTGCTGAAGTCGTTGCAAAAATGAGGGCATGTCATTCTAGCGCTAGTTTTATGATGACCTACAATATTACAAATGTGGCATCATTTAAAATGAGATTTCAAGAATGGATGAATTTTCAGATGCCGATACAATCGACTTTCAAGGAATTAATTAAAACAATTAATAGATATGTTCATAAGAACATTGCAAGGCAAACCGAACTTGTCATTGACAAAGTGAATAGCATTAAAGAAAACAACAGTCCTAAGTTTATTGATCAAGTAAGGCGAGAGATCGGTATTCTGAACGAATCGATTCAAGAAAGAGATCGTTTCTTGCAGCACTGTGAATATGTTCTGGGGATTCCTGACATGTATGATGCGACACTAACTCAACAAGCTCTTAGTAATTTAGAACAGCTAAATGAAGAAGTAAGTTCATTTTCTCTAAATTAATAACTATAACTCGCTTAGAATCTATAGGATATGAGTCTTCTTGATGTAATTTTGCCACCACAGAGGGAAGGAAGGGTCTCTCTGTGGATGAAACGATATGTTAACGCAAGAATCTCAGTTTCGATATAAAACGTTTTCTTATGTTTTCTTTTGTAAATCAAGCGATTTAATATGATTGTTTGTGTTGAATTTGGTTGATTTCATGATTTTAAGACCGTTATTTTTTATCTTTATTTAATTTTTTTAAAATTTTTTTTCTCCAGTAAAAGTGCCTCCAGAATATGGTTTGAAAGCAGTTTTTAAACTATGGGAGTTATTATAAGATACTTAAATAAAAATTTTTTTTTAAAATTAATTCAGGATTTTGTATATTGGAGTATGTAAGAGATAAATGATTAGTTGGTCTGGTTAGTGAATTTAGATTAACAAATGGATCATTTGCCTTACATATCCAAACAAGGAGTATATCATGGCTAAGAAAAGAGCTTCAAAAAAATCAGCTCGCAAAACAAAAATGAAAGCAAAAAGAAGTACTGCTAAGAAATCACGCAAGACTTCTGCTCGTCGCACAAAAAGAGCTTCTGCTCGCAAGTAATTTAACCCTGAGTAATGGGTAGGCTACGACGCTAGAAGTGCCTACTGAGTAATAGTTTTTATCGAGCAAGTTCAGGGCTTGCTCGATTTTTTTTCTCTCAGGCTACTTTTGACGGTTTTCCCGCTTTAAACTTTCCTTCCACAGCAATCTCTTCTAACTTTTTACGAGCACTGGGCTTTTCTCTTTCTTGGAGATCAGGTGGGAGCTTATCCATCGATCCGCGTTTGCCGATTGCTGCCATGGCTTCGACCTGATAGTCTTCAGGAATTTCGAGCACCCGCGTCGCTTGCTCCCAATGAAATCCTTCCATTCCGTGGACGACAAGACCACGAGCGGCTCCTTCTAAAGCCATCGCCATCCATGCCGCTCCTGTATCAAAACTATGAGTTTTGCTCGGTTTGTTGTTATGGTCGAATAGTTTTTTAGAGACGATGCAGACAAGTGCTGCCGCATCCTTGCACCAGACCTGGTTTGGTTCGACGAGAAGGTCGAAAAAAATAGGCCATAGGGGAGTGTTGCGCTTAGCGTAAAAAAAGCGCCAGGGTTGATTATTATAAGAAGAGGGTGCCCATCGCGCCGCTTCGAAAAGGGGGAGCAATTCTTCATCTGTTAAAGATTCCGCTGTCATCGAACGAGGAGACCAACGGCTCAAGATAAAGGGTTGGATGGGGAAATTGGGATTGCGTTCTTGCTGCGCCTCTTTTTCAAAGGGGTATTCCATGATCGTTTCTCCTGGTTTTATGGAATTTAATAAATATTTTAATTTAGTGCCAGGAAAATTGATTTTTTATTCCATTTTTCGATAGACCCATTGTGCGACCACCACGCCCAAAAACACTCCGCCGATCACATCGCTTAAAAAATGTTCCCCGAGAACAACACGGGTTAGGGCGAGGGCGAATCCCAGTCCTAAAAAAAGCAGCCTCCGCTGAGGATTGGTGCAGATAAGAGATCCTGCAATGGCTCCGGCCGTTGTTGCATGCCCTGAGGGGAGGGAATGGTACAGATTACTGGTATTAAATAGGCTGAATCCATACAGCTGGTGAGTCAAAAATAATTCGGGACGCATTCTGCCAAAGGCCCACTTCAATGTTTCTGCTGCCGCATTTGCAAGGGCGATAGAGATCAATATAAAAAGGGCAAACTGGGCAAGCTCTGACTTTTTTAAGACATAGCGGAAGAAAAAGTAGAGGACAGGCCAAATTCCAAAATGAACTCTAGCAAAGATGAGTTCGGTCAGAAAGGCGCTTAGTTGATAAAGAGATGCGGAGACATGGGCAAACCCTTGAGCAATAGGTCGGTCTACAAAAAAATAGCTGAGGACCATAAGAATAAGGACAATGAGAGATGTTTTTCCTACATGATTTAGCAAGAAGGTCGGATCTTTTTTGTTGCGAAAGGGGATGATCATAAAGTCTCCATTTGTTGATGGACGTTGTTGTGCTCATTAGATAACTTCACCACAGAGGGAGTAAGAGTCTCTCTTTGGGGGAACTTTGCATTTACACAACACGGGGGCCAATTCTTAATTATTCTTGTAATGCCAGATCTTTACAACATCTCCTTTCATCCACATACTGCGATTTTGGGGCCATCGAAAATTTAAAGGGGGATCTAATGAAAATTGCAGTGATTGGTTGTGGAGTGATGGGAGGAGCCTTTGCGCGCCACTTTGCCAAAAAACACCAGGTCATTTTGTTTGATCGCACTCTTGCGCAGGCCCAGAACTTGGCTAAAGAATGTCGAGGAGTCGTGGCAGAGAACATTGCCGACGCCGCAGCGCAAGCGGACTCAATTTTGCTCGGTGTTAAACCCAAAGATCTCTCAGGTGTTGCACAAGTCCTTTCAGGTGCGCTTGCAAAAGATAAGCTTGTGATCAGTATGCTCGCGGGGGTTTCCCTCTCAGTTCTAAAAACGCACTTTCCCCATTCAAAACTCTTGAGGGTTATGCCTAATCTTGCCTTAACCTGTGGTCAAGGAGTGGTTGGAATGGTCGATGAGGGGCAGCTTTCGAAGGAGATGATGAAAGAGATCGATGATTTGCTCGACGGAATGGGACTTAACGCCTGGATGCCGGAAGCGAAGCTCGAAGCTTTAACCGCGCTTGCTGCATCGGGAATTGGATTTGTCTTTTTAATGATTGAAGCGATGATGGAAGGGGGGATTGCGATGGGCTTTACTTCACAGGAGTCCAAGGATTTTGTGCTGAAAACGATGGAAGGAGCGGTCTCTCTTGTTCGGCAAACCGGCAAACACCCCGCAGAGCTCAAACTCAATATTTCCTCGCCGGGCGGAACGACGATCGCAGGCTTAATTGAGATGGAGAATAGGGGTGTGCGCTCAGGGATTATCAATGCACTTCTCACCTCCTACAATAAGGCTAAAGCAAAAGAGATGTAATAAATTTTTAACTTTATATATACTGAAATTTAGAGTTTTAAAGTTAAGAGGGGTCATGCAGGTCAAAATCGAAAACGATCGCGTTCATCAAAACGTTCTCATTTTTCTCGAATTGGTTGCCCGTCATAAGGCGGCAGCGGAAAAAGAAACTATCCGCGATAAAATGCACACGGCGTTTGTCAATCGCATGAATGGGGAGATCTATTTTCTCGATCTTTTACCCAACTCGCATGCCTTAAATGGCAAAGACTGGAAAATGATTGAATTATGCTGCCTTTCCGACGCGGCTAACCAGCACCTGACCGTCGAGCTTCAAGAAAAAGGGGAACCTGCATCCTTTCAGTATGAAGACCTCACTCCGCTCGCCTATAAAGTGATGACAGAAACAC
>JAGVMG010000026.1 GCA_020053915.1 Parachlamydiales bacterium | reverse complement strand
CTGATTTCATGCTTCTGCTTTTGTCCCATGGCAATCTCCTTTGAAATGGAACCATGTTAAGCGAAAGCATGTTATATGTAAAAACTTTCTTAACTATGTACTAGTAACTCACGTTAAATTTCTTACGCGCAAGACTTAAGATCGATTTCACAGCAAGCTCCGCATCTTCCCCTTCTGCTTCCACTTTAATTTTTGCTCCGCGCGTCGCTGCGAGCATTAAAATACCTAAAAGAGACTTGGCATTTACGCAAAATCCCTGATAGCTCAATTTGACCTGCGATCGAAACGATGCTGCGCAGCGCACAAGTTCCGTCGAAGGACGCGTATGCAATCCTTTTTCATTCACCACTGTAAATGTATCACGATAAGAATTGTCCATATTTTCCTTTTCAACACTATGTACGTACATCGAACTCAAAAATTTATGTTAAAATCTACGCGTCTTTTAGATTTTTTAGCAACATTTTTATAGAAAATGATTAAATTTTCTTTTCCGATAATATTTTCTCAAGCTCATCAACCAAACTCTCAAAGCGCAGCATCGCAGCTTCCACAGGAGAAGAGCTTGTCATATCCACCCCGGCCATCTTGAGCACATCGATCGGGTAAAGGGAACTGCCCGAAGATAAAAACTTCAAATACTGATCGCGTGCAGGCGCTCCTTCTGTCAATACTTTATCTGCAAGCGCAAGAGCTGCACTAATCCCTGTTGCATATTGGTAGACATAGAAATTGCTGTAAAAATGAGGAATGCGCGCCCATTCAATTTCAATTTCCTGATCGATCACAACATCTGGCCCAAAGTAGTCGCGATTCAGTTGCATATAAGCTTGCTTTAGAAGGGAAGGGGTTAAGGGTTTCCCCTCTTCCGCCCACTTGTGCACTTGCAGCTCGAACTCGGCAAACATTGTCTGGCGAAGCAAAGTTGCTCGCATATCATCAATGCGTTGATTGATGAGATAAGCTTTTTGCTCCGCTTTAGTCAATTTATTCAAAAGGTGCCGCATAAGTAGTTCTTCGTGAAACGTCGATGCCACTTCCGCCACAAAGATCGAATAGTCAGAGTATTGGTAAGGCTGATGCTCGCGACTGAGCAGCGAATGCATGCTGTGTCCTGCCTCGTGCGTTAAGGTCATCACATCGTTAAAGGTATTGTGATAATTCATTAAAATATAGGGCATGCTGTCATAACACCCGCTCGAATAGGCTCCCGAGCGCTTGCGAGTATTTTCGTAGCGATCCACCCAACGGTCTGTTGTTAATCCCCTCTTTAATTCCTCTTGGTACTCTTTACCCATGACAGAAAGTGATTCGACAATCAGCTCTGCAGCCTCATCGTAAGGCATGCTCATATTCACATCCTTGATCAAGGGAACCGACAAATCATAAAGGTGAACCTCGGAGACCCCAAGAAAGCGCTTGCGCAATGCGACATAGCGGTGCAGCGCGGGAAGGTGTTTGCGCACGGCTTGAATTAAGCTCGTATAAACAGATGTCTCGATCTGTTGAGGAAACAAAGACGCCTCTAAACAAGAGGAAAACTTACGGGCCTTTACCTCAAAGACGTGCCTCTGGACATGTCCCTGAAGCAGCTCGCACAATGTGTTTTCATACCCTGAAAACGCTCGATGTACATTCTTAAACGCCCCTTCTCGCAAAGTGCGGTCTTGATTTCTTAAATAAAGCTGATAGGTGCCATGCGTTAACTCATGTGTGTTTCCCTGACTGTCGACGACAGGCGGAAATTTGAGATCCGCGTTATTAAATGCGGAAAAGGCTTGACGCGCCACTTCGAGCGCATTCCCGCTAAAAGCCAATAACTCCTCTTCTGAAGCACTGAGGGTGTGCGGCTTCATGCGGACGATCTTTTCAAGATAGATTTTAAATTCTTTCAGCTCTGCTGCCGATAAAATCTGCTCAAGTTTTTCTTGAGAGAGCTGCAAGAGTTCAGGCTCAATCCACGATGTCTCCTGGCGAAATGCATAGAATAAGGAAAGGATCCTGCCATAAGCCGTTTTGGGCACTTCGCTTGCTACATCCTCATCATGTCTTAAATGCGCATAGGTAAAAAGTTTTGAGAGTTCACGGTCGATTGTCAATACAAGCTCGATGAGGCCTCTAATTTCAACCACACTCCCCGACCATTTGGCTCGAAACGAGCCGATTTCAGGCCAGTGTGGCACATCCTTTTCGCGCCCCCACTCTTTCAATTCCTCTTCCCACGCTTCCCAAGAAGGATACATCGCTTCAACATTCCAGCAGTCCTCGCACTTCATTTCACTGCGATCTTTTGTCTGAGATCTTGCATTCGTCTGTCCTGCTGTAGCCATCGGATCCTCCTTAAAATAGTTGATGGGCACCATATAACACAAAACTCCTTACCACTCAAAATCAAAGTAATTTCTACCACATTTTAGCACTTCATGCCGCTTAGTGCTAAATCTGTTGTCAAAAAATCTCCCACCCTTTACAATCCAGAACTATCCAACATCAATCTTGTAAGGAGAGAAAAGATGGCACAACAAACAACAAAAAAGACGACACTGCGCCCCCTCGGAAACCGCGTTCTTGTGCAACGCCTCGAACAAGAAGAGACTTTAAAAGGAGGGATCATCCTCCCCGATACCGCAAAGAAAAAGCAAGAAACAGCGAAAGTCATTGCGATCGGGACAGGCTCAACAACCTCAGAAGGGAAAGAGATTCCGATCCCCGTTCAGATCGGCGACCACATATTAATGGACAAGTATTCCGGCCAAGAAGTGACGATCGACGACGAAGAGTTCGTCATTTTACGCGCCGACGACATCATTGCAATCATCAATTAATGGTTATTAAGGAGTACACTCATGGCAGCTAAAAATATTAAGTTTAAAGAAGATGCACGCCAGAAAATTTTAAAAGGCGTTCGCACCCTAGCTTCTGCTGTAAAAGTCACCTTGGGGCCTAAAGGTCGCAATGTTGTGATCGATAAATCTTACGGCACACCTCATATCACGAAAGACGGCGTTACCGTCGCAAAAGAGATCGAGCTGGAAGACAAGCACGAAAACATGGGCGCTCAAATGGTCAAAGAAGTCGCTAGCAAAACTGCTGATAAAGCGGGCGACGGAACGACAACCGCAACCGTCCTTGCTGAAGCGATCTACAGCGAAGGTCTCCGCAACGTAACTGCCGGTGCAAACCCGATGGAAATCAAAAAAGGGATTGAGCTCGCTGTTAAAACTGTCACAACAGAACTCCAACTCCTCAGCAAACCGATCCAAGACCGCACAGAAATCGCACAAGTTGCGACCATTTCTGCAAACGGCGACACAGAAATTGGGGAAATCATTGCAAAAGCGATGGAGCGCGTCGGTAAAGATGGCACCATCACTGTAGAAGAAGGCAAAGGATTTGAGACAAGTCTCGATGTCGTTGAAGGAATGAGCTTTGATCGCGGATACGTCTCCTCTTACTTCATGACCAATCCAGAAGCACAAGAATGCGTATTCGATGACGCTTACATCTTGCTCTACAACAAAAAAATCTCCGGCGTGAAAGAGTTCCTCCCTATTCTTCAAGCTGTTGCAGAATCAGGACGAGCGCTCCTCATCATCGCTGAAGATGTCGAAGGGGAAGCTTTAGCAACGCTTGTCGTCAACCGCCTGCGCGCTGGCTTAAAAGTCTGTGCTGTCAAAGCTCCTGGCTTTGGCGATCGCCGAAAATCAATGCTCGAAGATATTGCTATCTTAACTGGTGGCGAACTCATCAGTGAAGAAATCGGCATCAAGCTAGACACTGTCACAATCGAGATGTTAGGACGCGTTCAAAAAGTCGTTATCGGTAAAGAAGACACCACTCTCGTTAAAGGGATGGGAAGCAAAGAAAAAATTGCAGAGCGCATTGCTCTTCTAAGACGTCAAATCGACGAAGCAACCTCTGATTACGATCGTGAAAAACTCCAAGAACGCCTAGCGAAACTCGCTGGCGGCGTAGGAATTATCCGCGTCGGCGCTGCGACAGAGATCGAAATGAAAGAGAAAAAAGACCGCGTTGACGATGCAGTACACGCAACGAAAGCGGCTGTCGAAGAGGGCGTTCTTCCCGGCGGCGGCGTTCCTTTCATTCGCTGTATCCCTGCTTTGGAAAAGCTCGCAGCAACCCTTGCTGGAGACATCAAAGTCGGCGTTGAGATCATCATGAAAGCGATCAGCTATCCTTTACGCCAAATTGCAGAGAATGCAGGCGAAGAGGGATCTCTTATCGTGCAGAAGGTCTCTTCGATGGCAACCCACGAAGGCTGGAATGCTCTTACCGGTGAATTCGGCAACATGCTGAAAATGGGGATCCTCGATCCGACGAAAGTCTCAAGACTCTCGATCGAGCTCGCAGCTTCCATCGCAGCCCTGCTGCTCACCACAGAAGCGATCATCACTGACGAAGTGGAAGAAAAAGCTACGGCTCCTTCCATGTCCGGTGCTGACTACTAAGCTTTAAGTCTTAAGGCGCTCTCTTTCTAGAGAGCGCCTTTTTTAATAACTCACCATCAAAGAAAAATGCACGCGCCCCGCATGATGATCGCCAAAGATATGGTGCAATTGAAACCCATAGTCTAACCGCGTTGTCAAATTCGTCGCGATGTCATAGCGCACTCCCGGTCCTACGCCAAGAAGCCACTGCTGCGCGGGCACACCTGCTTCTGAGTGGTAGTTGCGCCCATAGGCCGCATCGACAAATCCCAGAAAATAAAAGACGTCTTTGCGATTATCCATAAACGAGATCGGCGGCGTCCGGAATTCCCCGTTAAAACAGACGGCGTTATCTGCATTGAACGCGCGCTCTTCATAGCCGCGCACCGTGTCATAGCCCCCTAATCCGAACTGCTCAGAGGGAAGAAGAGCCTCTGTCGATCCCTGCCCGCGCAACAAAAAGCCAAGCTGCATTTTTTCTGGGAACCGATAGATCACTCCCAACGCAGATTTTCCATAGAAATATTTCGTCTGGCTACCAGGTCTTAACTGCTGGTAATCCCCGTCGGCCTGGTGCGGCAAAAATTGAACGGGTGAGCCGAAGCACTCGATATCAAATGTCACATGGGTATGGTTTTTGTCATAGTCAAGACGGTAGCCCAACATCAACTGGGTGATTGTCGAGGCTTGCGTGATCACCGGCAGCGTCCGATCGCTTAAGAAGAAGAGGTTGCTATTGATCCATTTATAATCCAGACCCCAGGTCAGCTGATGGTTGAAATTCGTGAAGAACGGTTTGAAGGGAATCATATAGCGCAAGCTCGCCTGCGCATTTTTTCCTTCGCTATGAAAATCGGAAATTTTCGGATGGATTTTTCCATAGCTTCCGTAAATATTTAGCTCATGCTGCCAAGGCAAATAGGCGGTGTAGTCGATCAAACATGACTTAAACCGATGAAAATCGGGAGAAGCAGTAAACTGGAAAGAAAACAGATCCCCCGTTCCGAAGAAATTTCCCAAGTTATAGCCCGCCATTAACCGAATCGGATCGGTATACCGCGTTCCCGTATTGTCAACACCAGCATAAAACTGCCAAGGGAAACGCTCTTTGGTCACAAAACGCACATCGCTCGATCCTGCATTCTTTCCTGGAGCTAAGATAATCTCTGTGTACTGAAACGGATTGCGATTCACCCAGGCGACATTATTTTCTAAATCATCTAGATCCAAGACGTCCCCTGTCTTTAAGGGAATATTCCTCTTGTAATGATCAACAGAAAACCATTCGGTTTGTGTATAGTCGACTGTTCCTACCACACCCTCTTTGACGATAAAGGTCAGCACTCCGTCTGCAATATACTGATCGGGGGTAAGCACATAACTTAAGTGATGTCCCGCCTCGCGGTACATTCTTTGGATGCTTTCCTTGATCTCCTGCACCACAGGAACAGAGATGTTTTCACCGATATATTTGACCTCTAACAACTTTTGCAGAGAGCGGATCCCCTGGATATTGTCGAAAAAGATTCCTTCAACGTCGTTATAGACATCCTCGTGGCCTGTAATTACAAGTCCTTTCAGAGGAACAGAGCTCCCAGAGGCAACAACAACATGAGGATCCTGCGGCTGAGCGATGGCTTGTGAACAGATGAGTAAACAAACTACACTTTTTTTCATGCACTTTGTGAGTCTTCACTCTTATCTCGATATTCCGCATTGAATAAGCCTTTGAAGGGCTGGAGATATTTGTTTACCCCTGGCTGATCCATGAAATTTTGCATCATATTCTTGAGATTCTGTTTCTCAAACACAGATTTAAGCATCTGACCTAAGACAGAGTTCATCACTTGATCCATCGGAAGTCCACCCTCGCTGCTCACGTTGGTAAGCTCAATCCGGTTGATCCGAGGCAATTTCTGCACCTTTCCGCCTTCTTTGCGGTAGACAACATCGACATCAATATTTGTAAGAATGAGCTTGCGGATCAATACTGAGCGCTCAGCGCCCTTCTTGCCTCCAGATTCTGCTTGCATATTGCGATTGAGATTGCCCATGATCTGCGTCCAGTTCCCGTCTGTTCCCGAAGCAGATTTAAACTCGAGGCCTAGATAGACATCGTTTAAATCGATCTCATCAATGATGATTTTCTTGTCTATGTAACGAGTTAAGGGCGCGAGCACATCAATCTGTCTGCAGGCAAATGCTCTTGAAAGGATCGCAGAAGGAGGATTTCCAACAACAACCTTCTCTATCCCTATCTTACCCCAGGAAAGCGTCATATCGTCGATTGTGACTGCCACATTTAATTTCTTAGAGAGATTGTTAGCGACCATATCTGGCACGCGCGACCAAAAAATAAAGCCAATAACAACAGCCGCTAAAATCGCAACGACGACAATTCCCAATACCGTAGACAAAAATGTTTTCATAAGGCATCCCTTTTAATCTCGAACTTAGTAAAAATTTATTTTCCCAGCAAGAGCAATTACTTGAGCGGTCGCATCTTCTCAGGCCCATGGATTAACCGCTTAAGATAGGGCGCGAGAAAGAAACTGACAATCGCTAAAGAGAGAGAAATGGCTCCGTAAACGATAAACGCATGGGAATAAATTCCGAGTGCCGCAGCTGGTGCTGTCTGAGGCGGAACGGAAGCTAGTGTTGCCAAGCCTCCCCCGATTGCAAAAGCAGCAGATTGCGTCAGAAACCATACCCCCATCATCATCCCGACCAAATGTTTGGGCGCTAACGTAGTGATCATCGCTAAGCCGATGGGAGATAAGAGCAGTTCGCCGATGGTCTGTAAAAAATAGCTAAGGACAAGCCACCAAGGGGAGGTTTCACCTGCATGGCCAAAATAACGCCCTCCCAAGCCTAAAACAAAAAATCCGAGCGCCATGAATAGAATTCCATAAGAGAACTTGAACGGTGTGGAGGGATTTGCAGACCTTCTGTCTAAACTGATCCACAATCGGCTCAGTACCGGACTCAAGAGGATAATGAAAAATGGATTGAAAAACTGGGTAAACTCCGCATCAATCGTAAAGCCTAAAAACTGCTTTGTCATGTTTCGATCCGCATAGAGCATCAGAGAGGTATACGTCTGATTGTAAAGAGCCCAAAAGCCGATCGAAATCAAGATCAAGATTAAACACGCGATCATCTTATTTCTTTGAGAGCGTTTTTCCTTTAGAAGGAAATAAAGGACAACCGCCAAGGTCAACACCGCAGCAAACCCTAAGACAAAATCGGTCTCTGCAGGAAAGCGGAAAAGAAAGAGCATCAGGCCTATGGCTGCCACGATCCCCACACCCAATAGTGAATAAAAAGTGACCGCATCGCCCCGATCATGTAACGGGGAGAGTAAAGGGAGTCCGCCGCTTCCGCGCAGACGTTTTCTGCCCAGAAGAAAAATAATGAGCCCAATTAACATTCCCACCGCCGCTAGTAAAAAGCCCGCATGCCAGCCAATATGAAAGACAATCGCCCCCGTGATTAAAGGAGGGATTAAAGAACCTAGGTTAATCCCCATATAAAAGAGGGTAAAGCCCCCGTCGCGCCTCGGGTCATTTGCACGATAGAGATCTCCCACAATACAGGAGACATTCGGCTTAAAAAATCCGTTGGCTACAATGATCACGCTTAAGCCCAGAAAAAAAAAATGGGGCTCTGGCAATGCCGTCAATAGATAGCCTAGTGTAAGTAAAACTCCCCCAAGAATGATCGCGCGCTGATATCCTAAGTAGCGATCGGCTAGATAGCCTCCTAATACAGGGGTAAGATAAAGCATGGAACTGAACGTGCCATAGAGAAGATAAGCCTTATCATCTGTCATTAATAAGGCTTTTGTCATGTAAAGGATGATGATTGTCTGAAGCGTGTAAAAACCGAATCTCTCCCAAAGTTCGGTAAAAAAGAGAAGATATAATCCTCTCGGTTGCTTTTCAATCGCCATCCTTTACAAAGCTCCACGTGTATTTCAACACGCTATAAACTTATCTTGGATTTTCAGGCAAAAGAATAACAATAAAAATAAAATTTATTTTTACAATCAACTAAACTGCAAGCATCAGTTGCACTGGGGCCTGGGCTGTTTTTGTAACATTTAATGAGGACGCGATACCCTGGATAGCTCTGAGTCTGAACCCCCTGACCTTCGGTAAACTGATCTCTAGAAAAGTTACCGCTCTGGATCAATTCGTAGTATAAGTTTCTAGGAGCCTGATAGTTAGATCCAGAAGGAGTCATCGCGAGCACCTGGCCTTCAGATTCCACCGTAAAGTAGCGGAAGTTCTTATCCAATGTCAACTGCGCAGCTTTTTTAAGAGCCATCTCTTTGACAGCCGCATCGGTCATCCCCTCTTCTTGGACTATGACAACAGCGTACTGATCAGGGCCGACCTGGTACTGGATCGTCTGCTTATCGGACGGATCATCCCCTCCGCAAGCAGCGAGTAATAGGAGACCTGAAATCCACAATGCTGTTTTTTTCATAAACACCGCCATTAACTATATAAACTACCAACTAATCTTTATATTAACATAAGGGTAATTATTTAAAACAAAATAAAGATATTTTTAATAAATAGACTTTATACTATATTTAATTAAAAGGAGGCCTCATGGATAAACCAACCCTCATCCTGATCCCAGGATGGAGTTCAAACGAAATCCTCTGGGAGCACCAGACACAATCTTTAGCCGACTGTGTCCATCCCCAAGTGATCGTCATGAATCAGGAACAAAACCGTGATGCCATGGTCAAAAAGGTCTTAAGCTTGGCTCCTGAGCGTTTTCTTCTTGCAGGTCAATCTATGGGGGGGTGGGTCGCACAAAAAGTGGCAGCCACAGCACCTGAGCGGGTAATCAAGCTCTTCCTCGTTAATACCTGGTCAACTCCCGATCCGAAGTTTCATGCGCTTAAGCAACAAGTCATTCAAGCACTCCAAGAGGGAAAGCTCGAAGAAGTAATCGCCTCGCACATGCACCTCATCCTTCACCCTGAGAAGCTCAAAGACCCTCTCATTATCAGTAAACTCCACGAAGAAATGGTCAGTTTAAAAATTGAAGTACTCTGCCAACAGCTACAAGCCATGGCAGATGACAACGACTCCCTACCCCTCCTACCCCAGATCAAGGCCCCAACGCTTGTCATCGCCGGCAGACAGGACAAGCTCTTTGCCCTTTCTGAGCAACAAACCATCGCTTCTGGCATCCAAGGTGCCAAGCTTGCCATCGTCGAAGAGTGTGGGCACGTCTCCCCTATGGAGCAGCCACAGGCTGTAACCGCACTCATGCGCTTGTTTATTGACAATTAAATAATTCATTCCCCTCTCAAAAACTACTTAAAACACTAAAAATCTGCAGTTTATCAACATAATAAATAAAATCTTTATTCAAATTATAAAAAAATTGAAACTAAAATGCAATTACTATATAATGTATTACAACTAAACAAGCACAAACAATTATAAAATGACCACATTACCTAGTTGTATATTTAATATTGTTGATGGAATCACGCCTATAGGCAGCAGGCCAAATCGTGTTGACGATCTATTTGTAGAAATCGAAGCTCTTGCCTTGAATGACCAATTGAAAGCTCAAATTAATTGCTCTTTTAACACCGTCTCTTATCCGATGGATTGCTTTTCGAGAGCCAAAGAGAAGATCCTTAAACTTAACGATGACGAAATTCAAGAAGAATTTGCCAGAAGCTCTCACTCACAAATTTACGAAGGACAATATGGGAATGGTCAAAACTACATAAAATTCTTAGCCCTCATGATTGTAATGAAACAACGATTTGGCGATGATCATTTGTTTGAACTCTATTCTAAAGCACAGAAAGAATGCCCTAATTCAATTCCCTTTCTTCCAAATAGCGATTTATTTTCAAATCAGATCCAGCAACTCAAAGAAAAAAAACAATCCGAAATCCAAGAAAAGCTAAAAGATCGCCCTTTCGAACTCAGAGAAAAGGACGGTGTACTCTGGAAATGCTTGGAACGTAAAGAATTTAATGGAGGGTATATCTACCGCTTTGTCTATTTTCCAGAAAAAGAAATTACTGCCCCATTCCCAGCTGTTGAGCCAGATGAATTATTCTCATTTAATCAGACAAATAGTGAGACACAAGAAAAATTGCAAGAGTGGGGCTACTACAGAGAATCGCAATTAGGGATCGAGTATTTAGAACTACCCGATTGCGCTGTATTATTGGAAAAAACCCATACTCTAGGGCTGGAAGATAAACTATCGGTCATCGATGCTCCTGGAATTGCCGACGATCTGGAGTTCGCAGAGTGCGTTGCTGCAGGTAGCATTATTCTTTCAAGGGGCGCTGAGTTTGTTCATGATCACATCGCTCACGTAGTGGTCCATATACAGAACATCTTAAATGAAAAATCTGAAGAAGCAAAAATTATTCAAAAAAAATTGGCTCAAATTATAGAGATATGCAAAATCGCTGATGAGATTCTAAAATGCTCTCCCTATCAAATATCCGAGTATACAGTTCTGTCTCAAGATAGTCAACTATCTGCAGGGTCATTAGAAGAGAGCATCCAAATCAATGAAAAAATGCTCAATCGCCTTAGGATAACAACCGGTGCTCTGGCTGACTCATTTTCTTCAATTCCTCTAAATACAACAACGGAGTCATTTCTAAAATTGATGCCTGTTTTATCCATTGAAGAAATGCTGACAGAGATCTGGTCAGACCCTGATTGGAACAAATACCTGAATGAACGACTTAACAATGATGGGTTAGGTCAATGGGAACAAAATAAACCCGAACAACTTGCATTATTCTGTCGTCGAATACTTCAAATTCAAATGGAAGCTCTGGTATAAGGGGATCGAATGGGAAGCCTCTAAATCAGAAGCTGGAACCGTCTCAAGAGTAGAGCTCATGGAAGCAGTGAATAATGACACACCGCTTATCATCAATGGCGCCCCAGCACCCCTGCGCCCTTCGTTTTTAAAATCGCCAAAGTCTCCACTGACTCAAAGAATGATGATTCAGCTCGAAAATGAGGAACGGCCAAGCCGTCTCATCGAAACGACCTATTGTTAAAACGGAGAACGATGGCGCCTTGATAATTTATGGCGCCCTTTGCTTAACTCAAATCGCTAAGAAACGAATGCATCTCTTTTGCAATTAATAAGTTAAACACTTCCTGTCGTAAAAAACCCACCTTTTCTCTATCTAAAGAAATATGACTATGTTATTATGACCATAGTCATACAAAGGTGGTCGGATGTCCGAATATATGAAAGCTGGAAAATTTAAGACTGAATGTCTTAAAGTCATGGATCGAGTCAAAAAAACTCGAAGAAAAGTCATCATTACGAAGCACAATGTTCCAGTAGCACAACTTGTTCCCATTGAAGAAAAAGAGCAATCCCTCTTTGGCAAGCTAAAAGGAACGGTACATTTTAAAGGAGATATCATCTCTCCAATTAATGAGGAATGGGATGCCGATCGTTAAAAACCTAAAACATCACAAGATAATTTTAGACACTCATATTTGGCTATGGGTAATAACTGGCGATAGTAAAATCAAAGCTTCCTTTCGCAAGGCTTTAGACTTCGCATTACAATCCAATGGCGTATTAGTATCGCCCATTTCCATCTGGGAAGTGGGGATGCTCGTAGAAAAGAAACGCATCAGCCTTGATATGGATTGTCAAGATTGGGTAGAACAAGCATTGGATGTGCCAGGAATAAAGTTAGTCCCGATTTCACCTCGCATTGCAATTCAAAGCAGTCGTTTACCTGGAACAGTTCATGGAGATCCTGCTGATCGTCTTTTAGTAGCAACAGCTCATCAAGAAAATGCAGTTTTAGTCACATGCGACGAAAAGCTATTAACCTACGGACAAGATCGCTTTATTAACGTCCACGACCCCATGTAATTCAAGTGTCAGCACTCAACAAATTGCGATTGAGCAAACCCAGCAATTGCTCTAACTCAAGCGTCTCATCTAAACCGATCATATGGTGCGCTGGAGAAAAATCGTGGTTTAAGGTAAACGCATTCGGGACGGCAACAGCCACTACCCCAGCTCTAGCTGCTGCTTGAACACCAGGTCCGCTGTCCTCAAAAGCCATGCAGCAAGAGGGTTCAAGTTGCAACAGCTCTGCTGTATGCTGGTAGATGTAGGGTTTGGGCTTGTTCACCCCTTCCGAATCATGGATATGGAAAAGATCATCTCTTCCCGACACAACCGCGTCAAAGGCGTGTTTGATCCCCAAACGATCTAAATGATAAAGAACCTCGTTCTTGCGAGCAGCAGACGCCACCGCGAGCTTGATGTTGAGCGCGTTTTTCATCGGAATCAGTTGTCGGATGAGTGCCACCATCCGCTCCATAGCGGGAATCCCCTGCTGCAAAAGCTTAAAAAATTCTTGCTGTTTATCCTCTGCAATCGCCTCTGGAGAATCGACTTGGGTTAAAGCGTGAAGTTTGGCGGAGATCAGAGATTCCGGGTATCCAGCTAACTGCAGGTAATCGTCCTGCGTTAAATCCCCTCCGCGCTTAAGAACAGCTGCCCGCCAGCTGACCATATGCGCATGTTCGCTATCAACTAAGGTCCCATCGCAATCAAAGATAATGCCTTTCATATGCCCCTCACATCTATAAGATCAATTGTGCGCCTCTAGAGTGTTTTTTGCATGCCTAAATAATCAGTGTATGGGTAATGTAAAAATAAAATTATTTACACTGGAGTTTATCCATGGCAAAGACTAAACGCTCCCCCCTTGTCGTGATCACAGGGGCATCCTCTGGCATTGGAGCGGCTACCGCTCAAAAATATATCGAGACAGGCCATCGAGTTGTGCTTCTTGCACGGCGTGTGGAAAAATTGGAGCAAATGAAGAAAAAATTAAAGGGGAAAGCGAGCTTTTATCCCCTGGATGTCACTTCCCAGGATACGGTATCAACTGTGATGGCCCAAATTGAGAAAAAAGAGGGGCCGATCGACATTTTAGTCAATAACGCGGGCGCAGCTTTTGGATTGGAACTTGCCCAGGACGCCCATCTCAGTGATTGGAAACACTGTGTCGATCTCAACATAAATGGGGTCCTTTATTGCACACATGCAGTGCTCTCTGGCATGGTGAAACGCAACCAGGGGCATATCGTTAATCTGGGATCAATCGCAGGTCACTATGCCTATCCCGGTGGCAATGTATATGGTGCCACTAAAGCGTTTATCCACCAATTTTCTATGAATTTAAGAGCGGACCTTTTCGGAACTGCAGTGCGCGTGAGCTGCATTGAACCGGGATTAGTCTCTGGAACAGAATTTTCGGTCGTCCGCTTCCGCGGAGATATAAAACGGGTAAAAACACTCTATGAAAAGACCCAACCCTTAACCCCAGAAGACATCGCCGATGCGATCGTGTACTGCACCTCATGCCCCAAGCATGTCAATATCAACACCCTCGAGATGATGCCCGTTTCTCAAGCGCCCACATATCTTGCAATTGCGCGCAGTTAAGCGTACGCGACAGGTTGGCCTGGAGCTCCATTTCTAAAGGAGCGAGTTAAGTTTTCTCTGCTATAAGGAGCCGTAAAATAAGGAATGAGGTTCTCCTTGAATTCCGTTCCCTGGAACGTGCTAATGCCTTTTTCTGGTGCATACACAGTGGCTTTCGGGCAATAAGAAGAAAGAGCTCTTGCAACATTATACTCTCCCTTTCCTGTCGAGCACGATGTGAGAGGAATGATGGCGTTGTTGTGCACTTTTTTCCCAAAAAGTTTGAATAGAGAACCGGAATCAAAGGAAAGATTGAAATCTTTGCCTAAACAAATGGCATGTTGGAATCCATGTCCGCGAATCCATAGGTAATCAACCGATTGATCCGGAATGCGCTTCAGAGCTTCTTTTAGCTGCGCTTTGGATTTCGCAAATATGTGTTGAATCGCGTGAGTTTTCCCAAGTTTTTGTAAATTAAATCTCAAAGAAGAAAGTCCAATATCTCTATGAGGAGGAACAGGGACGCATTTTTTAACGTAATCGAACAAACTAAAAGACTTGTTTTGCGTTTCATCCTCCACATCCTGTTCCCAATCCGACGCTTCGATCACCAATGCATTCTTTGCATTTCCCTTCGAATTCTGAATAATTTTATCGATGTCTTTATTTTGAAAATTGAAGATCTCTCGGAAAAATAAATTCGTCAACGGCAGTTGGATGGCAAAAACACTTAGAATAGCAAACAAACATTTAGCCACCTCCTGTGCGACAATATTTACTGTTGGATTCATCGATAAAGTGATAGACGGAAGGAGGGTGGTTCCAAAAAACACAAACCCTGCAAATAAAACAGCTCCTGCAGACAAGGGAGTAAACAAGCTGAAATTAAGAGCCACAACACGTCCTACTTTTGCTTCTAGAAGGTCAATGGCGTCGTGGTAAATTTTAAGCGGAGAAAAGCAGAAGAAGGAAGAATCTCCAGCCCCAATACTATTCTGCGGGATTGGAAGAGCATTAATTGCACTGCTCATTTAGTTTCCTCAACATAAAATTAATTAATCTAACCACGAAACCATAACAAATCCAAATCATTTATGCCAAGAATTTTGACAACAAAAGCACGATGTTCAAAAAAATAGGTGAAACAAATTAAAATAACTTATATACAGAAAACTAAGACGGTAAATTTTGAGGAGATGACTTTGTTAAAGAAAACGATCAATCGCTGGAAAAAATTTACGACAGGATATTACAACCTGCTTCTTTTCTTTATCATCCTTCTCTTTATCTTCAGACCTTATAATCGCAGCGACATCTACACAGCATCTTGGATCTTTCTTCTCGCAGGCACCATCTTAGCGTCGATCTTCAATTGCCATCACCACCGCTACGTCAAATGGGCTGCTGTGATTCTCGCGATCCCAACAGTTGCCTTCAGTTGGCTCAACCTCATGCATCCGCACGAGTTCGAATTTATCGGAAACACAGTGTGTACGATCCTATTTATGACCCTTTGCGCCACGTCTATTCTCTATGATGTGGTCTTAAGAGCCCATGTGACCTTAGAAACTTTAAGAGGGGTCATTTGCGCCTATTTTATGGTGGCCTTTGTCTTTGCGTATCTCTATTATATGATCGAATACCTCAATCCAGGCACCTTTCAATTTGCCCAAAAAGAGGTCTCCCTTTTCTCCTACACCTATTATATCTCTGAAATGCTCTATTTCAGCTTCGTTACCCTGCTGACCATTGGGTATGGGGATATCGTCGCCGTACAAAATGTAGGGCAGACCGCAACGGTTCTCGAAGGGATCATCGGACAGTTTTACGTGGCGATGCTCGTCGCACGACTCGTTTCAGTTTACTCCTTCTATTCGGATAAGCGTCTTTTACGCGCGATCGAAAGAGATGTAACGAAATAATCTAGTTGAACTCTAATATCTAATTATTTAGAAAGAAGATAATCGCTAAATTAATTGATATTATGACTTTTTCTATTTTAGATATACCGGAAATGGTTCAAGAATCGGCTACTGACAATGCTGGCGCTTCAGATTTGGGATCGGCGAAGCAGACCATGTGTAAACACATGGTCGATGGAGCTGATCCCAAAGATGAAGATGTCAGCGCAGTCAGTAAGCGATTCTTGAACCATTTCCGGTATAAAAAGTGGATCGGTGCCGGATTGCTTTTGCTTTCGGGATGTATCAACATGTCTAAAGAGGAACAATCCCAAAACCTAATCGCCCCGCCCTCTTTGCAAAGCTCAATAGAAAAGGGTCTCGATTCCCCTTTCTTTGCAACGGGCGATTGGCCAAAGCAGGCCTGGTGGGAAATCTTCGAATCTGAATCTCTGAATGCCCTGATCCAAGAGGCGATCGGCAACAATCCTACTCTCCAAAGTGTCTCTCAGAGAATCGAACAAGCAAGACAAGAAGCAAAAGTTGCTCGCTCCCGTTTATTTCCATATCTCTTTTTTGATGCAACAGAATCTTGGACCTACCTAAGCCAAAATGGCCTATACCGCGCGCTTAATCCCACGACACCGCTCAATGCCAACCTTGTCGATCTCACCCTCTCGTTCACTTATGAGTTCGACTTCTGGGGGAAAAACCTCAATCTCTTCCGCGCAGCGTTAGGAGAACAACGAGCGATGCAAGCGGAAACCGCTCAAGTCGAGCTCCTGACCACAACGGCGGTCGCCCAAGCTTTTTTTGCTTTAAAAGCGAATCTCCTAAGAGAACAGCTCTACAAAGAGCTCTATACGGTACGCACTGAAATTTGGCAGCTGCAAGAACAGATGCAAAAACAAGCGCTTCAATCCAAATTTCCATTCTTGCTGACAGCAGAAAATGTGGGAGAAGCAGAAAAACTGCTCTATAGCATCCAAGAAGAGATCGCAACCACCAAGCATCAGCTCAATGTCTTAGCGGGAAGAGGCCCCGATGCGCCGCTCGAGATCGATTCTCAACTGAATGAATATTCAGCAGCGCTAGCGCTTCCCAATCATCTTTCTCTCGATCTCTTGTCTCGCCGTCCTGATCTCATGGCACAAATCTGGCGTGTGGAGTCTCTCGCCCATGATGTCGGCGCTGCAAAAGCAGATTTTTTCCCGAATGTCAATCTCACCGCCTTGATGGGACTGGAAAGTATCTTTTACCGCACTCTTTTCGAAAAGCAGAGTAAAACAGGATCGCTGCAGCCCGCGATCCACTTGCCGATTTTTACCGCAGGAGCCATTCGCGCCAATGTCCGCTCGAAAAAGGCAGCATTTGAAGAGGCGCTTTTCGCCTATAACAACCTAATCTTGACAAGCGCCCAAGAAGTGGCTGATCTCCTTGCGCTTGTGCACTCCGTTTTCTCTCAAAAAAAGACTCAAAATGAGATCTTAAACGATGCGATTGATCGGTTAGAGCTCACAGAGCTCACTCTCGATAAGGGATTAAGTACTGCTTTTGATCTCTATGCAGTTCAAGAGGAAGTGATTTTAAAGGAACTTGAGAATGTGAACCTGATTTACGGCCAATATCTTTCGTCGATCAAATTGATCAAAGCGCTCGGCGGCGGATACCAATCGGGGTACGATGTCCCCTTGTCAGCACCACTTCAGGGAGGCAGCTCATGAGCATGGAGCCTAGTCCCGAAGCTTGTCAAAGAGCTGAAGCAAAAAGAAAGAAGATTGTCCAATGGTACGGATCGATCGCGGTTGTGATTGCCTGCGCCGTTCTTCTCTATTGGGCGCTTGTCTGGCGCCTACAGGTATACACAAATGACGCCTATGTCGAGGGCAACCAAGTCGCCATCACGCCATTACGCCCCGGATTTGTGACGGCAATCCACACTGACGACACATTTCTCGTAAAAAAAGGGCAGCTGCTCATTGAACTCGATGAAACGGATGCGATCATCGCACTTAACCGCTCTAGAGAACACCTCGCACAAACAATTCGCAATGTCTGTCAGATGTTCCATCAAGTCTTTGCCTATCAGGCAGAGATCGAGATCCGCAAAGCAGAGCTCATCCGCGCCACACAAGACTATGAGCACAGAGTCAACGTGCTCGATGCAGGCGGCGTTTCCTTAGAAGATTTTGAACATGCTGTTGCCGCTTTACGTTCGGAATTTTTTTCATTGATGAAAACAGAGATCCTCTATGAGCAAGCGCTTTCGCTCGTCCAGGGCACATCCATTGTCGATCACCCCTTAGTATTAGAAGCGTCCGATCAGGTGCGCGATGCATGGGTACAGCTCTATCGCTGCAACATCTACTCGCCTGTCGAAGGTCTCACATCACAGCGTAAAATCCAAGTGGGTATGTGGATCGATAAGGGACAGCCACTCATGAGCGTCATCCCCTTAGATCAGATCTGGGTCAATGCTAATTATAAAGAGACGCAATTGAAAAAGATGCGCATCGGACAACGGGTAAAAATCACCTCCGATCTCTATGGAGATGATGTGCTCTACCATGGAAAAATTGTAGGGCTTCCTGCAGCGGCAGGCAATGCGTTTTCTCTTCTTCCTCCACAAAATCTCTCAGGGAACTGGATCAAGATCGTCCAGCGCCTTCCTGTACGCGTGGCATTGGATCCCGATGAGCTCAAACGCTACCCTCTGCGTCTGGGATTATCGATGGAATCAACCGTCGATTTGCGCGATCAGCAGGGAGAGCTTGTTCCCACAACAACGCGTGGATCCCCCACCTACGATACACCGATTTATTTAGAGGAAGAAAAAGGAGATCAAGAGTGGATCCAAGAAATCATTGAAGCGAACATCGATCCCACGTTAGAGGCGTATTTCAATACGCCCTTATTAGCTCCAAGGATTGAATCTCATGACACCTGATCCTTATGCCGACAAAAGACAACCAGGAATCCTTTTTGCCCTCTTCCTAACGCTGTTCATGGTGATCTTTAATTTCACGATGACCAACATGGCAGCCATTTACATTGTAGGGGACTTAGGGGGAAGCAACGACACGGCCTCTTACACAATCTCGATTTTTGCCGTGGGAAATGCGCTTGGAGTTCCGTTTGGAAGAGCTCTTTATGAGCGCGTCGGAACGATGCGTTTATTTGTCATTTGCATGCTTCTTTTTGCTTTGTTTTCCCTTCTTTGTCCCTTTGCCACCTCTTGGGCATCCTTTCTCACATTGCGCTTCATTCAAGGACTTGTCGCAGGCCCTCTCTATATTTTAGCCGCTCGGATGATTAGTATTTTAGGTCCTCCAGATAAGAAAGATCTCTTCACTATCTGCATGTTAGCAATTTTCATTTTGGTCCCTGCCTTAGGAGCCAGTTGCGGCGCATGGATCGCGTACGATCTTCACTGGCGATGGATTTTTTATTTCGATGTGCCTATCCTTTTACTTCTGGTCAGCTACTTGGGAATCCGTTTAAGAGGGTTTGATCGCGACCTCAAAAAAGTTCCTTTCGATATCGTCGGCTACATCTTCCTCTTTCTGGGAATCTTTAACATCAGCCTTGCCCTCATTACAGGGCAAGAACTCGACTGGTTCCGCTCTACTCTCATCACCTGGATGTTCGCCGTTGGAATTTTAAGCCTTATTTTTTTTATTCTCTGGGATCTACACCACCCTAATCCAATTCTTTGGCTGAGCCTTCTCAAAAAACCGATCTTTGCCTTTGCCCTGATCAATCTCGTTGTCCTCTTTTCCGCTTATTTTGGGGCAATTATTCTCTTGGCACTTTGGCTTGGGCTCTATGTGAATTATACGCCCATCTGGATCGGTGTTCTCATCGGAACGATGGCCATTGCCGGCTTGGTCCCCATCTTTTTGACAACTGAACGCTTCGGCCACAGAGACACCAGGCTTTCGCTATTAGTGGGAGTCACTCTGCTTGGAATCTCTTGCTTTCATAGCTCAGTCTTTAATGAAGAGGTCAACTTTGGAAGGATCGCTATCTCCCGGATCGTCGCGGGCTTTGGCATCGCTTTTTTTCTCCCTCCGATTTTCCGCCTTTGCTTCCACACTTTTAAAGAGGCAATCACCCCGAAGGTCATTGGACTTTTTCAAGTCGTGCGGTGTTTAGGCAGCGGCCTTGGAGCTTCTATCTATACAACAATTTGGCAACGCAGACAGGTCTTCTATCACGATCGCCTAGGCAGCCAACTGACGATCTACTCTCCAGAAACACAGCAGTATTTTGCGGATGCTGCACAGTTTCATATTACAGGTCTCAAAGCAGATGCCCATTTAGCAGATCTTTTACAGCGCCAAGCCACCTCCCTTGCCTTAGACGACTGCTTTTGGCTCATGGGCTGGATTTGTGCGGGCCTTGGCGTCTTGATCCTCTTTACAGTATTCTTCAACAAAAAGCCGTTCCTGCCCGAGCATGAAGAACCCCAACCTTGCCCAGCCTTTGAGGAAACATGAAACGAATGCTTTTTCTTTTATGTTTGTGGAGTGCGCTCTTAAGTTCGGAAGAGAAACTGAACTTCGCGACGGCAACCGACACGGAGCACTACACCTGGACACTCAATTTGATCGCTGGCATCCATCGCTTCCATCTGGAAAAGATGGGAAATATCGCTGTCTTCGACTTAGGACTTCTCCCCGAAGAAAGAGCGCATCTCAATCAGCTGAGCTTTGTAAGAGTCTATGACATCGAAAAGACCCATCCTCTTCTATTGCAAAAATACACCGTAAACAAAGACGGAAAAATTGCACGCGGGTGGTACGCCTGGAAACCTGTGGCCATCAAACAAGCCATGGACCTATTCGAAGAGTTTTTCTATCTCGATTCGGGTGTATCGATCCAAGGCCCCATGGACCTTCTGTTTAAACACTTGCGCACCCAAGGCTATTTCCTGATCGACTGCGGTCAAGAGATTAGGCGGATGACCACAAAGAAGGTCATCGAAGAATTTAAACTCAATGCACCCGCAAACCAATGGGTTTTAAACAAACTCGGAATCTCCGCCGGCATTCAGGGGCTCACACGCCGCTATCAATCCTCTTACATCAATCCCCTCTACCAACTCTGCTTCAACCTCGACTGCTTTAAAGATGACGGTACATGTCCGCGCGGCTTTGGCTATTCCCGCCACGACCAACCTCTCTTTAGCATCCAAGCGCGCCTCTTGGGCCTAAATGTCTTCGAAGTGATCCGCGGAGGGAAAATGGCATTGCAGTTTGAAGGTAAAACCACCTACGCACCGCTAAGCAAATTTTTCAAACTCACCCGAAATGAGTTTAATCTCGAGAAAACAAAGGGTTATCTCCAGTACAAGACTATAGAGAAATAAATCGCTTTCCAAGTATCCTCGTTTTTTTCACATATACCCCCTCTTTCTATGGACGCTACCCTTTCGATTCAAGATGCAGTCGCCATGCGGCGCACGTTTGCCATCATTAGCCACCCGGATGCCGGGAAAACCACCCTGACGGAAAAGCTGCTCCTCTATTCCGGCATGCTTCAAACTGCAGGCATGGTCAAAGGGCGCAAAGGGCGCAAAGCTGCCACCTCTGACTGGATGGCTATGGAGCAAGAGCGGGGAATCTCGATCACCTCCTCCGCGATGCAATTCACCTATAAAGACACGATCATTAACGTCCTCGACACTCCAGGTCACGAAGACTTCTCTGAGGACACCTACCGCACCTTGACGGCTGCCGATTGTGCAATCATGGTCATCGATGCTTCCAAAGGGGTGGAAAAACAAACACGCAAGCTCTTTGAAGTCTGTAGACTGCGCCAAATTCCCGTGCTCACCTTCATCAACAAAATGGATATGCCAGGGCGCGATCCTCTCGATCTCATGAACGAAGTGGAAAATGTGCTGAACATCCATTCGTATGCTATGAACTGGCCGATCGGCTATGGAAAAGAATTTCATGGAGTGGTCGAGCGCTCCTCCCAAGATTGCCTCTTTTTTACTAAGACATCGGTAGGCGGAGCTCAAAAAGCCGATATTGAACGGATTCCATTGAAGAGCGATGCGGTAAAGCACAAGATCGGAGAAGAACGCCATCGCGTCCTCTTGGACGAACTCGAACTTCTCGAATCCGCCGGTAATTCTTTTTCTCAGGAAGATTTCTTAAGCAGTAAGGTCACCCCTGTCTTCTTTGCCTCTGCGCTCATCAACTTTGGAGTTGAACCGTTCTTTGATGCCTTTTTACATTTGGCGCCCTGTCCCCATGCGCGTTTAGCCAACCGACTCGATGGCACAGAGATATCAATCGATCCCCTTACAACTCCTTTTAGCGGCTATGTCTTCAAACTGCAAGCCAACATGGACAAACGCCACCGCGACAGCATGGCCTTTATCCGCATCTGCTCCGGAAGATTTGAGCGGGATCTTGTCGTTAAACACCATCGGCTCGGAAGAGAGGTGCGTCTTTCGCGTCCTCATGGCATGGTCGCAGGAGAACGCACGACGCTCGACTTTGCTTATCCTGGAGATATCATCGGCGTCATCAACCCAGGACTCTTTGCCATCGGCGATACGATCTCTGTTACGGGCGGATTTAATTTCAAGCCGCTGCCCCAATTTCAGCCCGAAATTTTTGCACGTATCTATCCCAAAGATATCAGCAAGCGCAAATCGTTCGATAAAGGGGTACTGCAACTTGTCAGCGAAGGCGCCGTCCAAATGCTCAAACCTTATGAACGCTCTGGGGATCCGATTTTTGCAGCAGTGGGAAAATTGCAGTTTGAAGTGATGCAATACCGTCTCAAAGATGAATATGGCGCAGACACCACATTTTCACTTCTGCCTTTTCAATGCAGCGCATGGATTATTGGCGATATGAAAACCTTTACAAAATCAACAGAATCGATGATCGTATCTGATGCAAAAGGGCATCCCTTGGCTTTATTTACAAGTCAGTGGGATAAACAGTACAATATCCGAGAAAATCCGCACCATGAGCTGGTCGATGTTCTCGTTTAAACGGAGACTCGTCCAATGTTCCTTCACTCCAAAGCGTTGCTCTCTTTAGCTACAGTATTTGCTTTAAGCCTAAACTCCGTTGCTTTTGCTGCCGAAAAACAAGTTTCTCAAGTTCAAATCGACACCGCAAAAGAATGGCTCTCCTCTCTTGCCCTACAAGCTGCTACTTGGGGTGCTCCCATTGTTACGATGTACGCGCTCCGCTATCACGATGCAGTCGGCCCAAACGCCAAAGCAGCTCCGAATACGATTTGGCGTATGGAAGACATCTCTACCCCTGAATTATCCCAAGAAGCCGGCTACGTCACACCGAACGTCAACGTCGTCTACGGATTTGGATTTATGGATTTACGGCAAGAACCGATCATCCTCCATGCTCCAGATTCTAACAACCGTTACTACATGATCCAAATTGTCGATATGTGGACAAACACGTTTGCCTACGTCGGCGGCAAAGCCACCGGCTATAAAGGCGGCACCTATGCCCTTGTCGGTCCTAATTGGAAAGGACTCCTTCCCTCTGGCGTGAAACGGATTAACTGCCCCACCCCGTGGATCCTGCTGCAACCGCGCGTCCATATTTATCAGCAAGGGAAGATCGATCTGACAGGAGCCAAACAAGTCCTCTCCAAAATCACCACACAAGGCCTCTCTGAGTACCTCGGCAAATCTCCTCTTCCCCCTCTACAATACAATTACCCCGATCCGGAACCCACTCGTCCCGAACTTCCCGTCAGCGTCTTGCAATATAAAGACCCCTTGCAGTTTTGGAAACTCCTATCGGCAGCTCTTAACGAAAATCCACCTCCGCAAGATCAGATCACAGCGCTGCTTCCTATGTTTAAACCTCTTGGAATTGAACTGGACAAAACCTGGGACCCCTCTCAGCTCCCCGATCTCATTCTCGATGTGATGAGAGATGCTGCCACTCACATTGGAAGCTTGTTATCTCATCTTCCGTTTGGAACTGCCTATCACGGAGCCTTTCTTCCCCCTCCTTCAATCGGAAATGCCGGCAACGACTACCTCACGCGCGCCATTGTCGCACGAATTGGACTCACGGCGAATACTCCCTTCGAATCGGTTTATTGGATGTATGCGCTCGATAAAGACGGCAACCCTCTTTCTGGTGCAAACCAATACACAATGACATTTAAAGAGCCTATTCCCTATTACGAACCAGGCTTTTGGTCGATCACACTTTATGATTCTGTTAATAACTATACCGTGCCCAATCCGATCCATCGCTACATGCTCGGAAGTGACACTCCACAGCTTAAAAAAAACGCAGACGGATCGATCACCCTCTACATCCAAAAGAAAAGTCCTGGGAAAGACAAAGAATCGAATTGGCTCCCTGCACCAGACGGAGCCTTCTATCTGATCCCCCGGTCCTATGCTCCAAAACCAGAAACGATCCGCATATTGACAGATGTCAACTCGTGGCCCGTTCCCGTCATAGAAATTACGAAATAATTTGAAGAGATTTTGAAAGGCGATATGTTTTAGGCGTCACAGGATCAGGCTGTATCCCTAATGCACTCCAGTAGGACTTCTCCTCTCCTTCATAGGAAACGAGAAGCTGCTCTCCGGGAAGAATTTTCTTTTTCACAAGATACACCACTTCGATCGGAGAAACAGAAACGCCCAGCTTATTTTTTGAGATGCGAAACAATTCCGCCGAGATATTCGGCTTTTCAGAATGGTTAATATACCGGGTAAAATTTCCACTCTTTACCGCATCGATATTTAAAGAATACAAACGGCGAGGATGATACCTGCGCTTCGGGTCATACAGGTGCTGTTCTTCTTTAGTGAGTAACATATCGCTTAAAGGAGCAAACGCATAAGCAGAATCATCTGGCACATTTTGAGCCACTAACTCCACTTTTCCTGCATAAGCAGCGATGATCTGTCCTTTGGCAAGAGGCTCAGCATTCGGATGTAAAAAGATCCCCGATCCCAATTTTCCAGGTAGTTTCTTACAGACAAGATTTTTAGGGAGGCCTGTGCTTCGGATCGCCTTACACACAGCAGCAAGCTCTTGCATCTCGCGCTTAGTGGGACGCACTGTACCAATTTTCAGACGCTTAATCTCGCGTGAAATCAGTTTGATCATGTGAGGAGTAAGAATCGGCTGAGGGAGTTTGTATTTCATT
>JAGVMG010000051.1 GCA_020053915.1 Parachlamydiales bacterium | reverse complement strand
CTTTTTTTTCCGCAGTCTTATCCAGGAAGAACAAGCAGGCTATGTATTTCTTGGGGAAAAACCAATGAGCTTTCATTCGTATCTCATTCCCAAATCTTCACCGCGTCCGTTTTCTGTTAATCCTGTCGTCGCTTTAGATCTTTTTTTTAGCGGATTTGCCCCCGATAGCAACCTCTTCCACGATGGATTTAACATTTGGAAAAAATACCAACACCGTTTTTGCGGAAAAAACATCTACTTTGACCTCATTGAAAATGATGAGGACCTTCACTTTGCAAAAGTAGTTGTGCTTAACAGAAACGCACTCGAGGCTGTTTTTCGTGATCACAACAGTCAATTCAGCAAAGTATCTCATCTGATGACGAAAAATAAATCTCTATTCGATGCCTTGTTACAAGACTCTCGTTTTAAAGATAAATTCTATTCTGAACACTGCCTCTTAGGAATTGCTCTAGGCTTTGGAAATAGAAATGCCGAACTATTTGCAAAAATGGATGCCCTAGCCAACACTCTCGGTCTCCTCAAGTTCACACCTATAAAATTAACACAAAATAGGACTGATGAATTAAAAAGAGAATACCTAGATATCAGTAAGTCCCTAAAAGGTCTTCATGACAACGATTCAAAGAAGTTTCTATTTACTCTAGGAGTTGGATTTAGAGCTGACTTTTCTGATCCAGAAACATTAAGCCTTCAAAAGAAATACAAACAGGCTCGAAAATCCCTTACGCAGCTATACTGCAACAAAGGATTTCTCGAGAAAACCCTAGAACTTATTGTCGAAGCGGAGAGGTCTTCTTAAGACCGGAAGCACTACTTGAATATGCCACCACTTAATGGACAGCCACGAGTTCTGCAATAGTGTTGCGTCGCTTTGTTTTTCCGTTCACAATAGGGACATATCCAATAGTCATCATCCTCATCCTGATTTTTGTGTTTTTTTCGAAGAGGGACTGCAATATAACGGCCTTTAGCATCGGTCTGTATAAATTTGCCCATCGACGACTTCAAAAACTTATACCCGACTTGGTCTCAAACTTGGAATTTGGGGGTCTTAGAGCGGTCCAGTTTTTTTGAACCGCGACGAAGGGAATATTCATGAATATTCTCGAGAAGCAGTTCGAAAAAAATAGGCCGCTATAATGGCTCCTAAATTCCAAGTTTGCGACCGAGTCGGGTATATCAACAAGGATACTTTTTTCTTTCTTACAACACTCTGACAAGGATGAATCCACAGTTGGTAAATAGACCTTCACATAGCTTGGAGTTCCTACGTCATCATACAGATAATTACTTAAATCAATATCACACTGAGCTTTACACAAAAAAAGCAAAGACAACAAGAACATCAATTTATGCAGCTTCATAGACTTTCTCCTTAAGGGTTACGATGCATACCCACTCTTCGAGACTAAACCCTTTTGGTTGCATCAAGGTGAGCGCGGAGAAATTAATTTATCAAACACTCAAAATTAAAAAATAGAAGACATTTTTTTGACGCTTGAAATATCTAAGTAAAAGTCACAGCCCATGCGAGAGTGCATGGGCGATGAACCTTAGCCTCGATTAGTTGGAATTTTCAATAACACGGTGAGCTGTTTCCTTTCCTAATTTATATAGGACTGAAAACACACCAATTGTGCGCGCTTTCCGCATGGATCCCCACATTAACTGACTGACACTTTCGACGCGCAGCCCGCTTTGCCAACGGGTCAATGCCGTATTTGCAGGGTGTCCGGCAAGGCTTCCAAAAGCTCCCGATGTAAACGTCGCTGCATATTCCACTGACTTGCTATCACCAAAGCGCTCTTTCAAAGGAGCTGCTACTAGGTCTGCCGCAGAGAGACCTGCCACAAAAGCAGCCTCTTGGATCGAAATTGCCATACATTGCCATGCTGTAAATTTGCGAAGAGATTCAATCACACCGCCTCCCTTCAATGTTTGCCCGTTAAAAACGGCAACCACTGGGGAAGAGGCAATTCCGACTAGTGCAGAACTTGCCAGCTTTGTAAGCAAAGTCGGCTGAGCTTCTTCTCCCTGAAGCTTTTTCTCAACCACACGCTGAAGCATATCTTGCATACCGATGAGCAATCCAACAGTGGGAGCCGCTCCCATTCCTTTCTTAAAACCTTCGCGGAAGGTTGTACTGGGGACCTCCCCTCTTTGTTGTGCACTTTTGTTCATCAAACCACAAAAAACAGGGACAATAGCAACAGATGCTGCCGCTGGGGGAACCGCATAGGGAACCCAATTGGATTGCGTTGGCTGCCCACTTTGAGCAGCAGGTGACGTTGACGATGACATATCATAATCCTCATGTAAAATTTAATAAAAATGTGTGTTTCCATTTGGGACTTTGTGCCCAGATGAAGAAACAAAAAAATGTGATAGAAAAATGATATGTATATTCGCCTAGCGGCGAATCAGGAAAATAGAAAGGAGGGACTGATTAGAAACAAAAAACGACCGTACAACAGAGAATCCTCTGTTGCCGGAAACATCATCGAATGACTGAGATGGTGTATTTTTTGTATTCATGGGCATTATTCTACAGAACAAGCCCATTATTGACAACATTAATTAATAACTCGAGGGCCCGATCTTCACTTTACCTTGAAAAACGCGATAGACGTAGTAGCCATACGCTAATACGAGAGGCACCCCAATCGCGACGATGATAAGCAAAACCTTAAGTGTTAATGGCGAAGAGGCTGCGTTGTGAAACGTTAAGCTGTACTGTTCCGTGTTAATCGTCGAGCGAATGAGGGTCGGGAACGTGCCTATCCCATAGAGGACAAAAAGAACCATGATTCCAAAGCTAGAATAGAGAAAGGCGCGAAAATCCCGTTTTAAGGAAAATTCTCGAGGGACGTTGAGGAACGAGAGGATAGCCAGCACGCCAAAAATCAGTAAGTAGGGCTGGAGCATCATCTTAGCAACCATGTGTGGCATCTGCATCCACGTGACAACAGTTGCGACAACATAGACGATAATAAAGAGAATGACAGTGCGGTTGACCCACTTGCGCAAACGCTCGTGAAGCGCTTTTTCGGTTTTCATGCAGAGGTAGATTGCGCCATGCATGGTCAGAAGCGCACATGTTAGAATTCCAATGAGAACGGGATAAGGGCGGAAAAATAAGGAGAAGCTTCCAACGAAATCTTTGTGTTCATTTAAAGGCACCCCTTCAATCATGTTCCCTAAGGCAAGTCCAATTCCAAAGGCGATGATGTAACTTGCGATGGAAAAGACCCAATCCCATGTACTGCGCCATGTTTGAGAAGGGCGCTTGCTGCGGAATTCGATAGCAACTGCGCGAAAAATCAGCCCACAGAGAAGAAGCATGCAGAGGTTGTAAAAACCGGAAAACAAAGCGGCATAGACATCGGGAAATCCGGCAAAAAGCGCACCACCTACGATAACGAGCCACACTTCGTTTCCATCCCAAACAGGTCCGATGGCATTTAAGAAGATCCTGCGATCTTGATCCTTTTTAGCAAAAGGGTGCAACATGCCGACACCGAGATCAAATCCATCTAAGATCACATAAAAGATAGCGGCAATGCCGACAACAAGGTACCAAATTAACGCATAGCTGGATTCACCGATCATTTCGATTCCCTCCCGACAGAGCTTGAAAGATTTTGGAATAGAGGTTCTTCATCGATACGCGGCATCCCCACCTCATCGGGACCATGTTGGATCTTGTGGTTAAGCAGATAGAGGAAAAGGATAAACAACAACGTGTAAATCACAATAAACATAATGATCGAAGCGAAGACTTGAGACGCGACAATCGAGGTGGATACCCCTTGGTGTGTCCGGAGTAGTCCCCAGACAATCCAAGGCTGACGTCCCATTTCAGCCGTCGCCCATCCCATCTGATTGGCAATTTGTGGATAACACACAGAGAGGATCATCCCCCAAAGCACCACCTTCGATTTGGCCAATTTTTTCTTCCACCATAAATAGATTCCAGCTGCTGTGACAAGAGCCATCAGCACCCACATGTAGATCATCATATGATAGGTCTGAAAGACGGCTTGTACTTGCGGCCAATCTTCAGGAGGCACTTCGTTGAGCCCTTTGACTGGCGTCGTAAAGTCGTGATAGCATAAAAAGCTCAAAAGGCCTGGGATCTGAATTCCTTTGACAGTTTTATTTGCCATATCGACCCAGCCAAATAATGTCATTGGCGTGCTCTCTTTTGTTTCAAAGAGCCCTTCCATGGCGGCAAGCTTCGGAGGCTGATTGGCGGTCACGCCGCGGGCAGTGCTATCTGCAGAAACCATCTGAAGAACAAGGACGATCGCAGCTGTGATTAAGCTGATCTTCATCGTTACTTTGGAAAACGCAGCATGCTTTTTTTTCAGAAAATAATAAGCGCTGACACTCATGACTAAAAAAATCCCGGCAAGCCAACACCCTAGAACGACATGGGTTAAGCGATCCACAGAAGAGGGGTTGAACACCATTTGCCAAAAGTCGGTGACGATCGCCTTCGAATCGGCGCCCTCTCCTACAATTTTAAATCCAGCAGGGGTTTGCATCCAAGAGTTCGCTACCACAATCCACACCGCACTAAAATGCGCACCGAGAGCGACGCATACTGTGGCTAAATAGTGAATACGCGCACTGACACGGTCCCAACCAAAAAGCATAATGCCTAAAAAGCCCGACTCTAAAAAGAAAGCAAAGATCCCCTCTGCGCCCAATGCACTGCCGAACACGTCTCCAACAAAACGGGAATAACGCGCCCAGTTCGTTCCAAATCCAAAGAGTTGGACAAGGCCGGTTGCAACGCCTAAAGCGAAGGTAAGCGCAAAGATCTTCGTCCAAAACTTGGCGATCTCTTTATATAGCGGTTTTTTTGTCTTGAGGTAGATCCCTTCGAAAATAACGAGCATCAATCCAAGTCCAATGCTCAACGGAGGATAGATATAGTGAAAGCAACTTGTCAGCGCAAACTGAATCCGGGAAAGTAAAACTACATCCATTTGTCACCTCTCGTTAGCAAAGTCCAATCCTACAAGAATTTTTTAAAATTGAAAAGACTCATTTTGCCATTGTCCTGAGAAAAAGAATTGATTATACTCATGGTTTTGTACTGAGTGACCAATGAGCAGCTTATTTCACAGTATTACCCCGCTCTTTGAGATTGTGATCATCACAGTCCTGCTCAATTATTTGCTCTCGTTTTTTTGGAATACCCGTTCCATGGACCTCGTTTTAGGGCTACTCGCTTTTCTCCTCATTTTTGCGATCTCTTCCTGGATGAATCTTCCGATCTTGCATAAAATCATGCTCTTGATCGGTAACGTTGCTGTGATCGCGATTCTGATCATCTTTCAGCCAGAACTGCGCGTTGCGCTTTCCAAATTGAGCCTAAAAGGCAAACGGTACAGAGAGATCACAGAATACGATAAGTTCTTAGACCAACTGGCCAACTCGGTATACCGCTTGGCAGAAAAAAGAATTGGGGCATTGATTGTGATGCAAAATGAGGACATCTTGGATGATTACGCGAATAAAGCGGTCATTCTCAATGCGAACTTCTCCTCCGAGCTTCTCGAATCGATCTTTGCGACCACAACACCTCTTCATGATGGCGCTGTCATTATCCGCGACTTGACACTCGTTGCCGCTGCCGTGATTCTTCCTCTTGCCGAAGACAGCTCCCAGCTGACACGTTCAATGGGAACTCGCCACCGAGCAGGTTTGGGAGCAAGCCAGCTCACCGATGCGCTCATCATCGTCATTTCAGAAGAAACAGGAAAAGTTTCGATTTCACGCGATGGAGTCATGACTCCTGGCGTAAAAACAGATCGCTTCAAAGGGATCATCCGCAGTATCTTTACTCCTCCGCAAACCACCGACTTCAAAAGTCAATTTAATCTTCGGGAGTGGTTAAAGAAATGAAGACGATCATTCTTAGATTTTTTATTGAGAATTGGCCTCGCAAATTGGTGGCGCTTATCCTTGCGATCATTACTTGGCTTGTGGTCAACCAAACGCTAACGACGACGCGCAACTTAAGCAACATCCCCGTGCGCATCCTCAATATTCCCACCGGAAAAACGATCGAAGGGATGCAGCCTAATGGCAGGCTAGCAAAAAAAATCACCCTAACACTTGTCGGCAACAAAACTATTCTCGATGAACTCACCCCCTATGATCTCGAAGTGGTCCTTGATGCGTCGGATAAGCCGGATGAATGGATTGCCGGGATCTCCAAAAAAAACCTCGTTTCTCTTAATCCTGAAATCGACATCTCCAAAGGGATCAGCCGAGTCTATCACCCCAACTTCCTCGTGCGGATGGCAAAACTTGTCACCGAACAGATTCCCGTGATCATTACACAGCCTGTCGGAGAAGCGCCGCGCGGCTATCAATTCCTCGATGTCTGGCCTTACCGGCTCACGCTCACTGTCAGCGGACCGGAAGAATTGATCAAGCGCTTAAAACTCAAAGAGCAACGAATCACGTTTAACCTCAACGACATTAATAAAGCGCAGCTCGATGCCTTGGCGAGTAACTTAAACGCGGGAAGAACGGAAGTCATCAGCTATTTCGTCCCTGACCAGTGGAAACAGATTAATATTCCCCTGCTTTCCGATACCCCGATTGAAATCGACGATGTGCAAGCCAAAGCCCTCAGAATCGACTTTGTGCGCTGCAATCTGATTCCGATTGAAAAACCGATTCCCGTTACCCTCTTCTATCCAGACAAATATTTGGATACGCTCAATCCGGCAACACTCAGTATCGCCCCTGGCGCCTCTTTAAAGTCGGTACACGGAATTAATCTGATCACAACGCCCCTGTATGCAAACGGAGTCGATCGTCTCTTTCTCCAGACCGTCGAGGACATGTTGCAGATCGTGATCATTGCCTCCCCTCCCTCTGAGCGAAACTTACTCGAATGGAGCATCGAATTTATCAATCCCCGGCAGCTTGAAGATCATTATGTCTCTAGTCTGATGTCTGATGTGTCCGATGAGGATATCCGCCTGCTGCAGCCCGCCTTGCGCCAGGAATACTTGCGCAATCGCTTCCGTAGCTATATGAACCGCTTTCAGTTGTTCAATGCTGATGACACCACGTTTGATCTTGCCCTTTTTATTAAGGATGACAAGGTGGAGATCCACGAAACGAGCCAAGAGCCTCCTGCACCGGCCACCCCCTAACCTATGAACCTAACATTATTGAAAAGCGAGCTTGCTCGCATGGGTGGCTTAGAAAAATACACCTGGCAAATCGCACAGGCATTTCAAAAAAAGGGCGCTGAGGTCACAATTCTCACAACAGGTCCTGAACCAGAAACTATTTCGGGCATTAACATCGTCCGCTTTCCCATCGACCGTCCCTTTAGCGCATGGAATGTCCGGGATTTCGACAAAGCCTGTAGCGACTATCTTCAATCTCATCCCGCACCGCTTATCTTCGGTCTCGACCGAAACCGCTACCAAACACACTTAAGAGCCGGCAACGGCTCACATGCCAGCTACCTCAATATGCGGGCTCAAGAAGAAGGACTCTTAAAAGCTTTAAGCTTTCGCTGTAATCCTCTCCACCGCTTACTGCTTAAAATCGAAAAAGAGTCGTTCGAGCATCCCGAGCTTCAAGTCCTCTTCACCAATTCTCATATGGTCCGCGAAGAGATTTTAGATCAGTACAACGTCGAACCCAACAAAGTAAAGGTAGTTCACAACGGCGTTGAATGGTCCGAGCTGCAATACGACTTCGACGCTTGGGAGCTTGTCCGCGCTCCGCTTGCCAAAGCGTTGCGTCTTGATCTCAACTGCCATCAATTCCTTTTCATCGGACACAATTATAAGCGTAAAGGGCTCGATAAACTCTTGCACGCGCTAGCTCTCCTCAAAGAAAAAGACGTGCAGCTGAGCGTCGTCGGAAAAGATAAGGATATCGCCTTTTACGAAAAGCTCACCTCACAGCTTAACCTCACCTCACAGGTGCGATTTTTCGGAGCGCAAAAAGAGATCCGTTCCTTTTATCAAATCGCAGATACCCTCGTCATCCCTTCCCTCTACGACCCCTTCGCCAATGTGACCGTCGAAGCGCTCGCCTTAGGAGTCTTTGTCGTCTCCTCCCGCAGAAACGGAGGCCATGAAGTCTTGACCTCCTCAACCGGCGCCATCATCCCCTCCCTCACAGATCCCGAATCGATCGCAGAGACGTTAAAAATCGCTCTCAAATACCCCAAAACACGGGCCAGCGCTGACGCTATCCGCGCCTCGGTGCGCCACCTCGATTTCCCTAATGCTTTAAGTTTGATTACTTCTGAGTGTTATTCGACGTGAGAAGCTTTAAGGTCGCTTCGAGGAAGTCCTTGCCTCGGTAATAGTCGATCATCTCCTCTCTAGTCTGAGTATAATGCTCTTTGAGCAGCATTGTCTCAGGATCTTCCAGAAGAGCACAAAATCCCGGATACATGATCAAATCCAGGTTTTTTAAGTGATCTCCTGTGATATATCCGCTGAGCCAACTTACTTTCTCTAACTTTTCGTCTAGCTCTTTAAACTCCTTTTCCCAGGGATCTCCGAAATGAAATTTCTTCTGAAAATCTCTTTTTTGTTCAAAAGATGACATCAAGGCTCTTTTGTAAAACGCATAGGCATTTTCTCTTCCAAAACCAAAAAGAATCCCCAGCAACACATCGTGATTTTGCAGCACTTCCGTAAGCAACGGCTGACAGTTCCCTTCAGCTAAAAGCTGTTCTCCTGTTACGTCTCTTTGCAAAATGTTCTTAAAATCTTCCGCACACTCTTGAACTTTATTAACAAAGCTCTGCTTGTTAATGAATACTCCGCTTAGAGCGGTTTCATTCTCCTCATAAAGGAAAACAAATCGATTCATAGGAAATAACTTCGCGTATTTTCTCCAGGTCTTAAACCCATTTTCAGCTTGGATACGACGAGGCGAGATCGCATAGAGAAACGATCCAAAACTGTTAAAAGGCTCGAGCTTTTTGTCAATGCCGTCCAAATAAGCCATCGGTTTATCGCCAAAAAGAACATAGCCCATCGCGTCCCAATCAATGGATTTCAGAAAAAAATGCTCCAGCCGCTGCCTATCTTTTTTAGGGATCACCTGTAAAATCTCTTCGACGCTCTTACCTTCATAGGAAGCAAGCGGAGGTTCTTTCTCCACTTGCAAATAGGCAAAGATCAGAAAACAGGCTAGCCCACAGAATAAAATTTTCCATGGATTTGCTGTTTTAGCATTAGCATTTTTCATATGTATCTTTAGTCGTAATACTGCCTTCAAAGATTAAAATAGAAAATAGAACAAGTCAAATATTTCCCTAGCACCGACTATTTGTACTCATTGACACCATGGGCAAAGTGTCAGCTAGGCATTTTTCTGTAAACGTGGTATCATTTGTCTCAACTTCAAATTAAATGTATCTGGGAAATCCAATGGTCAGCCACAAGGCCTCCTACCTCATGATCCGAGCCGTCACATGGCCGATCCAGTTCCTCCCCTATTCTGCTATTCACAAGCTGGGTTCTTGGCTGGGGCGAATCGCTTATCATGTCCTGCCAAAATTTCGTAAACGAACACTGAGCAATTTGAGCCTTGCGACGAGTTTGGGACTGACGCGCGAGGAACGAGTAAGGATCGCGAAGGCTTCGTTTGAAAACTTGATGATCACTTGTTTGGAATATGCGAAGTTTGATGCGGAACAAAAGATTGAAAAGATCGCGAGCTGTGACAATCCGGAACTCGCTGATAAGTTAATGAAAGAGGGAAAGCCGGTGATCTTTTTCTGCGGACACCAAGCGAACTGGGAAGTGTTGTTTTTGGAAGGGACGAGTAGAAAGCCAGGCGTTGCGATTGGCCGGCCAGTGAAGAATGCTCTACTCTATCAGTGGGTGCTCGGAATCCGTCAGAAGTATGGAGGCAAGATCATTACACCTAGCCAAGCAATCAAGGAAGGACTACGTGGACTCAAGCAAGGTGCATTTCTGGGGATCGTGGGCGACCAAGGACGGCCGGATAGCGGGTTCTCTTCCCCTTTCTTTGGCAGAACGGCTTGGACATCGCCAATTGCAGCGATTCTCTCTTACCGCACCGGCTCACCGATTATGGTAGCGATGACACGAAGAGTGGGAGGCAAATACCGGATCCGTTATTCCGATCCGATTTGGCCAAATCTTGAAGCGCCGCTCCAATCTGAAGTGGACCGGATGATGCGCGAAGCTCTTGGTATTTTAGAAGAGAGTATCCGAGAAATTCCAGAACAATGGCTCTGGGCGCACAACCGCTGGAAGCAACAAACTCTCGATAAAGTCAAACGCACGTTTCGGCAAGAATGCATGTGCATTATGATGCCGCAAGAGAAAGGGTTATTTGAAGAAATTCGAAAGCTTTTACCGGTATTCCGCGAGATCTATCCTTTAGAATTTATCACACTTTTTGTGCCGAAAGAATATGCGCACTTGGGCCTGTTAGATGATGTGGAGGTCCGCGCTTATTCTGATCTTACAGATCTACTTGTTCCTGAGGATCAATTCAAGCTTGTGTACAATTTCAGCGGTTACAAACCTGTGGAGAAGCATTTTAAGCGTCTTTCTGCCGTAAAGGTGATCGACTTACAAGAGTTAAAAGACTTGAGCGGATGTGCAGCGGATGAGCCGCTTGGCTGCCATTTGAAAGGTGCGGTGTGTCATGCCCCATGAGCGTTTTTTCACCGATCAGCCACTGGATGACAGGGTCACGCTGGAAGAGACAGAATTTCACCATTTATGCCGGGTGATGCGGGCGCGTGAGGGAGATGAGATCGAGCTTGTTAACGGAAAGAATGCGCTTGCCGAAGCTAAAATTACCACCATTGGGAAGAGGCATGTCGAGCTGGAAATTACGCGTGTTATCCATGGACCTCCCCCCAAACGCCCTGTAATTTTAGCCCAGGGAATTCCTCGGTTGAACCGTCTGGAAATGATTTTGGAAAAGGGAACAGAACTTGGGGTGACCGAATTTTGGCTCTTTCCTGGGATGCTCAGTGAAAAGGAGACGTTTAGCCCAAACCAACACAAGCGCATGGAGCAGATCCTTATTGCGGCGATGAAGCAATGCGGCAGGCTCGATCTGCCAGTAATTTCACTTAAATCCCCACTTGTTCAATGGAAAGAATGCCCAGGAACCCTTTTCTTTGGGGACACTTCGGCGAAGGCTCCTTGGCTTTGGCAGCATTCGACTCCTTTGCCAGAGCATTCTCCTGTCGTTCTTTTCATTGGACCTGAAAGCGGGTTCGATCAGAGAGAAGTTTCCCATGTGCAAGGTACGCTTGGGGCTCATGGCGTCAAACTTCATTCCAATATTCTTAGGACAGACACAGCTGCGATCACGGGCTTAAGTCTCTTGCAATTACTATATTAAGTTAATTACGAATAATTACACTTTATTAATTGTATTGTAATTTAATTCGTTTTATTAAAATAATAAAGATATGAAAGAGCTCTAATTTTAAGGAGAGTCATATGGCAGCTGCCCCAGCACCCAAGCATTCCCACCTTCACGTGGAAGTTTTAAGAATTAAGAATCAAATCGATACAATGATTTCCCATATGCACAGGAAATCAGACTACACCCCAACTCGAGAAGAAATTGAGTTTTGCGCAGAAGAACTGATCGATTTCCTCAATAAATACCGCTCTAAAACGTCTCCAGATGAGCGTTTTCTGAAAACAGCGATTATCGATTTAACAGAAGTTCCTGTGATGACAGCGCAGATGCAAAGAATCGCGTTTTTAACGGCATTGCAAGAGGCTTCGAGCAATATCGAGAAGTTCCTCTCTAAGCATGCTTAAAAACGACGCCTTTTTCTGGATCGAGAAGCACTTGCTGATCCTCGTGCAGTAAGCCCATGGCGCCATCTGCGCGCACGAGGACGGGCAGATTTAAGAGGTGAGCAAATTGTCTTGCATAATGCTCTGAAGAGAGATCTTCCGGGCTATTTTGTAAGATGATGCCGATCGCTTTTTTAAGAGAAGGAAGATAGGTCTCATCACAGCGGGTGATCACCACAATCCGATCTTGGGCAGAAGTTTCTTGTTTTTCATCTACAGAGTGCAAAAGGGCCACTTTTCCATAGACTCTTTTCCCTTGAAACGGTTGTCCGCGGACAAGCACATTTCCGATGCTTTCGACAAGCATCATGTTGGTCGTTCCACTCACTCCGAAGGGAGAGCCTGCCGTTACAACCACTAAATCCCCTTCTTGAACGAGGTTCATCCGCAGCGCTTGAGTGCTCGTGTAAGTAAACGCTTCTTCGCTATTTTGGACGGCAAAACAGGGAACTGGGATCACGCCCCACATGAGCGCCATCTGATGGAATCGTTTAAGGCTAGGCGTGAGCGCAATAATCGGCATCTCAGGACGAAAGCCCGAAACGAGGCGCATGGTAAGACCGCTGCTCGTAAAGACAAAAATCGCTTTGGCATGAGAACTGTAGGCTGTTTTCACAGTGGCGAGAGCGACGGAATTGGAAATATCGTTAAAATCCGTTTTTCCAAGGTGCAGGAAAAAATCGCGATAGGCAAAGTCTTTTTCGGTTTCTCTTACGATGCTCTTCATCATTTTCACTGCGTCGATTGCGTACAGCCCGACGGCAGTCTCTCCTGAGAGCATGACGGCAGAAGTGCTATCGTAAATGGCATTGGCCACATCGGAAACCTCAGCGCGCGTTGGTCTGGGGTTTTGGATCATCGACTCGAGCATTTGCGTTGCTGTGATGACAGGTTTTGCGGCTTGGGTACATTTCCGGATCATCATTTTCTGCAACCGCGGGACTTGCTTAAGCGGAAGTTCCACTCCTAAATCTCCTCGTGCGACCATAACACCGTCTGCCACTTGAAGAATGCTGTCAAAGTTGCGCACACCAAGGCTATTTTCAATTTTAGCAATGACGAGAATATCTTGTTTTTTTTGGTTTGCAAGAAGCCGTTTGATCTCCAAAACATGCTCTGCCGAGCGGATAAAGGAGGCAGCGATCAGGTCGATATCGTGAGTGCAACCGAAAATGATATCTTCGATATCTTGTGGGGTCATCGCGGGAAGATCGATATCGACACCGGGAATGTTAACCCCTTTTTGACTCTTTAAGATCCCCGAATTATGGATTTCAACAACGGTACCCTCTGGACGCACTTCGACGACAGTGGAGGTGATGTACCCATCGTCGAAAAGCACCTTCACTCCGACCTCGAGCTTGTCAAAAACAACAGCCGGATGGACCTGGAGCTGCGAAAAATCCCCCTCAATCTCTTGTTTGACAAGCAGGAGTTTCTGGCCGGCGACAAGAGCCATCTTCCCGTCTTTCACTTTGCCGATCCGAATCTCTGGGCCTTTGGTATCTAGCATAATGGCAAGCGGAACCGATTTTTCGGTGCGGGCTTGTTTCAACGCCTCGATCACCTTGAGGTGATCTGCATGGGTTCCATGGCTAAAATTGAGACGCGCCACATTCATACCCGCATGGATTAGCTCAAGAATTTTCTCGTAGGTGTTAACCGCTGGTCCAATCGTACAAATAATTTTTGTCCGCGTCTGCATGCCGTCTGTTTCTCCCTATGTCCCAAATGTGATCCTAGCGCTATCTGAAATTCTCCTCAAGAGAAGAGCAAAAAAATCGCAGATCTGAGACAATGCAGCCTCCATATACCTCTAGGGGGAGTTCTTGCGTGGGGCAAATCGTCTTAAAAAAAGTAAAGGTACACAATCTCAAGAGTGTCGATTTGACCCTGCCTCATCACCAACTGATCGTTTTTACAGGAGTCTCCGGTTCAGGTAAATCATCGCTTGCTTTTGATACAATCTACGTCGAGGGGCAGCGCCGCTATGTCGAATCCCTTTCCACCTATGCACGGCGCCATCTGGGGGACCTTCCCAAACCGGATGCCGAGCTAATTTCTGGGATATCGCCGACCATTGCAATCGAACAAAAGACAGCAGGAAAAAATCCGCGCTCGACCGTTGGGACGATGACGGGGGTCTATGACTTCATGCGAGTGCTCTATGCGCGTGTGGGGATCTTTCACTGCCCGGTGAGTAAAGAACCTGTGCGCCCTCAGAGCACTGAGCAGATTTTGCGCGCGATTTTTGAAATACCAGAAGGGTCCAAACTGATCGTCTTAAGCCCGTATGCTAAGGGGAAAAAAGGGGAATTTAAAGACGATTTTGCCGAGCTTGTCCGCAAGGGGTTTACACGCGTTCGACTCGACGGACAGATCATCGACTTGAGCGAGACAGTTTCCATCGATGGAAAAGTAGCCCACGATGTCGATCTCGTGATCGATCGGATCTCTCTTAGCCCCCAAGAAAAGCAACGCTTGAACGAAGCTGTCATTCAGGGCTTGGAACAGGGACAAGGGATTTTAAGCATTTTAGAGGTCGAATCGGGTCGAGAGATCCTATTTTCTCAAAACGCCTATTCTCCTAAATCGGGATTGTCCTATGGGCCTCTCGAGCCCCACGATTTTTCCTTTAATCACCCGTCGGGGATGTGTCCTACCTGCCAAGGGTTGGGATCGATCCAAGAGTTCGATGTCGATCTGATCGTCAATCCCGACCTTTCTATCTCGGAGGATTGTTTTAGCATCGGCAGCTCGTATACGACAGTGCGCTACGGCAACATCTTTGACAATCTCGCACGCCTCTACGATTTTAAAGTAACCACCCCCTGGAAAAAGCTCTCAGAAAAAGCCAAACGGGTGATCCTCTCTGGAACGGAAAAAAAATGGACCCGGATGCGCTTTGTCCATCCCGTGAAAAAAAACCGATGGGACGAATACGTGCAGTGGCGCGGGGTTCTTGCTGAAGCCCGTGAGAGGTACCAGAAAGCGGAAAGCGATCTCTACCGCTCGAAGATGAAAGAGCTAATGCAGGAAACCCTCTGTCCCGACTGCCACGGAGAGCGGATTAAACCCTATCCCGCTGCGACTTTGTTAGGGAAAAAGCGGATTTCTGAAGTGACAGCACTTTCGATCGACGATGCCCTCCAGTTTTTTGAAAACCTGAAGCTGACCTCACAAGAAAGGCAGATCGCAGAAGAATTGCTCAAAGAGATCACCCAGCGCCTCCACTTCCTTAAAGGCGTCGGCCTCGATTATCTCTCTTTAGAGCGGACGGCGCCCACACTTTCGGGCGGAGAAGCTCAGCGGGTGAGGCTCGCCTCACAAATCGGCTCGGGCCTTGTCGGCGCGACCTATGTCCTCGATGAACCTTCCATCGGACTGCATCCTCGGGATAACCAAAAGCTCCTAGAAACCTTAAAGCGGCTTAAAAATAGAGGCAATACCGTCATCGTCGTTGAACACGATGAAGAGACGATACGCGCAGCGGATCTCATTGTCGACGTGGGACCTCTTGCTGGAGAAAAAGGGGGCCGGATTGTGGCCTTTGGAGGGATCGATACTCTTCTTTCTGCACCTGAATCGATCACAGGCGCGTATCTCTCTGGTCGGTTGAGCATCCCAATTCCTAAGCGTAGAAAGCCTCAAGGCAAGATTAAAATCGAAAAGGCCGTTCATCATAACCTCAAAGGGATTGACGTCGAAATCCCATTAAAAGTGCTTGTTGCTGTCACGGGAGTTTCAGGCTCGGGCAAGTCATCGCTGATTAGCGACACGTTGCATCCTGCCTTGTGCAACCACCTCCACCACGGAAAACTCCCCGTCGGCAAACACAAAGCTCTCCATGGGATTGAACAAATCGACAAAGTGATCGCGATCGACCAAACCCCCATTGGAAGAACTCCCCGCTCGAATCCTGCGACCTACATCAAACTCTTCGATGAGATCCGCGATCTCTTCTGCCAGCTCCCAGAAAGTGTGGCGCGCGGCTATAAACCAGGAAGATTTAGCTTCAACGTCAAGGAAGGCTCTTGTCCGCATTGCGGCGGAATGGGAATGACCAAGATCGACATGGATTTCATGGAAGATGAATGGACCCCTTGCGAGCATTGCCATGGAAAGAGGTTCGACGAGAGCACTCTTGCGATCCTCTACAAAGGAAAAAGCATCTTTGACATCCTCGATATGAATGTCACAGACGCTGCTGTGTTTTTTGACGCAATCCCCTCGCTCAAACAAAAGCTGGACACCCTTCTTTCGGTCGGGCTCGACTACATCAAGCTCGGTCAAGCCTCCCCTACTCTCTCAGGAGGAGAAGCGCAGCGGATTAAGCTCGCAAAAGAACTCGCACGCCCCTCTAGCGGCAACACCCTGTATATCCTCGATGAGCCCACCACAGGACTTCACTTTCACGACATCCATAAACTGATCGACGTGCTTCAAAAACTCGTCAATAAAGGAAACACCGTCCTTGTGATCGAGCACAATATCGATCTGATCAAAACCGCCGACTGGCTGATCGACTTAGGCCCTGAAGGGGGCAAATATGGAGGAGAGGTCATTGCAACAGGCACCCCTGAAAAGATTGCCAAACTCAATTCGCCCACAGGACATGCGCTGCAGCCGATCTTTTTTCCGAAGAAAAAGCTTTCAGCCCCTTCTGTCCCCTCAGAAGAACCAGCCTACTTAGATGCGATCACCATTGAAGGCGCCGAGCAGAACAATTTAAAGAAAATCGACGTCGAAATCCCCCGTGGCAAGATCACTCTCTGTACAGGACCTTCGGGATCTGGCAAAAGCTCTTTTGCTTTCGAGACCGTCTACGCCGAAGGGCAAAGGCGCTACATTGAATCTCTTTCTCCTTATGCCCGGCAGTTCGTCAAACAGATGCCGAAACCCAAAGCCGATCTCATCGAAGGGCTCTCTCCTGCGATCGCGATCGAGCAAAAAAGCCATGCAGGCAATCCGCGCAGCACGATCGGAACAATGACAGAAACCTACGACTTTTTGCGCGTTCTCTTTGCGCATTTGGGAACAGCCTACTGTCCAGAGACGGGAGAAAAAATTGAGACGATCAGTAAAGAGTATGTCTTAAGACGCTTGACAGCTCTTCCCGAAAAAACAAGAGTGCAGATCCTCTCTCCCCTTCATATCAAGCGCAGTGAATCCTTTGAAGAGATCAAGGACAAGCTGCAACGGCAGGGGTATCTCAGAATCCGCTTAAATGGGGAATATCACGAGCTCGATCAACCCATCCCTTTCGACAAACAACGGAAAAATGCCCTTTTTCTCGTCATCGATCGCCTGACCATTCAGGACAGCGCGCGCAAACGCCTCTTTGAAGCGATCGAACAAGCCTGCTTGATCTCCAACAACACCTTCGTGGCGGCGCTCGAAAATGAAGATCTCTTCTTTAATCTCGCATTTGCCGTCTTAAGCACAGGAAAATCCTATTCTCCGATCACTCCCCACACCTTTTCGTTTAACACAGAACAAGGGATGTGTCTCGAGTGTTTAGGGCTCGGGTTTCAGTTTGGCGCAAACTTCTTTAGATTCCCCTGGTTTCAGAAACTCACCCCCTTAGACCTCATCGCGCTTCTCTGGAAGGATAACGCCACAAGATTTACCTTAAGCCCGCTTCTTTCTGTTTTAAAAGCAGAAGGGATCGATGAAGACACCCCTTTTGTGCAAATGGAGCCGCATCAATTGCACCTTCTTCTCAACGGCTCAAAAGAGGAGCGCCCTGTTGGAAAATCGGGTCTGTCGCTCCGCTGGATCGGACTCAATCCCCTCTTTGCCAAACTCTCAAAGAGCATCAACCCCGAAATCCGCGAGCACCTGCTCCCATTGCTCGATCAAAATACCTGCCCTTCCTGCCAAGGCACCAGGTTAAATCCGCTCGCTCGAAATGTCCGCATCGATAAACTCTCGATTGCCGATCTCTGCGCTCTCCCAATCAACCAAGCGAAGGAATTCATCGAAAAAATTCCGCTCAACACCCCCGAGTTCCATTTCCTCGATGAAACCCTCCGCCAGCTCAAAGAACGCCTCCACTTTCTGATCGCCATCGGCCTTGATTATCTCTCGCTCAATCGCAGCGCCCCTACCTTAAGCGGCGGCGAAGCCCAACGGATCCGTTTAGCCCGCCAGCTCGGCGCAGGACTTACCGGCGCGCTCTACGTCCTCGACGAACCCACGATCGGCCTCCACCCCCATGATAACGCGCGCCTTAATGCCGCTCTCAAGCAACTGTGCGATCTTGGCAACACTCTACTTCTCGTCGAACATGATCCGATGACAATCCAACTTGCCGACTACATCCTCGACTTCGGCCCAGAAGCAGGGAAAGCAGGAGGACAAATCAGCGCACGCGGCACATTAACAGAAATCTGCAACAACCCCAACTCTCTTACTGGCGCCTACCTCAGCGGACGTAAACATGTCCCCTTTCCGAAAAAAAGACGCACGAGTACGCAATTGCTCACCCTCGAAAACGGCACACTGCACAACTTAAAATCTGTTTCCCTTGAGATCCCCGTCAAAACCCTCACCTGCATCACCGGCGTCTCGGGATCTGGAAAATCCACACTCATCAACGCGCTTCTCCGCCCTGCCGTGGAACAATCTCTTTCCTCTAAAAAAATCAAAGACGAAATCTCCTATCAAGGAGCCAAGATCCAAGGGATTGCCGCCTTCGACAAACTCCTTGTGCTCGATCAAAATCCGATTGGACACACCAACCGCGCCGATGTTAGCACCTATGTCGATGCGCTCACCCCCTTGCGCTATTTTTACGCAGCTCTTCCCGAGGCCGCGGCCCGAGGATTACAGCCGAAACATTTCAGCTTCAACCATCCTAAAGGGATGTGCACCACCTGCTGGGGTCTTGGCACACGTTCGATTTCGATGCAGTTTCTTCCTCCCGTCAAAGTGACCTGCGAGTCGTGCCATGGCTATCGGTTAGCCCCGTTAAGCCTCAATGTCAAATCCAAAGAAAAAAACCTTGGCCAAGTTCTCCAAATGACCGTCGCAGAAGCAAGAGACTTTCTCCCTCCCATCCCCAAACTCATGCGCATCCTCGATACTCTCCTCTCGGTCGGTCTCGGGTACTTGCAGCTCGGGCAAGAAATCGCCACTCTCTCCGGCGGCGAAGCGCAGCGCATGCGCTTAAGCCGCGAGCTTGCGAAACGCTCCACCGGAAAAACCCTCTATCTCTTTGATGAGCCCACCGTCGGCCTGCATAGCGAAGATGTCCTTAAGCTTGTCTCGATCTTCCACACCTTGGTTGACCGAGGCAACACCGTTGTCATCATCGAGCACAACCTCGATGTGATCGCCAATGCCGACACGCTCATCGACATGGGCCCCGGCAGCGGCGTCCACGGCGGCAAGGTCATTGCCACAGGAACCCCCGAAGAGCTCAGCCGCAACTCCGCTTCTCTGACAGGAAAATATTTGAAACCCGTTCTTGCAAATCAACCGGTGTGATACACTGAGATTAAGCAAGGAGTGTTTCATGGCAGAGCGACACATCACATCTAAACGAAAAGCCAAAGTCTTAACGACCGCCCTTTTTCTTGTGGGACTTGCGATCGTCTCTTATCTCGGCGCCTGGTGGCCCGGGATCATGCTTGCCGTTGGCATCCCCTTGGCTCTCCGCCAATGTCTTTTAGGTCGCCACTACGACATGGGAATCACCCTCTTTGTCTTCGGCGGCGTATTCGTTACCGTCCAATTTGAAATCCACTGGGAAGTTCTGCTCCCCGTGCTCTTCGCGCTCGGCGGCGTCTATGTCCTCTGCAGGGAATATCTGGAAAGTAAAGAGCCTCTTGCCGATGAGGAAGAGGACATCAATTGTGAAATCGAAGAAGAGCAGCACAAGAAGTAATCTAGAAATAATCCAGGTGCATGGCCTTACGCACATCTGACAAAGTCTTTTCTGCCGCAGCATTAGCGGCTTTTGTCCCCTGCCTTAGAATCTCCATCACAGCTTGCGGGTCCTGCGCTAACGCCTCGCGCTTTGCGCGGACCGGCTCTAGAAAGGCTTGCAGCACTTCCAGAAGGCGTTTTTTTACAATAGAATCACCCAGACCGCCGCGTTGATAGTGGGCTTTCATTTCCTCTAATGCTGCAATATCGGGATCAAAGGCGTCGAGGTAGCTGAAAACGGGATTGCCTTCGACCTTACCGGGGTCTTCAACACGCAAATGGGTGGGATCGGTGTACATCCCTTTCACCTTTTTTGCAACCACATCAGCGCCGTCTGAAAGATAGATACAATTGCCAAGCGACTTACTCATTTTCGCCGTGCCATCGGTTCCAGGAAGACGCGCACATTTTGGGATCATCGCCGTACATTCGACAAGGGTCTCTGTCTTATAGATTCGGTTGAAGTGGCGCACAATCTCATTTGTCTGCTCAATCATCGGAAGCTGGTCTTCTCCAACAGGGACAAGATCTGCTTTGAAGGCGGTGATGTCCGCCGCTTGGCTCACAGGATAAACCATAAAGCCGGCAGGCACACTTTCTCCATACCCCTTCTGAACGATCTCTTGCTTGACCGTAGGGTTATGCTTCAAGCGGTTCCACGTAACTAGATTCAAGTAGTAGAGGGTCAGTTCGGAAAGAGCAGGAACGAGAGATTGGATAAAGAGCGTTGACTTCGCGGGATCAAGACCTACCGCGAGGTAATCTAAAGCCACTTGCAACACATTCTGACGCACCTTTTCGGGCTGCTCCGCATTGTCGGTTAAGGCTTGAACATCGGCAATCATCACGTACTGCTGGCAGCTCTCTTGCAGCTCTACCCGATTTTTTAAAGAACCGACATAGTGTCCTAAGTGTAAGGGACCGGTCGGACGATCTCCTGTGAGAATGATCTTTTTCTTTTGCATGCGGATAGATGCTCCTTAAGAGGTGAGTGGACTTATACCGAACGTGTTTCAAAATTTGGTTTCTGGCAGCGCTGGCATCTTCATTTTTGCAGTCGCCTCCATCGACCTTGTGCTTGGCTCTGGCCTGCTTCGCCGACTGCAAATCTGAAGCGCCAGCTTTGCCGGAAACCAAATTTTGAAACACGTTCGGTATAGGCGATTCTCGCTGATTTTAGATATTTCGAGCAAGGCGAAGAAAAATTCAAAATAGCCCACAGGATATTCGATTTACAAGAAGCTAAATTCAAACAACTTACAACCAAGCTTGAGTCAATAAACACAAGTGTGATAACATTGTAGATACAGACCAAGGGAGGTTATTATGATAAAACGGCTCATCAAGCACGGAAACAGCCGAGCTATTGTTGTGGATAAAGCTTTACTCGAAGCTGCTGGCATTTCAGAAAACGCTCTCTTTCAAATTTCAGTAAGTCCGAGCGGAGGACTCGTCATTCAATCTATCGAAGATACTAAAACGGACGTTTTCAGAGAGAATTTTAAAATTCTCAATAAAAAACACCGCAAGCTAATGCAGAATCTGGCCGACTTGTGATTTCATATATTAGCTTTGAATTCGTTTATGAAATACATGACAGCCTTATTAGCGAATATGGCGGGGCAAAAGGCATTCTTAATGAAGGACTGTTACGCTCTGCATTGGAAATGCCCAAGGCGCAATTCGGAGGACGAGATTTACATCGAACAATCTTTGATAAAACGGCAGCTTATCTTTTCCATATGATCCAAAATCATCCCTTTGTAGATGGAAATAAACGCACAGCTTCCATGACAGCACTGATCTTTTTTTCTTCGAATTATAAAGGCGCATTCACAATTATAGACCCTGAATATCAAGATCTCATTTTAGAGATTGCGAAAGGGTCCATCTCAAAAAAAGAAATTGCCAAGTTTTTTCGGAATTCCAGAATTCAGAATAAGTAAGAACCCATCTTAATAAAATTTTCGTCAGTCCAACGCTTCCTGATTTTCATTTCAAAAATCTTAGCCTCCAAGGTAAACTTGTACAAAATTGGAGCTGAAGTATGATTCCCACCATCGCATTAGACGAGAGCGATCAGAAAACAAAAAAAACATGGCTCAAAATTACAATTTTCCGTTTGATTGTAATCCCATTCATCCAAATTTTATTAGTTTTACCCGCTTTTTTCATCGATAATTTGAGCATCAAAGAACTCGTCCCTTCCGGACTTATGTTTCTTATCTGCATTTTGTTTTTCTTTGGCCTGTATCGGCGTACTTATAAAAATATTTTACACACAAGCAAGATAGACTCAATCGGCTCATAATCCTTGATAATATTCTGGGATTATGGGATGAGGGTGGTATTTCCTTTAATTTTTGTTTAAACAACTATGGAACCTCACCCTTCTTCTCTCCCGATTCAGATCGGCTCCTACCGGATTGTGCGCAGTCTGGGCAAAGGGGGCATGGGCGAGGTGTTTTTAGCATTTGATCCCAAATGCGGACGCAATGTGGCGCTCAAACAAATTCGCCAAGAGATGAGCCACAATACGACGCTGCAGGAGAGATTCTTTCGAGAGGCCAGAATTGCCTCGCAACTGACTCACCCTTCTATCATTCCCATCTTTTCGATTAATCACGATGAGGCGGGTATTTTCTATACAATGCCCTACATCGAAGGAGAAACCTTAAAGCAAATTCTACGTACGGCGCTCGATGAGGAGAAAGAGGGTAAAATCCGCCATCCGATTGGCAGCTCGATCCCCTCTTTGATGTTGATCTATTTAACTATCTGCCAAGCAATTGCCTATTGCCATTCTAAGGGGATCTTGCACCGGGATCTCAAACCGGAAAACATCATTGTCGGAAAATTCGACGAGGTGATGCTTCTCGACTGGGGGCTTGCCGATTTTATTGGAGAAAAGCAGGAGATCTTACTTGCAGAATCCCCTGAGGGTGAAAAGAAAGATCTCACGCGTCCTGGAAAAATTGCGGGGACCCTTTCATTTCTCGCTCCTGAGCGAGTTTTAGGGGCTCCCTCCTCTGTTTTAACGGACATCTATTCCTTAGGTGTGATGCTCTATCAAATGCTGACGCTCCATCTACCGTTTCATCGCCCATCGATCCAAAGTTTCCGCAAAACACTGCATGGGGAAAAACTCATTGATCCTCAAGAGGTGGCTCCCTACCGAGATATCCCGCAGCATCTTTCCGATATTGTGAAGAGATGTTTGGATCCTGATGTGCATAAGCGGTTTCAGAGTGTGGATGAGATCATCGCAGAGTTAAAGAGTTATCTCGAAGGGCGTCCCGAATGGATTCCAGCAGGAACACTGAACATCGCTGAAAAAAATGACTGGGAATTTCAGGAAAACATTTTCCTTGCGAAACACATTGCGATCGCACGGACCTTGGATGTGATGGAATGGGTGAGTTTAATGATCTCGCGCACTAGTTTTTCGGGAAATACACTCATGCGCACGCAGGTGCGCATTAAAGAAGGAGGGGCGGGGCTCGGGTTTCTCCTCTCGATTCCAGAGGCTAGTGAACGGACAGGGTTCGAAGAGGGGTATTGCCTATGGATCGGATCTGAGGCGAATCCCACGTGCAAACTCTTCCGATCCAACGTTGAGGTGATGGCGATTTCCGATGTGTATTTGAAAAAAAACACCTGGCATGAGCTCCGGATCGAAAAAGTGGACAACCATGTCCGCCTTTTTCTCGATCACGATCTCAAATGCCACTATATCAGTCATATCCCGATGCACGGGACCCACCTGGGACTGCTATATCGAGATGCCGACTTTGAGCTCAATGAGCTGCAGATTTCTGTCGGCAGTTTAAATGCAATGGTCAATTGCCTTGCTGTTCCCGACGCGTTTTTAGCCAATAAAAATTATGCGAAGGCCTTGAGCGAATACCGCCGAATCGGCCACTCATTTTTAGGAAGAGCAGAAGGAAGAGAGGCGTTATTTCGAGCAGGGGTCACTCTTCTTGAAGAGGCATCTGCATCTAAAAGAAAATCGGAGAGAGAAAGGCTCTATCTTCTTGCTTTGGACGAATTTGGTAAGCTCAGATTTACACCGGGAGCGCCTCTTGAGTATTTAGGAAAGTCGCTTGTCTATAAAGCCTGTGGCGATATCGAAGAGGAGATCAAATGCTGGGAGCTGACTTTAAGAAAATATCCAAAACATCCGCTGCTCCACATTGTCATTGAACATCTGACTTTTCGTTTGCACGAAGCGTCTTCGCAGGATCGGATCTCTGCTTACCAGTTCGCACTTCTCGTTCTGCGCCAAGTTCCGCTGATCTTTCTTACAGCTGACAACCAACGCTTACTTGCGACGTTAAAAACCCATCTCGAGCCGCTGGCCTTTATCTTGCCTCTCTCGCCTAATCACGCAAATCCTCCACACAACCACTGCAATGCGACCTTAGCAGTACAACTTGCCTTTTGGCTAGCGAAGCCGATCACTTTGGTGGAAATCATTGAAACGAGCACCGATCCTGTTATCATTTCAAATGCTCTCTTTGCTTTACTTGAACTCGGCTATCCAGATTGGGTTAAAGAAAACTTACATTATGCGACAGTGAAAGAGGAAGCAGAGCTGATCGAGATTGCCTTAATGCCGCTTAAAGAGTCACTTGAGCGCTTTAGCACAAAGGCAGAAGCCCCTCTTTCCCCTTCTGCATTCCGCACTGCGTTGTATTTATGCGATCTATGTTTGCGCTCGAAAAAAAGCGAGCTTCTCCTGCCGTTTTTTGCACAGAATTTCTTATGGCCGAAAGAACACCGGGAGCTCATTGCCTCTTTCCAAATCTGGGCGCTTCTTCTCAATAATGAATGGCAGGCCGCGCACGATTTATTAGAAACATTTTCTCCTGAAGAATTGCTTCAGGAGAGATCACCTCTCTACCCACTCATGGGATGCTGCCTATGGCATGAAGAAGGAAAAGAGATCGCGCTTTCCCATTTTTCTGCCGCCGGCAACCTCCCCTTCCCGCCTACATCAGAGCTTTTGGGCAATTTCTTGCACCAGAGAATCGATCTTAAAAAAGGATGGATCTCTCAAGCTTTTGTCTGGGAAAAAATCCAGCTGTTTCGACAACTGTATCTTTTCTATCATTGTTCTCGGCAGCCAAAAAAAGCAGAAATGTTTTATAAACGGATAAAACGGGAGCATCAACGTGTCCAAGCCCAATATCCCCATTCCTGACATCCGAAAGACCGAAATCGCCTACCATGGATATTTCGATGTTGCGGTCGACCATCTAAAATTGCCGCACGGTCCTGAACGCCTTTACACCGTCTTAAAACTAGGTGCACACGCTGCTGCGGTAATTGCTCTGACAACGGAGGGCAAACTGGTGATGACGCGCGAATACCGCCATCCTCCACGCGAGTGGCTCATGAGTTGCCCGGGAGGACGGATCGATCCGGGTGAGTCGCCGATCGAAGCGGGACGCAGAGAACTGCTCGAAGAAACGGGATATGGGGGCGGTGAATTTTCTGTTCTGGGAACAGTTTTCCCCTTTCCTGCTGTTACCGACCAGCAGATCTTTTATGTGTTAGCAAACGGAGTGAGCTATTTGCAAGCTCCAGCTTTAGATCCGTTCGAGCTAATCCATGTTGAACTGCACACGCTTGAAGATATTTTTGCGCGCATCAAAGCGCAAGAACCTGTCGATGGGGTCTTTTGTACGGGGTTGTTTTTGTTTGGGAATCGGCGCTAAAGGCTCTATAAATCTAATTTCCTTTTAAGCTCTCTCTATCAAGGTGAGCATTGTCTATTTCGGAACGTGTAAATTTTTATTTTTACTTATCGCTAGACAATTTCCGACCGATTAGTTATGAAGAGCCAAGAAGTTTGATTCTTATCGAGAAGGGAAGGGATGAAAAAATCAACCAAAATTACGCTGCTTATTCTCATTTTTTTAGGCCTTGCAGCTCTCACTGTCTGGTATATGGCCACGCATAATCTCGCGGTGTTAGACCCTCAAGGGATGATCGGGGAAAAAGAACGAGATCTCATTATCACGGCGTCTCTTTTGATGCTCATTGTCGTGGTGCCCGTCTTTGTTCTCGCTTGGGCGTTTGCGTGGAGATACCGCGAAGAGAATAAAAATGCCAAGCATGCTCCCGACTGGGAACACAACTACATTGCGGAATATTGCTGGTGGGGAGTGCCTGTGATCATCATCGTGATCTTAGGCATTCTGACATGGAAATCGAGTCACGAGCTCAATCCATTTACTCCGATTGATTCGGAGACTAAACCGATTGTTGTTCAAGCGGTCGCGCTCGAATGGAAATGGTTGTTTTTGTATCCGGAACAAGGAATTGCCACTGTGAACTTCATCCAATTTCCCGAAAAGACACCGATTAACTTTGAGATCACTTCCGATGCTCCGATGAATTCATTCTGGATTCCCGCTCTGGGAGGACAAATTTACGCGATGCCAGCCATGCGCTCAAAGTTACACTTGATTGCGAACAAGTGCGGCAGCTATCGAGGAGCCTCTGCCAATATCAGCGGCGATGGGTTTGCCGGAATGACGTTTACCGCAAAATCTTGTTCGGTAGAAGAGTTTGATCAGTGGGTGCAAGAAGTGAAAAAATCGCCGAAGCAACTCAATTTAAGCACCTATAACAAGCTCTTAGAACCGAGTCAATACGATCCTGTGGCCTACTTTGTGTTGGGCCAAAACGACCTGTTTGATCAGATCCTGATGAAATACATGAAGCCAGCGGAGTAAGATATGTTCGGAAGACTCACATTAGAAGCGTTTTATCACGATTGGATCGAGTGGCTCGCGGGAGCTTCGATGATTATCGGTGCCATTGGTTTCATTGCACTCTTAACTTATACCAAACGCTGGAAATGGCTATGGACGGAATGGCTCACATCGGTCGATCATAAGAAAATCGGCTTGATGTACATTATCTTCTCTGCCGTGATGCTTGCAAAAGGGCTCATCGATGCATTGATGATGCGGGCTCAGCAAGTATTTGCCGTCGGCGACTCGATGGGTTATTTAACCGCCTCCCATTTTCAACAGGTTGCGACCGCCCATGGTGTCACGATGATCTTCTTCGTCGGGATGGGTTTAATGTTCGGCCTCATCAACCTGATCTTACCCTTGCAAATCGGCGCGCGGGATGTGGCGTTTCCTTTTTTGAACAACCTCAGTTTCTGGCTTTTTGTCTCAGGCGGGATGTTTGTCCTTGTCTCTCTTGTGGTCGGAGAATATGCGGGAACGGGCTGGTCGGCCTACCCTCCTCTCTCAGGAATCAAGTACAACCCGGGGGTCGGGGTCGATTATTGGTTGTGGAGCGTTCAGATCTCGGGAGCGGGAAGCTTGCTTTCGGGGATCAACTTTTTAGTCACCATTTTAAAGATGCGCTGTCCTGGAATGTCGCTGATGAAAATGCCTGTATTTGTATGGGCATCGTTTGCGACAATGATCCTCGTCGTCTTTGCCTTTCCTATCTTGACAGCCACGGCTGCGATGCTGACCACAGACCGCCTCATCGATACGAAGATCTTTACTCCCGATTTTGGCGGCAATCCCATGATGTACATCAACTTGTTCTGGGCATGGGGCCATCCGGAAGTGTACATTCTCGTCCTTCCTGCATTCGGGGTCTTTTCAGAAGTGGTTCCTGTTTTTTCTCATAAAAAACTTTTCGGCTACACATCGATGGTCTGGGCGATCATTGCGATCACCATTCTTTCCTTTATCGTCTGGCTGCACCACTTCTTTACGATGGGAGCGGGAGCCAATGTGAACGCGTTCTTTGGAATCATGACGATGATCATCGCGGTTCCGACCGGGGTCAAAGTGTTCAACTGGCTCTTTACGATGTTCCGAGGGAAGATTCAATTCACAACTCCCATGTATTGGTTTTTAGGTTTTATGGCGATCTTTACTTTAGGGGGAATGGCAGGAGTGCTGATGGCGATCCCTGCAGCGGATTTTCAAGTGCATAACAGCTTATTTTTAATTGCCCACTTTCACTTCGTCATCATTGGCGGCGTTGTCTTTGGATTTTTTGCGGCCTATAGCTACTGGTTCCCAAAATTTGCAGGATTCAAACTCAACGAAACCTTGGGGAAATACGCGTTTTGGTTCTGGATCATCGGCTTTTTAATCGCCTTCTCGCCACTCTACATCTTAGGATTTATGGGCGCGACAAGACGTTTAAACTACTATAATGTTCCTGAATGGCAGCCCTTATTTACCGTCGCTTGTATCGGAGCGCTTCTTGTCTTCGTTGGCGTTGGATTTCAAGTACTCCAACTGCTTGTGAGCATCAAACAGCGCAAGCAAAACCGCGATCTCACAGGCGATCCTTGGAATGGAAGATCGCTCGAATGGTCGACGACCTCTCCTCCTCCTATTTATAACTTTGCGTTCACACCTGAAGTGCACTGCAGAGATCCTTTTTGGGTTTCCAAGCACGCAAAATCAGGCAAACCGGAAAAGCGCAAATATGAACCGATCCACATGCCTAAAAACACACCGATCGGAGTGTACATGGGGGCACTCACCTTCGTGCTCGGATTTGCGATGATTTGGTACATGTTCTGGCTCGCACTCATAAGCGTTCTTGGAATCGTCGTTTGTGCAATTCTTCACCTCGCAGTAAAACACCCGGATTATCACATCTCCGCAGAAGAAGTAGAAAAAATCGAAAGCAGGAAACAAACCGTATGAAACAGACTCAAAAGAGTGTTCATGAAAGCTTTCCCGATCCTCATCACGATGTGTATTCCCGAACCACATTTGGTTTTTGGGTTTTCTTACTCACCGATTTCGTCTTGTTTGGGACGTTGTTTGCCACCTACGCTGTTTTACAAAATGGAACGTACGGCGGCCCTTCTGGAAAGGACTTGTTTAGTTTGTCCTCTGCGCTTCTCCAATCGGTCATCCTGCTCACAGCCAGCTTGACCGCAGGATTAGCTGGAGCTTTTGCTCATCGAAACGATAAAAATAAAACGCTTCTACTATTCGGTGCGACATTCCTGCTGGGCATAATTTTTATGGGAATGCAGATCTCTGACATGCAAAGACTGCTACAATTAGGTCATGGATGGCAAAAGAGTGCTTTTCTATCGATCTACTACACCATTATGGGAACCTTTTCAATCCATATGCTCTTTGCTCTTCTCTGGGTGATCGTGTTAGCGGTACCTGTCTATCGCGAAGGCATTTCACATGTCAGCCTCAGAAGACTGATCTGCTTAAAGATGTTCTGGCAATTTCTGAATATTGTTTGGATTTTTATCTATTCGTTTGTCTACCTGTTGGGAGTGAAATAACATGATTGATTCACATCATGGATGGAATGCAAGTCTCAAACCATCCTTTCTCGCTTTCGTTTTTTCTCTGATCTTGATTTTCGCTGCACATAGGATTGTGGGAGAACATCATCTATCCGACGGGATATTGATGTTGACGATTTTCATCATTGCCCTGATGCAGGCAATCTTACAGCTGGTTTTTTTCATGCACCTCGGCGCGGAATCCAAACCTCACTGGAATTCGATCACCTTCCTCTTTACAGTTATCGTGATCATACTAGTGATCGGCGGTTCTGTCTGGATTATGAATAACCTCAATTACAACCTAATGATGGATATGGGAAAATCATGACTAAAACAGCAGCCCCTACTTTTTCCCTCGTAACACGCAACTACTACCTTCTGACAAAACCGGGGATTATCTTCGGCAATCTGGTGACGACAGCAGGCGGCTTCGCCCTCGCCTCAAAAGGTCATTTGGATTTTCTGCTCGTCCTTAAAACACTTTTAGGATTAGGACTTGTCATTGCCTCTTCCTGTGTGTTTAACAACTATATCGACCGTGAAGCAGACCGCAAAATGGCGCGCACCAAAGGACGCCCTCTTGCAACAGGCGCCATTTCCAATAAAAATGCGCTTCTCTTTGCAGTTGTTATGGGAATTGCAGGCACCTCATTTTTGGCACTTTTCACTAATCTGCTCACGGTTACAGTCGCCCTGCTTGGGTTTGCCGTCTACGTCATTCTGTATAGCTTTTCAAAATACCACACAATCCACGGGACGTTGATTGGAAGCATTGCAGGGGCAGTGCCTCCAGTTGTTGGCTACTGCGCTGTCAGCAATCGCCTCGATAGCGGCGCATGGATCTTTTTTGCCATGCTCGTTCTCTGGCAAATGCCTCATTTCCTCGCGATCGCCATCTATCGCCTCAAAGATTACACTAAAGCTTCCATTCCCCTCCTCCCTGTTAAAAAGGGGATTCCCAAGACAAAGATGCACATGCTTCTCTACATCTTCGCCTTCACAGGCGTGTCGGCTCTGCTCACAGTCTTCCACTACACAGGCCTGTTGTATCTCACAACTGCAACTCTACTTGGTGCTACCTGGGCTTGGCTCTGTGTCCAAGGATTTAAGTGCGCAAACGACGAGCAGTGGGCGCGCAAAATGTTTTTCTTTTCCTTGATCGTCATCATGGCGATCTCGCTTGTGATTCCGTTTAGCTTAGTGAATTAATTTTTGTCTTTTTCTCCTTAAAGATTTATATTCATGGTTTTTTCACCCGTGAGGAAACCATGAATATCATTCGAAAAGCACTCCTTCTTTCCATTGCAATCGGCGCTTTTACATCTGCCCATGCAGATTCTATCACCGTAACGGTGAGATGTAGCAACGGTCAAGCTGTAAAAAATTTATCTGTTGCAGTGAGAGATTCTTTAGGAGATGACATTCCCAACCTTTTGCCGACGAATTCCAAAGGAACATTTGTGATTGAAAACAGCGAGCTGTACACGCCTCCTTTCTATCTCTGGTACCAGACGTCGCAAGGCTCGGTCTGCGGTAGTTATTACATTAATTTAACCCAGCCAAACCAGGGTCTCGTTCAACTCAATTACTACCCCACAGAACTCCCGTGTAGCTGTTCTAATTTGAGCTCTTAACCTATGCCTCGCCAATAAATAACAAGCTGCGCCTCCAAAGATACTTGAGACGAGAGAAAAAGCTTGGAGGATGGATGACAGGGGTGTTGTAGGCTAAAAGCTCACCTGCAGGAAATAGGGGTCTCTCAGCAAAAGGCGCCACGAGCAACTGATGTGTTGCAAACGCTGTCTCTGATAACACAGAAGGGACGATCCCTTTAGACGAGTTTTTAGGCGTATCGGGATGGGTAAGCCCCGTGCCTAAAAAAATGCCTGTCAGGGGAAGTGCTGCAAAAAAATGCAAAAAGACCCGCTCGAGAATATTGCGGATCCGATCAAAAATTCCAAATTGATGATCACGGATGTCGATTTGCGACGCATAGACCTTCGTTGCTTTGTCTTTGTCGAGTGATGCATCTAAAAAGGCAACGGCAAACGCCTCTTCCCGGAATGATGCCGCCGTACAGTTAGCGCCCAGCATATGATAAGAGTGCTTGCCTTGCGCATTCTCAAAACGGCGCTTCATGACCTCAGCTTTTTCTCTGCGGCTCATCGGTTTAATAGGGACCTGAATCTTTCCACTTGCAATCCGTTTGCGTATTTCTGTCAATTCGATCAAGATCCGATCCAATTCAGGTTCATTGCGTTCTAACATCGCTTTTTCTACGTCTTCGATCGCAATCGGAGAACAGGACAACCCATGAGCTCGATGAGCACTACAAATGGCATTCATGTGCATCAAGAGCGATAACAGGCAAGGGTTGGTTGCTTGGTCATTTTCAAGAAGGTATTGTTTGACAATCGGCACCACTTGACCTGCTTCAATACGAGAAACATTTGAATCATGGTTGCGGTAAACTCCGGGAACTTTCTTGAAAAATTGCAAACCAAAATCGTCGATTTTTCTCGGATAAAATCCAACGGAATACACCTCTGATTTTGCACCTTTTCTCTTGGGAATGATGATCTGAGTAAAGCTATGGCCGCTATCTTTAAAATCTAAGGAACTCGGAAGACGTTTTCCAGACGGACAGGATGTCACAAATTGCAGCGCATATTTCCCTTGAGAATCAACCTCTTTTAACGGAACCAAACACAGAGACTGGTCGGGATGTCCAACGGCAAATCCTTTATAAGTGATACGGAAATTATCCAGGTTGAGCTTTTGGAGATTAGACCAGGATTCAAACTGATAACGACCCGAATTCTCTTTAACCTCCACAGGAAGATACAGCTCATTTCCGACCATCCGCACAGGGATCTCGACAAAAGGAAAATAATAGTTCCAAAACTTCTCGCGCGCTTTCGTTAAAAATTCAGGATGGGCGTAGAGGAATTGAGAAGAAATGCCCAGTTTCGAAAATTTACCCACTAACTCTTGGTTTTCGCGAGTGCGGTAGGTCGTCGGAAGGGGTAGCTTTGAGAATTTTAGGAAAGTGAAATAGACTCTCTCTAGTTTAGCCACCTCTCTTTTAAGTTCTTTCGATTCCTGATAACGCTCAATGAAATGAACAGCTTTTTGAGAAAGCGCAGACGTTGGAATAGACTTAAAGTTAGCAAAGACGGAAATGAGCTCTTCAAACTGGGACCGTGTCGCACGGGTCTCCCACCACAGGTTAAAATCGCGGACAATTGGAATGCTATTAATTATCATATTATTTGTTTTTTTGAGCGCTGACTATAACTGAAAATAGCTAAAAACGAAACAAATTAAAATTAAACTTAAAACTTGCAAGAGATCGACAAAAAAATTTGACAATTCTTTCCCTTAGGTGCTAAACTTAGATCCTTTTTCATTCAAAGTGTGGCACCTATGAGCGAATCCTCTTCAGAGATCCCCAAAGCCTACGACCCGAAACTCGTCGAGGAAAAACTCTATTCCTTTTGGGAAAACGGCGGTTTTTTTAAAGCAGATCCCCATTCCCCCAAACCTGCTTACGCCATTTCTATTCCCCCGCCGAATGTGACCGGGGTCTTGCATATGGGCCATGCTCTAGTCAACACCCTGCAGGACGTTCTTATCCGCTGGAAACGGATGAGCGGATTTGAGGCTCTTTGGGTTCCTGGCACCGACCATGCGGGCATCGCGACTCAAACCGTCGTGGAGAGGCAGCTCATTGCCTCACTGAACAAACGGCGCAAAGATTTTTCTAGAGAAGAGTTCCTCTCCCATGTCTGGAAATGGAAAGAACAGAGTCAGTCTCAGATCCTCGGCCAAATTAAACGCTTAGGCAGCTCCTGTGACTGGTCCCGTCTTGCCTTTACGATGGATGAGAAACGCAACCGCGCTGTAAAAACATGTTTTAAAAAAATGTTCGACGCTGGATTCATCTATCGAGGCGACTACCTCGTCAATTGGGATCCCATTACCCAAACGGCTCTTGCCGATGATGAAGTCGAGTATGAAGAAAGAGCTTCCTTCCTCTGGTACATTCGCTATCCCCTCGAAGATAAAAGTGGCGAGATCATCATTGCAACCACACGCCCTGAAACGCTCCTCGGCGACACCGCAGTCGCGGTTTCTCCTAGCGACGATCGTTATCAGGACCTGATTGGAAAACAGTTAAAACTTCCCTTAATGAACCGCGCCATCCCCATTATCGCTGACCGCCTCGTCGATCCGACCTTTGGAACAGGCGCTGTCAAAGTCACCCCTGCGCACGATCCCAATGACTATGAGATGGGCTTAACCCACAATCTTCCTCTCATCAATATTCTGACCCCCGATGGGAAGATCAACGAAAACGGCGGCTCCTATGCAGGTCTCTCTACACAAGAAGCGAGGGACGCTGTGGTAGCAGATCTTAAAAAAGCCGGTTTTCTCGTTAAGCAAGACCCTCATAAAAACCGGGTCGGCGTCTCTTACCGCTCAAAAGCTGTCATCGAGCCCTTTTTATCCAAGCAGTGGTTTATTCGGATGTCCGATTTTAAAGAACCTCTGCGCTCTGCCGTGGAAACGAAAAAGGTGCGGCTCATCCCTGAAAATTGGGAAAACACTTACTTTCATTGGATCGACAACTTGCGCGACTGGTGCATCTCCCGACAACTCTGGTGGGGTCATCGGATCCCCATTTGGTACCGCAAAGACAATCCGGATGTCATGATCTGCCACGACGGAGAAGATGTCCCTCCTGAGGTCGCTAAAAATCCCGACGCTTGGGTTCAAGATGAAGACGTTCTAGACACCTGGTTCTCTTCTTCTCTCTGGCCCTTTAGCATCCTCGGCTGGCCCGATCAAACAGAAGATCTCAAAAAATTCTATCCCAACGCGACGCTCATCACCGGACACGACATCCTCTTTTTCTGGGTCGCCCGCATGATCGCCATGGGAGAATATGTTCTCGGTCAAGTTCCGTTTGCAGAAACATTTCTCCACGGACTCATCTACGGAAAATCCTACTGGCGCCACAATGCCGATGGATCGATCGCTTATGCACCCGCAGAAGAGAGACTCAACTTTGACTTAGGAAAACCCATTCCTGCGGAAGTGCATTCGAAATGGGAAAAGATGTCTAAATCGAAAGGAAATATCATCGATCCTATCGAGATCATCGACGCTTATGGAGCGGATGCAATGCGGATGGCTCTTTGCTCTAGTGCCACCCACGCAAGACAGATCGATTTAGACAGACGCCGCTTCGAAGAATTTAAGAACTTCACCAATAAAGTCTGGAATGGCGCCCGCTTTGTCTTAATGAACCTCGATACGCTTAACGCCGAGAGTTTTGCATCTGGTCTTTCTTTAGAGAAGCTCGCCTTAGAAGATAAATGGATCTTGTCCCTACTTAACCGCACCATCCGCGATGTCACCTCTCACCTTACCGACTACGCCTTTGACAGAGCCGCGATGACCGCCTATGAATTCTTCTGGAAAGAATTCTGCGCCTATTACGTCGAGCTCGTTAAACCCGTCCTGTTTGGCAAGGTCGGAACCACAGAAGATCGAGAACTTAAGCAAAAGCTGCTCACGATCGTTCTCTGCAGCGTCGTGCGTCTACTCCACCCAATGGCGCCGTTTATCACCGAAGAGCTCTTTCAGACCTTTAAATCCAAATTTTCAGGCCACACCAGCACAGCAGATCCTTACACGACAGAAACGCTCCAAGCGCTTAATGCACCAGCTTGCATCGTAGCTCCTTATCCCGTGGCAATTAACGCAGATATCAACCCCAAAATCGAAGAGACCTTTGCCTTCATCGATGAGGTTATCTATGCCGTGCGAAACATCCGCGCTGAGATGCAGCTCCCGCCCAACATCGCAACCGATCTCACGATTGTAGCTCCCAAGGCAGATCCCCAGCGCCAGCTCGTCGAAGCCCATAGCAGCCTTGTTCAAGCCCTGGTACGCATCCATGCAATCCGTTTCGAAGAGATCGAGCACCCCTATCCCTTTAGCGCAAATGCACTGATCGGCAACCTGAAATTAATCATTCCTCTTCCCCAGGAACTGCGCGAAAAAGAAAAAGTGCGCCTTATCAAAGAACAAGAAAAACTGATCCAGCAAGAAAACACTCTGCGTGGCCAGCTTTCGAATACAGGTTTTTTAGAAAAAGCCCCTCCTCAGCTGATCGAAAAACTCAAAAGCTCGCTTTCCCAAGCGGAAAAAGAGCTTGCAGACGTCATACACAAGCTCAAAGAATGGGAAACAACAACGTAAATAAAGTGAACATATGAGCCTTTCTATTCAACCGACGACTCAAAGCTTTGACGCTAGCCAGCGTGGCAGGAATTTTCGGGAAACAACACTAGAATCCATCCGGGGGGACCTAGACATGTCAGACTCTGACCGCAGTCACGTAAAAGAGCTATTGATCACTGCTGTTGCGGTATGTGCACTTGGATTCCTTGCCTACTATGGTCTTTCAGCACTCGGCTACGAATTAACTGGAAAAACAGTGGTGACACTACTTACGGGAGCTGGGATCGCAATCGCAGCGACAGCTGCTCTCTATGCACTCGTCGCCACGGTTATAGTTGTTGCAGGAGGTGTTTTGACCGCTCTAGCGGGCTGCGCCGCTGTTTTCGGAGCAATTGCATTCTTAAATTTATTTTCAAACGGATGGCAGTCAAGTAACAACTAATCGATCCTTAAACACACAACGTAAATGAGGTAATACGATGGATATTTCATTCCAACCGATCCAACACTACACACCAACTCCTGCTCTTAACAATATTGCGAAAAATGATGAGAAAGGGAAATCAAGACTCTATGTCATTGTAGGCATTGTTGCAGCCGCCGTGTTTGCGACATGGCTCATCGTTTCCACTCCTGTTGCAACCATTGCAAAAACTGTTATTGTTGCACCTATTGTCGTTGGACTCGGCATCACGGCAGGCATTGCCTACTTCATCTATCGCAAACTCTCATCGTAACGGCCCCTCCAAGAATAACCGAGGCGACAAGCCTCGGTATTCATTTTCCACAAACACCGTAAAGAAAAAAACCTCAAAACCTATGACTTATCAGCATAATGCCCGTGCCTATAAGGCTGCATGGCGCCAGATCTTGAGTGTTTCCTCAGAGATAATCCCTTTCCCTTCACTTGCTGCGATACTTTCTAAAGCGTGTTTAAACATCTCTAATTCATGATCTAAACCTAGAATGTTTAAGCAAGTCAAGATCCGCGTGATCCTCAGGAAGTTGTGATTGTTCGGCGTCAACCAGACCCGTTGGCGCAATCCGAAATTGGGAGCGCGCTGGATCGTCTCGCGCGCTGGATCAAACCACAGGCCATAGAAACGGATCATCCGTGTAAAGGCGTCCTGTAAATTCCCGACTAAGACAAGCTCATTTTGAAAAGCGCGAAGCGCTTCTATTGTTAAGACAGGGGCTGTTGGGTTATGTTTAGAAGGGACCAAGGTGGGGAAAAGCCATTGAATGAACAAATGGTCCGCTTCTAATTGCCGATCGTCCCAATCCAAAATTCCCGCAAAGGTTCTTCCATCGATATTACGACCCGTTCCTCGATAAAAATTCAAAAGAAGATCGTTTGGCCGAGGAGTTTGTGAAATACTTGGAGTTGAGAATACTCTCTTACCCATGCTTGGATTTGGATTGGAAGAAGAAAATCGATAAAACGGGCTGATGATCAGGGTAAAAAGATCTGAAATCAACCGTGTAATTTTCCTACATAACGCTGTGGGGCCCCAATTGGAGGTCGCGCCTACTTGTGCTAGCATCGCATTGCGTGTACTCTGATCGAGGGATGCTGGATGAATTGTTGTCATAATGCTCCTAGTAGCCTGTAAATAAAGTTTTTGGTCTAATTTTTAGCGTGAAAGTCCCCGGGGTTGAAACGAGATCAAGGGGGGCTGTGTCTATGAACACAGCCCCCCTTGATCTCGTTTCAATCCCGGGGCTTTGACGCAAAAATTATTGCAATAACTTTATTTACAGACTACTAGAAATACATAAAGACCGTGGCGATCCCGCCTGCAAAAGCAGGTGCATTTCTGCCTAACACAGAAAACCAAGCCCCCCACGACACGTTAAACGTTTCACTAAAGTTGTACTCAAGACAAGGAGCTAGGCTCCACTGTTCCGAGGAGGGAAGCCCCGGCATCAACCCAATTCCTGGGTTTCCATGAAACAAAGAACGATCCGCGTGAATGTAGTGCAGATCTAAGCCCACCACCCAATTGCGTGTCAGGCTGAATTCAGAGGCCAAATTCATCTCAAATTGATTTCCCGGATTCACTACGCCATCTGTGTCCGCATTGCCGCCATAGGCATTAAACCCATGCACCTTCACTTTCGTTAGCCACGTGTAGTAAAGGTTGAGGTTAAGCGCAATCGGATGGTTCGGAAGCCAATAGTAAGTTTTATCGGCAACAAAAATCACTGTCGTCTCATAAGCTCCCGATCCTGAGATATCCGCACCCTGTTTTTTAGGATTAAGGTTCTGATAGTTTCCCGTTGGAAAACTCTCTCCAATAAGCAACCTAACATCGGGAAGCCAAGCCCCTTTTTTGCTTCTGGCAAGTTGAAAGCCAAAATACGCTTCTACGTCGCTAAAAAGAAAAGAATTTCTCCCATGAACCTCTGTCGATTCGGCAGGGAGAATGAGATTAAAGTCGACAAACGGAGTGATCCCCGTTTCTAAAAAGACAAACCATTGCTGAGAGGTGATTTTTGGAGCGTGATTCACATTCCAATGGGAATTATACGTGCCATACTGTCGAAGTGCGTACACATAAGGTTCGACTGAAATATGTCCCGGAGGGATATTTTCTCCATAAAACTGAAGCAATGTCCCGGCGTAAAGAGGCTCATAGGGCTCTTGCGCCTCCAGGCGAAAAGAGAATGCGCCTAAAAGAAATATGCTAAATAATAAAGAGCGCATCATCCTTCCTAGTCCGTTGCATTCACAAGTAGTTTTTCTCGAGCTAACAAATCGAAAAACGCACGAGACTCGATCGCAACGATGCTCGATAGTCCAATTAATCCGATCAGGTTAGGCAATGCCATCAACCCATTCATGATATCTGCAATAGGCCACACCATCTCAAAGCTCATGACCGCACCTAAAAATGCAGAAAGGCAAAAGATCATTCTATAGAGAAATAAAGATCGCTCGCCGGCTGCAAACTCAATGCATTTCTCCCCGTAATATGCCCATGCGACGATGGTTGTAAATCCAAAGAGGATCAAACAGAGCGTAATGATCCCATCTCCTCCCGGAATCACAGAGCGGAACGCCTCCATGACAAGAAGCGATCCATTCAGCGCTTTTCCATCGATGCCCACTTTGCCGAGCACCCCTGTCACAGAAATCACTAAAGCTGTGATTGTGCAGACCACAAGGCTTGATAGAAAGACGCCGCTCATCGAAATCAGTGCTTGTCTTCCTGGAACATCGGTCTTAGCAGCAGCTGCCGCAATCGGAGCACTGCCGAGGCCAGCTTCATTGGAAGAAACGCCTCGCGCCACCCCTAATTGGATTGCCGCCATTACAGAAGCTCCCAAAAATCCTCCGAAGGCTGCCTGCCCTGTAAAGGCATGCTGCACAATTGAGATTAGTCCTGCTGGAATCCGATCGAAATGAAATATGAGAATGAGAAGCCCGCCAGCGATGTACAAAAGAGCCATGATGGGAACTAAGTAACTGCTGATCTTGCCAATGCTTTTAATCCCGCCTAAAATGACCACACCCGTTAAAACCGCAAGAGCCATCCCCGTCCAAAGAGGAGGCACGTCCACAAATCCCTGGACTGCTGCGGCAATCGAATTCGCCTGAATCAAATTTCCTCCAGCAAGCGCAGAAAGAGAGCCGAAAATCGCAAAGGCGATCCCTAGCCACTTCCATCCGAGACCATTGGTAATGTAATACATCGGGCCGCCACACATCTGCCCCTTCGAATCGAGCACGCGGTATTTCACAGCGAGAATGGCCTCACTGAATTTTGTTACCATCCCAATGAGAGCGATGAGCCACATCCAAAAAATTGCACCAAAGCCTCCTGCCACAATCGCAGTTGCCACCCCAGCAATGCTTCCGATTCCCATCGTGGCTGCAAGCGCTGTCATGAGTGACTGAAACTGACTGATATCCCCTTGCGCCCCCTCATCTTTGCGCGTGAATGCCAATTTAAGCGAGTAGCTCAAATAGCGAAACTGCATCCCCTTCAAACGAATGGTAAAATAAAGACCGATTCCAACAAGTAGTACGACCAAAAAATGGCCCCATAGCCATTCATCCACGCAATTGAGCACAAAGACAATCGACGACATCTGACAAACTCCAATAATTTGCCTGCCATTTTCACTGCTTTGCGCCTTTCTTTCCACTTGAAAATTGATGAAACGGCATTAACATGCCGTTTTAGAAGCTTTTGGTGCAATTTGGGAATATGTCTAAGAAGGAGTTGTGAGCTCAGATAACAAAGCCCTCTGCCATAACATCAGCACAGCTCGTGCCTTCTCATGGCTAGAGGCTCTTGCTAAAATCTCGATTTTATCGACATCCAAACTGCCGTGACCCACCCTATCGCCTTTTATTTGCTGCATCCCGCCATGCGCTTCAAACTCTTCTTTAGAAAGACGAGGATAGCGCTCTTCAATGCTATTTTGAACGATTTCTGCAATCTGCTGAGGGTTCGATTCAACGAGATCTTTATTCAGTGTATTGTACTGGCTCAAGATTAATTTCACGGCATGTTCGTCCGAAAGCATTTGGATAAATGTCGGCTCTTTGTTGTATTGGTCGCGCAATTGCTCACTGACTTCCTCTTTACTTAAGCCTTCTGAATCAAGACCTAGGGCTGTAAATTTCTCCTGTCCCGGTGTAGAATCTACACAGAGCGTCACATAGCCCCCACCGTCACCATGCAAGTGTCTTCGAAAATACTTTTCAATGTTTTTAAAAAAGACAAGGTCCCCTTTTGCAACGGGAGTCTCTTCTGAACACGGAGGTTTGATTAAGCAAAGGATCGGGTTATCTGCTGAATTATTGTGAAGGGAAAGCGAAGACGGTCCGTTTGCTGCAAAAAGAAAATTAAAGCGCTCTTCTCCCAACGCTTTGAGGATCGCTCGAAAGAAAGAGATTTGACAGCATTCGCCGCATCCCAAAAAACTCAATTTCTTGTAGGAGGCTTTCAGGGCATCACTAGGACGAACACAGGGTTTTAACACAAAGGTGTTGAATTCGAATCCTGTGATTGATGCATCCTTTTTCATCATTGCAAAATACTTTGGAGATACAAATCCATGGAAAAATGCCCCTTCCGCTTTAAACGTAGTAAGACGTGCTTCGATTAGAGGAAGATCTTCTTGAGATGGATCGATTAAAGCTTGTCCATCAGTGACACATTGAGCAAAACTTGAAGCGCGCGCGGCAATCTGCTGGACATAATCCGTTAACGCTGCGCCATAGTCTCTCGGATAAAAAATCCCGATGTCCAAGAGATTCGAATTCTCTAGGTAGTGCTTCATGCGGTACTGGTAGCCTGCTGTAATTTTCTGGATCGTTTTAACTGCGACCTCGCTTAAGAATCCCTGCTTTTCCTCGCGCGTTAAAGACACAAAGGGGATTTGGGGAGCTGAAGAAGAACTAACGAGACCTGATGACGCCATGTAATCACCTTATATTTAAATTATCATATTAATCACAAAAAGCATTATATCCTTTAATTTATTTTAGTTAAAGCATAATTAACGCGCACACAAAGCAATTAAATAATTACTTTAAATTACAACTAATCACTGAACATTAACAACTTACAAAAATACATAGCTGCACGAAAAAGCAACTTTAAATTATTTAAATTTACTTATTTAAAACAACGCAGTAAAATATTGCTTAAAAATGGAGATCATTATGTCGGCAACAACAAGTTATACGTCGATTACCCCTGAAATCACTGCACTACGGTTTATCGACCGCTTCTCTCAATCAGGTCCCCCTAGCCCTTCAGCAAGCTCTCCATGGCACCCGTTATTGGATGATCCTAGCATTGCAGAACTCCAAAAAGAGGTTGCGAAAACCTCAAGATTATTTGCAGATCCAAAAAAAGTTGGGGATCATTCCGACTTTAGTTACCTGACGCGAGGGTACAACTTTTCAGTCCTTGGACATAAAAATCATCCTGATTGCGTCTTTAAACTTATGCCAAAGGAAACTGCTCTCCAGCAGCACACGATCTGTCAGAAAATTCATGCTTTTGCAACCTCACAAGAAAAATTCTGGGTGAGAGTTCCTGTTTCGACCCTTGTTCCTCTTCCTAGCATTCCGACACATTCACTGTACGTGGAGGAGCGTTTGCAATTAGGAATGGACATGGAGCAACACGCAGAATTCTGGGCGAGAATTTTTCTCTATTATCAATCAGGTCAAGCCAATGAGCAGTTTTACGAAAACATGCACCTTCTCATCGATAACGTGAGTGATATTGTTCTCAACTTCTCCTTTTGGGATGTCGGGCTCCATAACCTTCCTGAGGTTTCGCAAGATGGCCAATATGCATGTGCTGTGGATTTTGAAAACATCAGCGGTGAGCGTCAAACAGATGTAATTGCAGATGGAATGAACCGGTTAATGAGTGTGTTTCCAATCCCCGGGTTAAGTGATATCTTGGTCAAAAAAGCAGCGGGGCTTAAGGGGTTTATTTCCAATCTTTCCGCCTATCAAGGATGTCTAGTCCATCAAGAAATGGAGCGCATAGGCACATCATAGAGCTTCTTTTTCATTGATTATTTCTATACAAGACATTATGAAATAACAGAATCAAATCAATGGATTTTATTATCGGTTGCATGACTCCAGAAATAATCGAGGTTGTTTGCAATGAGCCGTTAAGCTCGCGCCTTCTTTTTCATTCAACGAATGAAATGGTGTCGAGGCGGATCCGTTCGCTAAGACAAAAAGAGCCCGAAACGATTCATTGGATTGATACCTTTGATACAGAGGATCTTTTTATAGACATCGGGGCCAATATTGGTCTCTATTCCCTTTATGCAGCTGTCTCTCGAGGGGTTCAAGTGATTGCCTTTGAACCTGAATCTTTAAACTACGCTCTTTTCAATCGGAATATCTTTCTTAATCAATTGGATCAAAAGGTGAAAGCCTACCCTATTGCCCTCAGCGAGGAGATCGCATTCAATGAGCTTCATGTCAATGGATTTGAAGAGGGCAGTTCCTGTCATTCCTTTAAGGAAAAGCTCAACTTTAAGCACGAACGTGACCGGTTTGATTTTAGCCAAGGGTGCTTTTCGATGACTTTAGATGAGCTGATCCGGATGAAATTTATCCCCGTTCCCCAGCACATTAAGATTGATGTAGATGGAATTGAACATAAAGTTCTTAAAGGAGCGAATCAGCTTTTGGACCATCCTTCTTTAAAATCAGTATTGGTAGAAATTAACACAAACCTCCCCGTGCACTCTGCTCTCGTCGATCTGATGAGCGCAAAAGGGTTTACTTATTCTCAAGCACAAGTGGATGCATTTCAATGTAAAGAGGGCGTCTTTAAAGGGGTTGGAAATTATATCTTTTTTCGCAATTCTGGATCGGAATGGGAAAAATTCGTCTTTCTTCAAAAAGTAATGTCCACATAAATTTTTCATTGATTATTTATAGTTTAAAGACTATTTAGTAATAATATGAAAAAGATCATTTTTATTACCGCTAGTATCGTCGTCATAATTGGGATTGGTATCGGGCTTTATTCCTTCTTTCGAGTAAAGAAAAATCCCAATGAACTTGTTTTATTTGGAAATGTCGATGTGAGACAAGTCGATATCGGATTTCGGGTGCCTGGAAGGGTGGCTGAAGTTTGCTTTGAGGAAGGGGATTTTGTTCCTGAAGGATCTCTCATGGCCGTTCTAGAAAAATCGCCTTATGATAGTCAGATACAGGAAGCGGAAGCCAACTTGGCCTCGATTTTAGCTAGCTTGGAAAATGCGGATATTTTGTTGACCCGCCGAGAACTCGCCGTAGAAACGGGCGGTGTTTCTTGGGAAGAGGTGGACAATGCGTACGCTTCGCGCAGCGAGCTTCTGGCAAATTACCTCTCAGCTGAAGCGACTTTAAATATCGCTATCGACAACATGAACTACACGGAGGTGTGCGCACCGACCGACGGAATCATTCTTTCGCGCATTCGGGAACCTGGGACCGTTGTGAACGTCGCTGAACCTGTCTATACCTTATCTGTATGCTCACCAGTCTGGATCCGCGCGTATGTGAGCGAGCCGGATTTAGGAAAGATCTTTTATGGAATGGAGGCGGAAATTTACACCGACAGCGGCAACGTCTATACCGGGCAAATCGGATTTATCTCCCCTGTTGCGGAATTCACTCCAAAAACAGTCGAGACAACACAGTTGCGCACCGATCTCGTCTACCGATTACGCGTCTATGCAGATAACCCCGACCGCTATTTAAAACAGGGAATGCCGGTGACGGTCAAGCTCCATGTGCAGAATGGGGAGAAAAAGTGAGTGAACCTCTTGTTATCTTGCATCAACTCTCTAAAGTGTTTTCACCTGGAACTCCCCCAGCTATCGCTGAGATCAACGCCACTCTCCCAAAAGGCAAGATCATCGGTCTTGCTGGACCTGACGGCGCTGGAAAAACGACCCTCATTCGCTTAATTGCAGGACTTCTTCTTCCCTCACAGGGAACGGTGACTGTCTCTGGCTACGATTCTATCCTTCAGGCCGAACCTATTCATGACTTAATAGGATACATGCCGCAAAAGTTTGGTCTCTACGAAGACCTCACGGTCATGCAAAACTTGAACCTGTATGCCGACTTGCGGGATGTTGTGGGTTCGACAAGGGAAGAGACATTTGATAAACTTTTAAAATTTACAGATCTCGCCTCTTTTACAGACCGTTTAGCAGGAAACCTCTCCGGAGGGATGAAGCAAAAGCTGGGGTTGGCATGCGCTCTCATTAAAAAGCCTGTCTTGCTCCTTTTGGATGAGCCGAGTGTGGGTGTGGATCCGATCTCACGACGGGAGCTATGGAAAATGGTGGTTTCCCTGTTAGATGAAGGGATCACTGTCTTATGGAGCACAGCGTATTTAAATGAGGTGGAGCGGTGCGATATCGTTTTGCTCCTCAATCAAGGCAAGCTGCTCTATTACGGAGCTCCAAAAGAAATGACAGAGAGTGTCCAAAACAGAGTTTTTAAGGTCACTAACATCTCAGGGAGCCGCCGTAAGCTCCTTTTTGAGCTACTCAATCAAAAAGCTGTCATCGATGGGGTAATTCAGGGAAGCGATCTTCGGATTGTCATGCGCGAAAAGGGCCCTCCCTCTTTATCTTCTCAGGAACACACGTTCGAAATTCAAGATGAACAGCCCCGTTTTGAAGATGCATTTATCGACATCTTGGGCGGAGGTCCGGGAGGGCGTTCTGAACTTGCTGCATCCCGAGCGCCAGTGATGGAAAAGTTTGAGATTCCTGTCGAAGCAGAAGGGCTGACAAAAAAATTTGGGACGTTCACTGCGGCAGCTGCGATCTCCTTTACAATCCAAAAAGGAGAGATCTTTGGACTTCTGGGGCCCAATGGAGCGGGCAAGTCGACGACGTTTAAAATGCTCTGCGGGCTTTTGCAGCCCACCTCAGGAACAGCGCGTGTCAATGGGCTAGATCTTGCAGAAGCTCCTGGACAAGCGCGGGCCCAGATCGGCTATATGGCGCAAAAATTCTCATTGTACGGATCGTTGAGTGTAAAACAAAACCTCTCCTTCTTTGCAGGGATCTATAATCATCGGAATGGAAAGAAGACAGAAGGGATTGAAAAAATGATCACAATTTTTTCCCTCCAAGACTATTTGTCCTCAACCTCGGAATCGCTGCCTCTTGGGATTAAACAGCGCCTCGCTCTCGCCTGCGCGAATATGCATAACCCACCGGTGATCTTTCTCGATGAGCCCACATCGGGAGTGGACCCGATCACGCGCCGTGAATTTTGGAACCATATCAACGGTTTAGTGGAAAAGGGAGTGACGGTGATGGTGACGACCCACTTTATGGATGAGGCTGAGTACTGCGATCGGATTGCGCTCATCTACCGAGGGAAAATGATCCACATGGACACCCCCGATGCGCTGAAGAATATTGCTAAAACCGATCAAAACAAGAACCCAACCTTAGAAGATGCCTTTATCCAGTTGATCGAAGAATACGATGCAAATAACACAAACAAAAAGCCATGACGAAAACGGGATCGCGGCGCCGATTAGCAGCGCTCATTATTAAAGAAGTCTACCAGATCATTCGCGATCCGAGCACGATCATGATTAGTGTCATCCTGCCACTCTTGCTTCTTTTCCTGTATGGTTATGGGGTCTCTCTTGATTTGGACCATTTAAGAATTGGTCTTGTCATGGAAGATACAGCGCCCGATGCGCAAAGTCTTGCGAAATCGTTTACCGACTCGCGTTACTTCGATGTCAAAATAACACGCGATAGACGAGAGCTGATCCCGGATATCGAACGGGGGAAGATCCGAGGCTTTGTCGTTATCCCCTCCTATTTTAGCGATTTTCGGAGCCGTCCGGATAAGATTGCTCCGATTCAAGCGATTGCCGATGGGAGTGAAACCAACACAGCTAATTTTTTCCAGTACTACGTTCAAGGGACCTTTGGGAATTGGCTCACGCAAGAGGCGATCAGCTCAAATCTTAAGGGACTTCCACGCATCGAGATCCAGCCGAGGGTCTGGTATAATGAGCAGTTGCAAAGCCGCTATTTCCTTTTATCGGGAGCGCTTGCAATCATCATGACGCTGATCGGAACTCTTCTCACAGCGCTCGTGGTGTCCAGAGAGTGGGAGCGCGGGACGATGGAAGCATTGATTGCAACGCCCGTCACTCCGTGGGAACTCATCGCTGGAAAAGTGATCCCCTATTTTATTCTAGGTCTGGTCTCGATGACTATCTGCGTGTTTGCCACAGTGATTGTCTTTGGACTGCCCTTCGAGGGTTCGCTTCTTGTTTTGATCCTTGTAACGAGCGCCTTTTTATGCAGTGCTTTGGGCTTAGGCCTTTACATTTCAACACTATCCAAAAGCCAAACGCTTTCCTATCAACTTGCAGTCGTGATTGGATTTTTGCCTGCGTTTATCCTCTCGGGATTCCTCTTTGAAATCTTCAGCATGCCCACTTGGATCCAATTTCTTACCCATTTTATTCCTGCCCGCTACTTTGTTCAATGTTTACAAACTCTGTTTCTCGTGGGAAACGTGTGGCCTTTAATTCTAGGGAACATTGCATTTATGCTATTAATAGGGCTTCTTTTTTTCGCACTGACACGGCATAAAACGATTAAACGATTGGAGTAGTCTTGTTCAAACGCATTCTTGCTCTTATTTGGAAAGAACTGCTCGCTGTCCTGCGTGACCCTAAAAGCCGCATGTCGATCTTAGCCCCTCCCATTATTCAGCTCGTGATTTTCGCTTCCGCTGCGACACTCGATGTGAAAAATGTCCCGATCGGCATTTTAAACCGAGATAGTGGAGAACAGGCTTTTGAGCTCGTGCAGCGCTTCCATGGGTCCCCCTTTTTTAGTCGCATCATTTATCTCCAAGGCGTCGAGGAAATCAAACCTTTTATCGATAACCAGAAAGGGGTGATGGTGGTTTCGATCGATGAGGAATTTTCACGCAAGCTCAACCAAAATCTCCCTGCAGAAGTCCAGTTGATCTTAGATGGAAGAAAATCAAATACCGCTCAAATCCTCTCCGGCTATACCACAAACATTATTCAACAATACAATCGGGACTTCACAGCTCAAGCGGGCATTGCACAGCAAAACGCAGAGCTCTTTCCACGATTCTGGTTTAACCCCAATGCTCTCTATTTGTGGTTTAATATCCCCTCTCTTGTCTGTACATTGACCATGCTCACGTGTCTTGTTGTGACGACACAATCGATTGCGCGCGAACGAGAGCTGGGAACATTTGATCAGCTTCTTGTCTCCCCTTTAGGGACTTTCGAAATTTTGATTGGTAAGACAGTTCCTGGCATCCTCGTGGGCATGCTGGAAGGTTTTTTTCTCTTATGGATGGGCACTCTCATCTATGCGGTTCCCTTTACAGGATCGATTCTGCTGTTTTTCCTCTCTCAATTCATTTTCGTCTCTGCGATCAGCGGCGTCGGGCTATTCATCTCATCCTTATGCTCCACTCAGCAGCAAGCGATGTTAGGAACGTTTGTGTTCATGCTGCCCTCTGTTTTATTGTCAGGATTTGCCACTCCCATCGAAAATATGCCCACCTGGCTGCAACCTGTGACCTATCTCATTCCTTTGCGCTATATGCTTGTCAATACCAAGGGAATTTTCCTTAAAGCACTTTCCGCTGAGACAGTGTGGAGCAACGTCTGGCCAATGGCACTAATCGCCCTCTTCACTCTGACCATCGCCGCTCACTTCTTCCGGAAGTTGAGATAAGGTATTGATGATTTGTTCTTCTGTAAATTTGCTTTTCTTAGTTCGCGTCGTTTTAAGTTAGGTAGTTTATCACGAACCTCTAATCTTGCGTGGGCTGGTTTTTGGGGATCAGGTCAAAGCTAGAACGAGAATCGGCAAAATGACAAATTACGATTTAGAATATTCAACATCAACACTATACGTTTTTGATATTTTATTTATTAAATCAAAATCTTCCGAGTATATTTCAAAGCATGTCGTATCAAACGCTCTAATCTCAATTAAAATTCCATCACATTCAATAGAGCGAAATGGTTCATCTTCTGTTTCTAATTCGACATTTTGAATATTTCGAGATAATGAACTACCATTAATGCACAAAAATTCTCCGCACATGAATTGTTCGATTTCAGAACAATATTCAATAAATTCAGAATCGGAACCAATTACATTTAATTTAATGCCATTAAGATTGTATTTTCTCGCACCTTTTCCAACAGCATCAATGTCAGCCCCGTACCATACATTCTGCGGCAAAAAATCTTTAATAGACTTGACAATCGAGATTAATTGCGTTCCGAGACAAACAACCTTATCTCGAGAAAAGCATTTTCTTAAAAGTAAAATGCGGTATTTTGGATTAAACATTAGTATTTCCAATTTTCTAGCAGTTGTGGCCCCCCTCTTTGAGGAGTTCCTCCTGTTGGGTTGGGTTCATAAGGATGCTCATGAGGATTCGGGTGAATAAGCGGTGACATGCTCCTGACAGGAGCATGTCACACCCAAAATAATTTCCCCTTAACCAAGTAGGTATCCTCCTAAACTATCACCTCTAGGGTCACAATTCTAAAAGGGTTATTTTTGAAAATCTGACGTGATAAATTCTATCTCTTTATATTTTTTTGCTAGTCGATCAATCCAATTTATATCTTTTGAAAAAATTTCCCAAAATCCGCCGTCAATCATCTCAATAACAATGTCGCAAGTTTCATACATTTTTTGGTCTTCTTTATATCGATGAACGTTTTCCTTAATTTTACATCCAATGATAAGAATTTCAATTTCTTGAAAAATTTTACTAGAAAGATCGACCAATGATTCAAATGTGCAAGGAAATCCGTCTGCAGATTCATTGACTTTTTTTTCTAATTCAGTGATTTGCTTTCCATTTTCTTTTATGGGGGTTGCATCACACCACAATAGTGCCCAATGGAGCTGATTTGCATATGGAATGCCCTCTAACACTTCAGAAAGAGGGATACACTTACCACTCTTTATATCTGATATCCTAAGTCCTTGAATATTCATGAATAATTCCAGTCTGTTACGGGTTGACCTTTAGGATCTCTAATACGCGTTCCTCCAGTAGGATTTGGATCCCAATTGTGTTGATGAGGATTGGGATGATTTTGAGGCCGCCCATGATCGGTAAAATCAACATCCCGCACTGGATTACCATGCTCATCAAATTCTCTTGCTTGAGGATATTTTCCTTTGCGTCCCTCTTTTTGACCAAGTTGAGTATGCGGGGCATCTATATCTGGGATATGCACTCCATCAGGAGTAAGTGGTAAAAGCCTATCTGGAACATAAACATCGGTATTCTTCCATGGATTATGGAGAGCTTTGATATCTTGCACATGATACGTAGTCGTTGCTAGCCCAAGACCTATCAAAGCAGCACCAGTACTCGTTGTCACGCCCAGACCAACTGTAAATCCACCGACAGTAACCACTTCGAGAGCGAAACCACCAGCCATAATGGCTCCTCCCAAAATGATTTCTCCCAAACCAAGCAGGTATCCTCCTAAACTATCACCTCTAGGATCACAATATCTAAAAGGATTGTTCAGAACATACTGGTATAAATTGAGACTATCTATAAACCCCGCAGGGTCTGTCGTGAGCCATCTTCCTAAACGGGGATCATAATAACGCTTGCCAAAATAGATGAGTCCAAGCTCTGGATCAAGCCGTTTCGAGGCAAACTGCCAAGGAACATCTGACCTTGGATTCCCCTTTAACACCTCACCAAATGCTGTAAAATTATAGCTCGCTGCAATAGTTCGGGTATCCAAATCAATCAAACGACGAATATTTCCCTGAACATCCAATAGAGGGGCAAATATCTGACCGTTGATTTCAATTCCTACCGTAACGGGATTATCCTTATGAATGGCCAAGCCTAATACCTTTAAGTTTTTCAGAACACTAGGCGTAGCAAAAGCCCCAATTTCATTCAGATCATCGTAAAGATAATGTTCTTGATCAGATTCTTCCCATCCGTACACAGTTAGATTATAGACCGCTTTGCCTAGACGCCTACCCAGTGGATCATAGAGAAACTTGATCTTTTGCGTTTCAGAAGCAACTTCTAGCAATCGATTGAGAGGATCGTATGTTAGACTTGTAGTTTCCGCTCTATTCCTTCTGAGAATTTGATTTCCATTCAAATCGAATGAACCTTGAATTCCATCCAATGACACCAATTCGTTAAGATCGTTTACCTCGTGTGTTTCTCCATTTTTTTGAATCCTGTTATAAAGAGAGTCGTGAGAGTAAACGACAGATTTTCCCAGACTACTTTCTGAAGAGAGTTGAGACATGCCATCATAAGAATATCGATACGCCTCTTTATTAACGATATTAGCAACAAGGTTGCCAACAGAATCGTATCTGCAATCTTGTGTAAAGTAGGGGCAAGAAATAGAGGTTCTTTGTCCTCTCAGCTCAGTTCGATGGGTAACCTGGCCTAACCCTCCAATAATATTTTCCGACGTGAGATTGCCATCTAAATCATACTCTTCATAGGTATGAGAATAAAGAACGTCTCCTCGTTCTGAGATGCGATTGACTCGCCTTAAGAACAGAGGGTCATAACTATAAAATATTTCCCCATGGTTCGCTATTTTCATAGAAATAAGACGATTAAAATCGTCGTAATCTTTCTCGAACTCGAAATTGAACGGGAAGATTTCTCGAATCACATTCCCAAATGGATCAACTTCTCTTTGAATGGTTATGTTATGGTTTTCATCTAAAGCATGCCTAAGATAGCCTACTCGATCGTGTTCAAAAGCGTGATGTATTTTACCATCTGAAGAGTCTATACGGCTCATAAAACCCAATGGATGGTAACTATAGGTCAATGTGACGCCATCTGGCAGCGTTTTCGTTGCCATCTTTCCTGAAGGAAGGTAGGTGTAAGCAGTTGTCCTTACATCTCGGGTTCCAAAGCCCCTTGTTAGACTCTCAATTTGATGATCAGATGTATAATTATATTTAATAGTTTGAGTGCTTCGAAAATGATCATTTTCGTAAATATGATCCCTACGATAGAGAAGATTCCCTTGAGGATCATGAATCAGCTCATGGCAAGCAATGTGAGCTCCCTGAGAATTTAGTATTTCTACCTTGGCAGCACGAGTCAATGCATCTTGTGTTTCAAAAGTGACAATATGACGAGGGTCTATTATTCTTTTTTGTAAGACTTTTTGACCGAAAGGATTTATGAATTTTTCATTGTAGGCTGTCTTAGTAATAAACCCTTTAGCATCTTGATATTGGATGGGCCTACAGAAAGAATCATAGGAAAACGTGTCAACAGCATCTTTTCCATTGATATATCGTGTAATGGTCTCTTGATTGCCGTCTCCATCATACGAATAGCTAATTTTATAGAGAGTATGCCCAAAAGTGTTGGTCTTAAGCTTCTGTAAAACTCTCCCTTCTAAATCTCGCGTGTAGATGGTAAAGAGAGTATTGTCCCCATTATGTTGGCAGGTGGCAGCAAGCCAACCGAGAGCATCGTAGGTAAAATCGGTGATATGACCGCAAAACTCTTCCCGAATTTTTCTTCCAGCTCCATCATACGAATACTGTTTTAAATTTCCCTCTTTATCAGTTTCTGTAAGGAGATTGAATCCATTGTATGTAAAAATCTCTTCTGCCAGAGTTTTACCATCGGAAGAGACATATGTCTTTGAAAGAGTCCTACCAAGAACATCACGCTTATAGTAGATCGAAAGACCATCTAAATCTGTATGACAACTTAATTGCCCGTTTTTCGTATATCGGAAAGCTTCTCTTCCTCCTTGAGGAGGAAGAATCTCTATGTAAGATCCGTAAGCATTATAGCGATAAGTAGTGGTATTTCCATTAGCGTCTGTTTTAGTTATTTCTCGCCCAAAAGAATCATAGGTTGAAAGTGTGGAAACAGGGCTCGCTTGTCCGTCAATAGAACTAATGAAAGGAAAATCGGTCTTTATGACATCACTTACCAGTGGGTCGTAAGTGTAGTGAGTCTCATTTTGGAGAAAATCTCTCTCTTGAATTTTTCGATCATGGAAATCATATTCAGCAAAGGTCTCGTGGACAACGCCATCATCTCCTTTTTCAATCTGCGCCTTAAGCCTGCCTTTGGTGTCATGGAATAATGTCGTATGGAGTCTATGAGAAAAGTTGAGGGAAGTTTCGAGTCGCCCCCTCGCATCATACGTATAAACAGCTTGTCGCCCTAAGCGATTGGTTTCAGCAAGAACATCTCCACGCTCGTTATAAGTCTTGTAGATCGTGTAGGCATGTTTCCCTTCTGCGTCGTAGACTTCCTCTTGAGCGATATTGCCCTGTTGGTCGTAAACTAAATGGCTTTTTTTTAAAGGTTTTTCGGTGCCATCTTCTAAGTAAGTCTCTTCGATCCATTCTGGCATGTGAAGGAAAGGGGCTGATTGGCGTAGGATGTACGTTGTGATGAGCCTTTGATTAACCTGGGATAGGTTGTCTCTATCTTCGCTGGTCCCATCGTCAGAGATGGTTTGCACGAGGTTATTGCAATCATCATAGACGGAAAACTCTCGTAGGATGATCTGGTCGCCGTCTTTGGTCAGTTTAGAAGTGACAAGATCGGTATTGGAAAGATAGGAGAAACAGAGAACCTTTCCGTCTTCAGTTTCCTCCATTAAAAGAAGGTTTCTTCCGTCTTCAGAAAAGGCTCTTTTGGTTGCAAACGTCTCCTGATCCCCCCCTGTTAGATCGCTTGTAAAAATCTCTAGAATCGGGTTTCCATAACGGTCATATGCAAACGCTTTTCGATAGAAGATGTTTTTCTCATTATCTCGCATTTCAAGAAATTTCAGCCAATTCTTATCATCCCAAGAAAAGACCTTTTCTTTCTTAAGTCCTCCATCTTGCCCAAAATATTGAATTAACGTTATTAAGAGATTTTTAGAGAAATGATAAACGATGGATGTTCCATCGCTGTTTTTGACTGTTGTTGTTCCTTCTCTATCGCCTGCAATAGGCGGATGGTAGGACAACTCATAAACAGACTGAAAGCTATCATTCTGACCTACCGGTAGCTGAAATGCATGAACTCTGTAATGCCCTCTTCCTTCTCCAAAACCTGTATGTAAGGTAGTAAAAATAGCATCTTGGCCAGAGTAAGAACTTAAAAGAAATTTACCGCAATAGTCTAAAGATTCATGTCGATAAGCAGGACTACTCACAGAAGAGAGAATAGGTGGGCATGTAAATTTGCCCTCTCGCTTAATCTTTCTGCCATTGCGTTTTTCTTTGAGTTTGACGTGGATTGATCTCTTCTGGTAGTTATAGTCAACTGTTCTTCCTAAAGAAGAGCTAAAGTGACAACTGCCTTCCCAAGGGGATCCATTGATGCGGAGAGAGGCATAAGCAAATCTCTCCTTTGGATCCAAGCTTTCCACATAGTCGGGTTGCCCTTGATCAGTGTAATAATACTTAAGCACTTTCCCATTGGGAAGAATCTCCTTTTCAAGGAGGTATAGCAACGCGGTTTCACTTGCCCAGCCTTTTTTATAATAAAAACGAACCGTTCCGTCTGTTGCATACACAGTAATTTTGTTACCGTTATCTTCATAGGAAATACGTGTATTTCTAGGATCATATCTGCCGCTAGGCACATCTCCGGGTGCGTTGCTTAATCCATAGGGAAAAGAAGCGAGAGTAGCTACAGAACAATTAGGGCCAGATAAACGAAAGTCCAGGCACATTCCGTTAGGGTCTGTGAGTAGAACTTCCTTAAAACGAGGGGTATACTGGAGTTTTAAATGAGGGTAAAATTGCCATCCTTTGTAGTGATAAGCAAGATGCTCATAAAGAGCGTGTTTATCCCATTCTCTTTGGTTGTGCTTCTGTTTAGTAAAAAAACAGGGCATGTAAGGTGGGATATAGGTCCGACTAAGAACAATGCGTTGAGCACCGTTAACAACCAAATCAGTTTGTCTTAACACGGGCTGCCCGCTTAATGGACTGATCAAACCACCCACAAGATAACTCGGCTCACTACTAAGAGATGCAACCTGTTCAGGAGTAGAAAGGAAAAATTCCTCTTTTGCTTCTTCGTCTGAAAAAACAGAGGTTGTTAAAAAGCAACAGGCCAAAACGATCAAACAGCGTATCATCCTATCCCTCTCAATCTCGCAAAGAGATTTCTCACAATTTGGAGGTGCGGAGGATACTCAAAATACCCTTTCTTAAAAAAGAAAAATTTAGACCTCATTGATCACACTGGAAACAATGTAGAAGAAGAGCTACAACTCACATCACAAGCTTGGCTCTTCTGGGGGCTGAGACTCCAAGGTCCAGTTGCCTCCGATCGCCTTGTAGATGGCGATGAGATCACCTGCAAGCGATTGCTCGCTTTCCACAAGTTGACTTTCCGAATCGATAAGAGATCTACGGACTTGAAGGACTTGGATTTCGTTCGCAAGTCCCACTTCGTACAAATCCAGCATAATTTCCAACGTCCGGCGCTCTGCATCGACTTTTTGCTGTAATGAGTCGTTTCGCTTTTGCTCTTCAAAATAGGCCACAAGAGCGCTCTCCACATCTTTAAGCGAGGAGATCACTGTTTGCTCATAGGTAAGCAACGCTTGTCTTTCGAGAGACTTATTCACATCGACCTGTCCTCGCACCCTTCCAAAATCGAGGAT